>JAFEBZ010000204.1 GCA_018242405.1 Pseudomonadota bacterium | reverse complement strand
TGCGGTTCGTCCGCAGTGACCGACCATACGAGGCATGGATGCCGAGTCGAGCCTACATGGACGTATTCACGGCGTGTCGGTCACTGCGGATAACCGCTAAAGGCGCTCAGCCGGGCGATGCTTTTTCGCCAAGCCAGCGCGTGCGATGCTGTTGCCAGCCTACGCGTGCAACCGGTACGTCCCGTAGATCGCCACTTCGTCCAGCACATGACCGTGCATCGCGCGCTGTGCGTCAGCCGCGGTGAATGACCCCGGCACATCGAGCTTCGCGACATCCAGCGCATACAGCCGGAAGAAATAGCGATGCGTGCGCAGGTCGTTCGGCGGCGGATAGGGGCCGTCGTAACCGTGGTACTGCCCGCGCATGCCGCTGGCATCACCGGCAAACCATCCGGTGTAATCATTCAAGCCTTCGCGCATGCCCGTACCATCGCGCGCCGGCTTGCCGCCCTTGGTGACGTCGTTGCTGGCACTGCCCGCCGCGATTTCATGCACATCGGCGGGAATATCGACCACCGCCCAATGCACGAAATCTCCGCGCGGATGATCGACCGGAATTTCCACGCCTTCCTTGCCGGCCAGCGAGGCATCGGTGGGCGCATCGGTATCGATGCACAGCAATGCGAACGACTTCGTTCCCGCAGGCGCATCGCTCCACGCCAGGTGCGGATTGCGGTTGCCGCCGAAACCGTCGGGTGCGCCCATCGCGAATTCGGAAGCAAGCGCAGCGCGGTGTTCAAAACTGTCACTGGTGATTTTCATGGCGAATCTCCGTCGTCGTCATGGGCAGTCTGCCCCAATGCACGTTCGCTGGCGATGATGCGCTCGACGATCCAGCGTTCGCCATATCCGTGCATTGCCCAATCCTCGATGAAGCCGCAGTGACCGCCATGCGTCGCCAGTTCCAGGCGTGCGTTCTGCTGCTGCGCCAGCGCATCGAATTCGACCAGCGGCACGACCGGATCATCGGCTGCCATCAATACATCGACGGGAACACTGCACGTCCCCAGCGCCGCGACATCGACGTGGTACGCGCTGAAATAGGCGTCGATCGATCCGTAGTCGGTATGCGCCTCGACCATCCATGCGGTGAGCGCGCGCATCGGCAGGCGCAGGACGGCATTGGCGAAACCGTGGCGCTGCGGGAACAGTTCGCGCTTGCGCCGCAGCGATCGCCGCCATTCGTGCTCGAAATGATGGATGTAGGGCCACCAGCCGGCCTCCATCGCATCCATCGTCCGCGCCGGATCGATCGGCGGGCACACCGCCAGCGCCTGCACCAGCGGCAATCCGGCTGCCTGCGCGTGCAACGCGGTGCGCAAGGCGAAGTTGCCGCCCAGCGAGAACCCCGCGACCACCAGCCGCTCGGGATTCCAGCGTGCCAGCGCATCCTTCGCCGCGTTGAGGACATCCTCGATGCGGCCGGAATGGAACATCTCTTCATTGAGATGGTGGGTGCCACCGTGATCGCGGAAATTCAGGCGCAGCACCGGGAACCCGGCGTCCAGCAATAACGCCGCGCTCAGGCGCATGTAATTGGATTCGATGCTGCCTTCCCAGCCGTGCAGCAGCAACACCAGGGTATCGGAACGTTGCAGGCGCGGGCGACTGAACACGCCTTGCAAACGCGCATCAACGCCCGCAACCAGCGTCACGTCCTCATGCACGGCAGCGCAGCGCGCGAATTCGCGCCGGGCAAGGCGGCTGCGACGAAATCCGCTGCCGAGAAAGCTCTGCAGATGACGATTGCGCAGTCCGCGCGCAGGCTGGAACGGGCTGTCGACCCGGCTCACGATTCCTGCAGCGCGCCGCCGATGCGTTCGCGCGCCAGTTCGGCGATGCGGCTGCGTCCTTCCACTTCCCCTGGCAGGATCGGCGTCAGGTAGACCACGTCGACCGTGCGTGCCGGTTCACCCAGCAGGCGCCAGAAGTTCTGCGCGAAGCTCTCGCGCTTGCGGAATGCGATCACCGTTTGCGCATCGCCACGCGTGCCGTAGCACAGCGCCACCGGCTGTACCGCCACGTTCGCTTCGACCGAGGCATAGAACAGTCGTGCGTGGAACGGCCCGAGTTCGCGGCCGTCGCGGGTACCGCCTTCCGGGAAGGCACCGACCGAGTACCCTTCGCGCAAACGTTCCACCATCTGCTGCAGAACATCGCCCAGCGATTCCTGGCTGCCGCGCTGGTGGAAGATGGTCTGGCCCTTCTTCGCCAGCCAGCCCACCAGCGGCCAGCCGGCGATCTCGCGCTTGGCGACGAAGCCCATCATGTGCGTGCTGTGGAGAACCACAATGTCGGTCCAGCCGACATGGTTGGCGACGAACAGCACCGGATCCGCCAACTGGGTGCCGCGGGCGCGCACGTCGAGTCCGTAGATGCGCATCAGCCAGCGCGACCACCAGCGCACCGCGCGATGGCCGATGCGATCACCGCCGATGGACTTTTCGCCCCACGGTTCCGCCATCAGCACGATCGTGATCGGCAGGTCGACGAGGACATGCCAGACCAGCAGGGGAATGCGCCAGATGTAGCGCAGGGCGCGGCGGAACGGGGAATTCATCCCCATAAGGTTAACGGGTTAGACAAGGAAGCGGGCGCGATTGCTCGCGCCCGCTTCTCGACACTCCCTGTCTTTTTGCTCCCTCAGCGGAGCTTCGGCCGGACAAAGCCGCATCCTGCGGCCCCTCCCGAGTCCGGCCGTCGCCCTCATGGACAACTCCCCGCTCATGGATAGATAACGGATTCCGGTCGCAAAACCCGACATCGGCTTGCCCGGATACCCCCCGCGGACGCAGAATCAAGGACATGACGCGGTCCGACCCCCCAGCCGATGGCTTCCGGGACGGTCCGCTCGCAGGGGGGGGCTCGGGCTGGCCGGAGGTCTATGCGGCTGCCTATGAGGACCTGAAGCGGGCGGCCCGGCTGCAGCTGCGTCGTTCCTCCCGCGCCTTCGACACTACCGCGCTGGTCAACGAGACCTTCCTGAAGCTGTCGAGCGAGGGCGCGCTCAAGCCCGAAGACCGCCGCCAGCTGCTGGCCCTGTCGGCCCGCGCGATGCGCCACGTCCTGGTGGATGAAGTGCGCCGGCTGCACGCCGGCAAGCGCAGCGGTGAGCAGGTCACGCTGGTGACCCAGATCGGCGCACCGGATCCCGCCTTCGGGGTACTGGAAGTGGACGAGATGCTGGCGACCCTGGCCGAAGCCGACCCGCGCGCGGCGTCGGTGGTGGAGCTGCGCTGCTTCGGCGGGTACAGCGAGGACGAGATCGCCGAGTTGCTGGAGATCACCACCCGCACCGTGCAACGCGACTGGCGCAAGGCACGCGCCTTCCTGGTCGCGCAACTGGCCCGCGAATGACCACGGACGCCAGCCGCCTGCAACGCGCGCTGGCGCTGTTCGAGGCGATCGCCGACCTGCCTGCCGACCAGCGTGCGCAGCAACTCGACGAGGTCTGCGCCAACGATCCCGAGCTGCGCAGGATCGTCGAAGCGATGCTGCTGGCCGACCGCACCGCCGACAATCTTCCCACCCAACCGACGGCATGGCTGGATGACGCTACGCCTCCCCAGGCGGATGAGGACGAGGATTTCTCCCAGTTGCGCTTCGGTCCGTGGCAGGTCACCGGCGTCCTCGGTCGTGGCGGGATGGGCGCGGTCTATCGCGTCGAACGCGCCGATGGTGCCTATCGGCAAAGCGCAGCGCTCAAGCGCATCCGCATGGGGCTGGATACTGCCGACGCACAACACCGCTTCCTGCGCGAACGCCAGATCCTCGCGACGTTGCGGCATCCCAACATTGCCCGCCTGATCGAAGGCGGCGTCGCCGGCGAGACGCCCTACTTCGCGATGGAACTGGTCGAGGGCGAACGTATCGATCGCTGGTGCGACGCCCGCAAACTCAATCTGCGCGATCGCGTGCAACTGTTCCTGCAAGTGCTCGACGCAGTGAGCGAAGCGCATCGCAACCTGATCGTCCATCGCGACCTCAAGCCATCCAACGTGCTGGTCGACGCCAACGGCCAGGCGCATCTGCTTGACTTCGGCATCGCCCAACTTGTCGAGGAAGACGCCGACGCGACGCAGACGCAACACCGCGCCTTCACCCCCGAATTCGCCTCGCCCGAACAACTGCGCGCGCAACCGGTCACCACCGCATCCGATGTCTATCAGCTCGGGGTGATGCTCTACCTGCTGGTATGCGGTCGCCATCCGTTCGGGATGGAAGCCGACACACCCTGGCATCGCAAGATCGCGATGCTCGATCGCCCGGCCATCCCGCCATCGCGTGCGCTTGATGGCGCCGCCGCCGCCGAACGCAGCGGTTCCCAGAAAGCCCTGTCGAAACAGATTTCCGGCGACCTCGAAGCCGTCCTGCTGCGCGCGATCGCGCGCGTGCCGAGTGCGCGCTATCCCTCCGTCGATGCCTTGCGCAGCGACCTGCGCGCATGGCTCGATGGCTATCGCGTGCAGGCACGCCTGCCGCGGCGCCGTGAACGACTGGCGCGGATGATCCGCCGCAACCGCCTGTTGTTCGCTTCCGGCGCGGCGGTGATCGCGGCGCTGGTGGTCGGCCTCGGCATCGCGCTGATGGAATCGCGGCGCGCGCATCGCAGCGAACAGGTGGCATTGCAGCAACGGGCATTGGCGGAAAGCAATGCCCGCCAGTCCGCCGCGATCCAGGAAAGTTTCGAACGCATGCTGATGCACGCCATGGCCTTCGACGGCGGGCGCAAGACTACGGTCCGTGAAATGGCCGACGGTGCCATGCGCAGCATCGACACCCGCTCCGGGCGCGGCGACGCGGCGCGCATCTCGTTGCTGCTCGACCTCATCCACGTCTACATCGTTGCCGGCCAAGGGGACGGTGCGCGCGAAATGCTGGACAAGGTCCGCCCGCAAGCACTGGGAATGGCACGGGAACGGCCGGTGTTCGCGTTTCGTGTCAAGGCACTGGAAGCCGATCTGCTGGAAGAAACCGATCCCAACAAGATCCCCGACTGCCGCGCCGCCTATGCCTCCACGGGAAAATGGCTTGGCAGCGCCGACGAATCGGCATTCGAGAGCGTGCGCACTTCGATCATCAACTACTTGTATTCGCTCGACTGGCGCGGCATGTCGATCGAGCAGGACGCGGTGTCACGCGACATGCACGCCATGACCCTGGCGCGCTATGGCGAACAGAATACCCGTACCGTGCAAATGGCCATGGCGCATGCACGGGCGTTGATCGCGGTTGGCCACCATCGCGAGGCGGACCAGATGCTGCGGCAGCAGCTGGCATTGGCCTCCAGTCATTTTGGCGCCGACGGCCAGCTCGCCACCAGCACGCTCTCCATGATCATCGGCAACGATGCATTGATGGACGGGCACTGGCCGCGCGCCGAAGCCGAATCGCGCGACCTGCTGGTGAAATACCAGAACCCCCGCATCGACATCCTTGGCGAACGCAAGGTCAAGGCGCGCATGATGCTGGTCCGCCTGCTGCAGAGGCAGCGCAGGGATGCCGAGGCAAAAGTCGAATTGGCACGCGCCGAATCGGATCTTGCGCTCGCGACGCACGACGATTTCAATTCATTGCACGTCGACCTCCAGGTGCTCGAAGCGCAACAGGCGTGGAACGAAGGGAAAGCATCGGAATCACTCGCGCACGCGGAAACCGGGCTGGCAATTCCGTGGCGACCGCTCAATTACGATGACGTCATCTCACACGTGGACAACCTGCTGTCGGCGGCGCGCGCACAGGCAACGCTGGGGCACTGCCGGGTCGCAACCGGACAGGTCGCAGAGGCATTGCACCTGCGCGCCACGTTCCCGCAACGCATGGATTTCACCCGCGACTGGAGCCATGCCGCCGACATCGAACGCCACTGCGGGCAAGTCGATGCTGCGCTGAAACTGGCGCAACTGGCGCGCGACAACCTGTCACGCCTGCCGGAGGCGGACGGCTGGCGCATCGGCACCGTGCAACTCGCGTTGGCGCGCGCGCTGGCCGCGACCGGACGCCATGCGGAAGGTGCACTGGCCTATCAGCGCGCCGACGCCGCCTTCGCCCGCGTGGTTCCATCGACGCACCCCAACCGGGTGGCGATCGCAAAGGAACACCACATCATCGACCTGCCTTATACCAGCGAAGCGCCGTGGTGAAATTTGGCTCAGCCCACTAGTGGCATCTGGTGCACACGGGTTCGCTGTCGCTGACCATCATCCGGCTGGCCTGAAGGGTATTGCCGCCATGCATGGCCAGGATCGCCTTCGTGATCAGCGAGCGATTCGCACTGTCCTGGGCACTCGCGCTGCTTGTCTTCGATTCCGTTGACGTGGCGGAATCCTGCGGCGTTTTCTTGTCCGTCGTGGCCGCATTGGCCATCGCGTCGACGCCCATCACCCCCAAAACCAGCCCGCACAGCAAAGTACGCTTGAACATGGTTCGACCTCCCATCAAGGTGAGTTCGACGCTATATCAGGCTGGCGGGGTTTACAACTGAAACAAAAGACAGGGCGCCGAAGCGCCCTGCCGATCCCCAACCGCTGCCACCCCAACAGGGGAGATTGCCTGGTGGCATTCGACGATCAGAGATCCAAGCCGAAGCCGCCGCCGACCGTGCCCTTGTTGCCGCCGAAGGCCGCGCCGAAACTCACGGTGACGCGACCGGCACGCACGCCGTAACCGATGGCCATCGAACTGCGACCGCCGGTGACGCCGAAGCCGACCGCGATGCGCCCGTTCCTCGAGCTGCCGTTGGCCGCGTTGGCGGTCATCTGCGACATCGCGGTGGACATCGCCGAGACGGTGTTGATGCGGCGATCGGTCTGGACGAAACGATCATTCACTTCACCGCGGAACTGGTCAAGATTGGCGCCCAGCGAATTGAGGCGACTGTCTGTATAGGCATTGGCCGCGTTCAATGTCGATGCCGCCCGGGTGTCGGTATACGACTTCGACGCCGTCAGCGTATTGGCATCGCCCGCCGCCATATCGCTGCGGACTGCAGCCTCGCGAGTGTCGGTATAACCGTTCGCCGCGCCAACCGCATTGTTGGCAGTCGTCAATGCGGTATTCGCGGTGGCTTGCGCTGCATCGGCCTTTGTCACCGCGGTATTGGCTGTCGCCTGCGCGTTGGCGGCATCGGTGATCGCCTGGTTCGCAGTGGTTTGCGCATTGGCCGCTGCGGTGACGGCGCTGTTGGCTGTCGTCTGTGCAGTGCCCGCGGCAGTCAGCGCGGTGTTCGCCGTGGTTTGCGCGGCGGCGGCGTTGCTGTTGGCCCCGGCAATCGCCGTATCCAGCTGGCCCTTGTTGACTGCATCGGTGGCGACCACGCCATTGGCCACGCCGCCCACCACGTTGCCGCCCATGTTCACCACGGTGTTGTTGACGATGGTGAAGTTTGCGCCGCCACCGCCGATGGTGAGGCCGGTGAACACCGGCGCACTGCTGAACCCGTAGTTGATGGTGTTGCCGCTGCGGCTGACGGTGAGATTGCCATTGCTGTCGCTGGCGGTGAAGTTCACGTTGTCGCCGCTGGCGATGGTCTGCGTGGCACCGCCGTTGGCGCTGATCGAGAAGCCGCTATAACCGCTGACGCCCGCAATCGCCGTGTTCAACTGACCCAGGTTCACCGCATCGGTATCCGCAGTGCCGGCGGCGAGATGGATGATCTGGTGTTCGCCGCCGGTTTGACCCACGGCGATGGCGTAATCGCGATCGGCAATCGCCTGGTAACCGAGGGCGACGCTCCCGGTGTTGAGCGCCTGCGCGCTGTAGCCGTAGGCGCTTGCCCATTGCCCGCTGGCGGTGTTGAAGCTGCCAACCGCGGCGCTGTTCAAGCCCGATGCCGTATTGCCGATGCCGAACGCATTGGCACCACTGGAGCTGGCGAGGTTGTTCACGCCCACCGCGCTGGAATACGCGGCGGTGGCCTGCACGCCAGCGCCCACGGCGACCGCACTGGTGCCGCTGGCATACGCGGTTTCGCTGGAAGCGACAGGAGAGATGTCGAGATCCTCATGGCCGTTGCCGTTGCGATCGTAAAAGCCCGCCAACACCAAGCTGCCATAGCCCTGTGCATTCGCGCGCAGACCGAGTGCGGTGGCGTATTTCTCGCTGCGACTCCACAACCCGAAGGCGTTGCTGTAATCGCCATAGGCCGTGTTGCCATCGCCGAAGGCGCTGGAGTCCTGTCCGCCGGCAGTGTTGTTGCGGCCAAACGCGGCGCTGTTGGTGCCGGTTGCGTCATTCTTGTAGCCGAATGCGTTGCTGGTCCAGCCGCTGGCGGTGTTCTGGTATCCGAACGCATTGCTGCTGTTGCTGCTGGCAAGATTGCCCCAGCCGAACGCATTGCTGTAGGTGTCGTAAGCATAGTTGCGAAACCCGAATGCATTGCTGGTATCGCCGCTGGCATTGTTGTCGTAGCCGTACGCGCTGGCAGCCGAATTGCATGTGGTGTTGTACGCGCCGTGCTCGCTACCCTGGTTGGTGGACGGCGCGGGCGTGACATTGCTTCCGTTGGGATTCTTGCAGGGATCATCCTGGGCCAATGCCGGCATCGCCATCGCACTCAACAGTGCAACGCCGAGAACAGACAGTGTCAGCTGGCGACGGTTCTTCTTCGAACGATTCATCGTGATTCTCCCCATCACCAGCCGAAACCGCCACCGACGCCGATCGAGCGATCGCTGCCGCTGAAAGCGCCGCCAATGGTCAACGTCGCGCGATCGCTGATGGCGCGCTGGTACCCCACCGACAACGCCTTGCGCCCGTTCTGGAAGCCGGCCCCGACGCCGACGCGGTTCTGCGTGCGAATACCGGACAGGCTTGAGCTCATGCTCATCATCGCCGTGCTCATCGCGCCCATGCGGTCGATGCGGCTGTCCTGCCGGTTGAAGCGCCATTCCATGTCGTTGCGCAGTTGATCGACGCCGGCGCTGGAGACGTTGGCGAACTTGGCATCGGTATAGGCATTCGCCGAGGACAGCGTTTGCGCGTCGCCGCTCTTCATCTGGCTGACGTTCACCGCATCCGTATCCTGGGTTCCAGCGGCCACGTGGATGATCTGGTGCTCGCCGCCGGCCTGTCCCACCGAGACCGCGTAATCGCGATCGGCAACGGACTGGTAACCGATCGCCGTGCTGCCGACATTCAATGCCTGGCTCTTGAATCCGACCGCGGTGCTCTGATTGCCGCTCGCGAGATTCTCCTTGCCGAAAGCACTGCTTTCCTCGCCACCAGTGACGTTGAGAATTCCGAAAGCACTGGAATTGCCGCCACTCGCCGTATTGAAACGACCGAAAGCGCTGGTACCACCGCCGCTGGCGGTGTTCTGGTCGCCATAGGCCATGCCCGACGTCCCGGACACGTTGTTGTGGATGCCGATGGCCTGGCCATACGCGCCGGTCACCGTGTTCTTGTAACCGATCGCCGTGCTGGCTTCACTGCCGCCCGCACTGTTGTAGAAGCCGACCGCAGTGCTCTTCCAGCCACTGGCCGTGCTGAGGCCGACAGCTGTCGCATCGGCGCCGGTCGCTCCGTCGTTGTTGTAGTTGGGCGCTGCGCTGTCGCTGGAGTACACGCTGAAGAAATGCGATGCACCGCCACCACCGCCTCCGCTACCGGCAGACAACGTGGTCAGTTTCGAATCCACCGCCGCGAACGCCGAGGCGACATCACCGTAATTCGCGCCCTGGATGGTGAAGGTCGGCGCAGTGAACACGCCACCGGTGAAGCTGGAACCACCGCCCATCCAGGTGGCGAGCGTGCGCAGCTGGCTGACGTTGACCGCATCGGTGTCACCGGTGCCAGCGGCGACGTGGATCAGGCGGGCGTTGAGATCGCTGCCATAGGCAACACCGGAAAAATCGAGGTCCGTGGCTGCATGACCGAAGGACACTGCGCCAACTTCGTTCGCAACTGCCTGGTAACCGATCGCCGTGCTGTTGTCGGCAAGCGTGCTGCTCTGATAACCGAACACGCTGCTATTCGCGCCATTGGCGACATTGCGATTGCCGAACGCAATGCTGTTGCTGCCGATGGCCTTGTTCACAGTGCCGAATGCGACGGCCTCCAACCCAGCGGAAGTATTCGATTCGCCAACGGCAGTCCCGCCACTTCCCGCACTCAGAACCTTGTTGTTGACGCCGAGCGCAACGCCGCCCTCGCTGTCGGCCTGATTCCTGAAGCCAACTGCTACAGTGGTCGGTCCGCTGGCATGATTGTCGCTGCCCATCGCAACGGCGCTGACGTCGCTTGCCGTGGAGCGCACGCCCACTGCAACGGCATCGGCACCGGTTGCGCCGTCATTGTTGTAATTGCCGGCAGTGCTGTCGGTGGAGTTGACGCTGTAGAAATGCACCGGCGCGCCACCGCTGCCACCACCGACCCCGGCGATGGCCGCGTTCAACTGGCCCAGGTTCACCGCATCGGTATCCGCGGTTCCGGCAGCAAGATGAATGATTTGATGTTCGCCGCCGGTCTTGCCGACGGAAACGGCGTAATCGCGGTCGGCAACTGATTGATAGCCGATTGCGGTGCCGCCGGTGTTTGGTGTCGATGCGCCATAGCCAAAAGCACTACTGTAGTCGCCGGCGGCGTTACTGTTGCGCCCGAACGCACTGCTGTCCTGACCGCTGGCAGTATTCTTGTATCCGAAGGCACTGCTGTTTTCCCCATAAGCGTGGTTCGAGAAACCGAATGCACTGCCATAATTGCTGGTTGCTTCGTTGCCGTAGCCAAAGGCGTTGCTGTTGAAGCCGGACGCGATGTTGTACTGGCCGAAGGCGTTGGCGTATTCGTTGCGGGCGTCGTTGTGATAGCCAAAGGCACTGCTGTAATTGGCGCTGGCCATGTTGAGCTGACCGAACGCGCTGGCGGTGGATTTGCAGGTGGAATTCTGGGCGTTGGCGTCGGTGTTCTCGCTGCCCTGGTCGGTGCCCGGTGCCGGCGTGGTCAACGTCCCGTCCGGATTCAGGCAACCCCGATCGGCGGCAAACGCCGGCAGCGACAGCACGCCCAGCAGGGCGACGCTCAGGGTGGACAGGGCCATGCGCCGGCGATGGCGGCGCGAATTCAGGTGGTTCATTACGGTTCTCCCCTCGTGATCGAACCGGCGAAATGCCGGTGGTCTTCAGGTATGCGAAACTCGCTGCCGAAACCGGACACGCCGAGGGGAAGGCGACGTGGAATCGATTCCGTCCAGCGACGTCACCGTGCTGCTCGCCCGCGCCCGCGCGGGTGACGGCTCGGCATTGGGCGCCGCGTATTCAGCCGTCTATGACGAGCTCAAGCGGGCGGCGCGCCTGCAGTTGCGGCGCATGCATGACGATTTCCAGACCACCGCCCTGGTCCACGAGGCCTATCTCAAACTGGGCGGTTCGCAGCTCGCGGCGGTCGATCGCAACCACCTACTGGCGCTGTCGGCGCGCGCCATGCGCCAGGTTCTGGTGGACGATGCCCGCACGCGCAAGGCCGACAAGCGCGGCGGCGGACAGGATGCCGTCACCCTCACCGCATCCATCGGCAGCGGCGAGCAGGCCGTGGTCGAAGTGCTGGCGCTGGACGAGATGCTGACCTCGCTGCACAAACTGGACGAACGCGCCGCGCAAGCCGTCGAGCTGCGCTATTTCGGCGGGTATTCGGAACAGGAAATTGCAGGGATGCTTGGCGTCACCGAACGCACGCTGCATCGCGACTGGCGCAAGGCGCGCGCTTTCATGTTGACGGAACTGGGGACATGAGCGACACCGAAATCCGCAAACGCGCGCTCGCCATCTTCGACGACGTCGCGGATCTCGACGCCGCGCAACTCGAACAACGCCTGTCCGAACTTTGCTGCGGCGACGACGAACTCCGCGCGCGGGTACAAGCCCTGCTTGATGCCGACGCCGGCACCGCCGAGCCCATCAGCGGCGACGCCGCGGCATGGAGCGATGCAATGGCACGCGACGATGCGCCCGATGCCATGGTCGGACGCAACATCGGTGCATGGAATATCACCGGAACCATCGGTCGCGGCGGCATGGGCGCGGTGCATGCCGTTGAACGCAGCGACGGCGCCTACACGCAACAGGCCGCGCTCAAGCTGATCCGCGCCAGCGCCGACTCCCCCGCAGCGCGCGAACGCTTCCTGCGCGAGCGCCAGATCCTTGCCGGATTGCGCCATCCCAACATCGCGTCCCTGCTCGATGGCGGCATCAGCGCCGACGGAGAGTTGTACTTCGTCATGGAGCGCGTCGATGGCCTGCCGATCGATCGCTGGTGCGACGAACACGCGCTGGATGTTCGGGCCCGCGTCGAACTGTTCCTGCAGGTGCTGGATGCGGTGCGCCACGCCCATCGCAGCCTGGTGATGCATCGCGACCTCAAGCCGTCCAACCTGCTGGTGGATGCCGATGGCCGGGTGAAGCTGCTCGACTTCGGCATTGCCAGGCAGATGGAAGGCAGCGAATTGACGGTGACGGTCGATCGCGCCCTGACTTTCGAATATGCATCGCCGGAGCAATTGCACAATGCGCCGGTCACCACGGCAACCGACATCTGGCAGCTCGGCGTGGTGCTGCATCGCCTGCTGTCGGGATCGCATCCGTTCGGATTGACCCGCGATACGCCGGTGGCAAGCCAGTTGCAACAACTCGAAAAGGAACCGGTGCCACTGGCGCGCGCGCAGTACGGCAGCCTCGCCGACATCGTGCAGACCTGTTTGCGCCGCGATCCGGAACAACGCTACGCCTCCGCCGACGCACTGGCGAACGATCTGCGTGCATGGCTGGATGATCGCCCGATCACCGCCGTTCCGTTGTCGCGTGGCGCGCGCGCGAACCTCTGGCTGCGGCGCAATCGCATGCTGGCCGCGTCGGCCGCCGCAATTGCAATCGCACTGCTTGCGGGAGCAGGTCTCGCATTGTGGCAGGCGCGAGAAGCGCGCATGCAGGCAAGCATCGCGCGTGAACAAGCGCGGTTGGCCGAGCAACAGGGTGCCAACGCACACGCAGCCCTGCAGTTTCTCACCGATACTCTGGCCGCCACGGCCCCGGAGAATGCACTTTCGACGAAAGTCAGCGTGCGCCAGTTGCTCGACACTGCTCGCACCAAGATGGAAACAGGCAAGGCTGTGGATGCCGGGGTAAAACAGCCCGTACAGCGAATGCTGGGGCAGCTTTACTATTCGCTGGGCGAACCCCGGATCGCCGCGAAGTTGTTCGCGGATGGCATCAGGAACGTCGAGCCCACCGAGCGCAGTGAAGCGCTGGCCTTTGCGATAGACCTTGATTACTACTCCGGAGCGCTCGGCAGTTTGGACATGGCTGTCGAAAGTCTCGCCATGGAACAGAGGGCCGTCGATTTGCGCCAACGTTTTGCATCCGACGATATCGGTTTGCGGATAGTCTCCCTCGACGCCCTCGGCTACAGCTATTACAAGGTGGGTGATCTCAAGAAAGCGAAAGAGACCTACAGCGAGGGGTTGGCACTGGCCGCAAAAATGCCGAACCCGCCCGTGGATGTGGTCATCAATTCATATCAAATGCTGTCGTACACCCTACTCGACGTGGGGGAGAAGAAACAGGCGCTGCAGACTGCGGAAAACGGGATTGCCTTCGCATTGGAAAACAAGGTCCCCCGGCAATCTCCTCTCTGGGTCAATCTCTTTCGTGCCAAGGGCGATGCGCTCTTCGAGAGCGGTGAAATCGTGAAAGCCGAACGCCCGGTCAGGGATGCCATTGCCGTCCAGGAGTCGAGCATTGGCGGAGGATATCGCCTCGGCACGTTGTACAACTCGCTGGGGCGTATCCTTGAAAAACAGGAGCGGCACCAGGATGCCATTCCGGTATTCTCGAAAGCCATTTCCTTGTTGACTGCGGCAGGCGGCAGCAACAAGGAAATGGCAATAAACTGGACCGCCCTCGCGACTGCCTATTCCAACGCCGGCAGCGTGGCCGAATCACGGAACGCATACCGGCAGTCCATCGAATTTCTGGAGAAGGACGAGGATGCAAAATCCAAACCGGAAATTGATCGCATCAGGAAAATTCTCGATTCGATGCAGTAGATGGTCGCTCGAGTTCCCGGAATCACTTGCCTGTCTTGGACATCACCATCAGCGTCCGCGCGTGCCCCGCCGGTAAGCCGGCAAAGCAATTCGGTGTGCAGCCGCCGCCAGCGAACGCACTCAGAGCGGTCGCTCGAACACCTGGAACGCCAGGTCACGGCCCCATGGATACCACGACGGCAACGAGACACCGTTGATGATGAAGGCCTGGCCACCGGCATAACTGTCCACGGCCGGGCCGGGCCAGATGACGCATGAACTGCCGGCAGCTTCGACAGTGAACGCATAATTGCCGGCGCCCAGCAACGGAGGCCGCGAGAACTCCACCATGCGCATGCTTTGCATGCCATTGGCCGATGTCCACGAATTGAGCGCAATCCCGGGAACGTCTTGCGTTGCCAGCACCGCGCCGGACGGAAATCCACTGCGCAAGGTGGTCTGGAGCGTCACCCGCACGGTGATCGTGCCTACAGCGGAATTGCTGCAATTGATCGGCAGCATGATGTGGCTGACATAGCCCGATTGCTGCAACCGGAAGGTCTGCGCGTACTTGAAGTTGGCATTCCCGCTCGGACCCAGCACATAACCGCCCGAGTTGAAATCGTGCATGACCTGTTCGGCCGCCATCACCGGCGGCACGGTTTGCGCCATTGCCTGATGGGCGCCGAATACCAGCAACAACGCTGAAATCTTCCTGTACATGCGAATCTCCGGGATTGTGAGAGTGTCATAGGGCGCGGTCTTGCCTTGTCCGGAGTGCTAGCGATGCCCCAGCCCGCCAGCACGGGTTGACCGTGATGGCGGCGCTTCGTTATCCGGAGGTTCGGGCGCAGCGGAAGTCGCCAGCCCGGATGCCATCGCCTGCCTGTGGATTCGAATGGTCGTTCTTGCGGAACACGATGGCGCCGTTGAGGCGCGCACCTTTCCAACCGTCATAGGCGCCGCCGCGGAATGCCACCACGTCCGGCGAGACATCGACCGTGCCATCGCCAGCTCTGGCCGAATAGGCATTGCCGGCGATGGCGAATCCCATGCCGGTCGGTCGATATTGGGTCGAGAACGATGCGCCGACGGTCATCGACAGGATCAGGCAGTCGTAATGCCCGCCGGGCAGGCGATTGCCGCTTGCAGCGACCGCACCTGCCGCTGGCGCAGAGGATGCGGTGGGTGCGGCCGGCGACAACATTGCGCTGAGTACCTGTGGTTCGACATGCATCAGCTTCCTGCTGAAAGCGGCGGCCATCGTCTTGGCTTGCTCGACTTGCGCGGTGTTGCCGTTCTGCTTGCCATCGACATAGAACACCAGCGGCAGGCCGGCGGATGCGAGCAGGGTGTCGTAGAGCGCGGTCTTGTCCTTGTCCGGGACGCGGGCGATGTTCGACTGCGCCAGGGTCGCATTGAGTGAATCGAACAGTCGCTGCTGCGCGTCGGCATCGGGCTCCCGTTCGGACTGCACGGTCGCCACGGCGGCGATGAAGAAGGTCATCGCGCCGGCGATCGTGTTGTTCCACTTGCCCTTGTACTTCAGCGCGAACATGTCCTTGCCCGCGGCCGCCAGCTGCAGGATCTGCCGGCGCTCCTCCGGCGTGTTGCCCAGACTGTCGGCCAACTGCTTCACCGCGTCGCTGCCCGCCACGGGGGTGAACAGCGTCGCCGTCGGCGAGGCCTTGCCGCCATGGCGCGGGTATTTGGCGCAGGTGTCCGGCAGACGCTCGTGCCTGTGCAGCGCGCTGTTGCAGATCGCGGTTTCCATAATCTGGTTGTTGATGGCGTTGTTGCCCAGCCCTTGCTGCGCATGTGCAGCGGGTACGCACGTCAGCACGGCGAGGAGGGCGAGATGGCGCGTTTTCATCGGGAGGCTCCGGTACGGGCGTGGCAGTGGCGGAAGGAATGCGTCGTGCGATCGCCGGCTCATTGCAGCTTGAAGGCACCGGTCAGGGTTACCCCGTAGATCGCGCCGTCGCCCCCGATCCGCCAGGCCGGGCCCTGCGATCCCCGGCGGCGGGGATCGGGCTCGATGCCCCAGCCACCGTCGAGGTCCAGGTTGTGTCCGGGCACCGTGGTGGCCCACAGCAACGTTCCGGATTCGCCATCCAGTCCTTGCAGGCGATAGTCCTGGTCACTGCCGCGCCTGGAGGGCACGCGTTCGGTGACGTAGAACACGCCGCCGGCGGAGGCCAGCAGCCGCGTTTGCGCGGACACTTCGCGGCGCCAGGCCAGCACGCCATCGGCAAGGCGATACCCCCACAGCGCGTGCGCGCTTCCGCGTCGCACTTCCGCGACCAGCATGTCGCCGACCGCCACGCGGTTTTCGATGGACGTGCCCGCGATCGGCTTGGTCGTCCAAGCCTCCGCCCCGGTGCGTGGATCCAGTGCGCGCAAGGCATCGCCCTCCGGCGTCATGCCATTGCCCGCGGCGCCGAGCAGGCCCTGCACACGGATGATCGCCTTGCCGCCGGCCACCATGGGGGTGCCGTCGTCGGAGCGCCAGCCCTCGCCGCCGCCACCGCGCTGGGCTACCGGTTGGCGGTCATGCCGCCACAGCGTTTTTCCGTCGCGCAGATCGATGGCGTGCAATTGCCGCGTCGGCGATTCCCCTTGGTCCAGGCTGCGCGCCGACAGCAACAGGACGCCGTCCGCCAGTGCCGACGGGCTGAAGGTGGGTTTGTAATGCGGATCGTCGTCGCGCATTGCGAGGCGGAAACCGCGATTGCGCCACAGCACCCGGTCCAGCGTCGGGCTGAAGCCGACCAGGTTGCTGACGCCGTCCTGCTTCGACTGGTTGACGCCGGTGAAGATGCCGCCGAGGCCGCGCAACGCGACGTTGGCCGCGGGCTTGAGCGATCCCGCGATGCGCCCCGTCTTGACGTCGAGGACGTAGTAGTCGACCGCGCTGCCATCGTCCCTGGGATAGACCAGCAACACCTGGCCGGTCGGCAATTCGAAAAAGGCGACATTGCCGGTGGTGCCGCGCCGGTTGCCGGTCGCGCAGATGCTGGCGATCCGCCACACCGTCTTGCCGGTCCGCGTGTCCAGCGCCGACACACCGGCGTTGTCGTCGTTGTTGCAACTGCCGGTCAGCATCAGATTGCCGACGAGGAAGGGCGACCACGCGCCCCACCACCCCGGCCTGGTTTCCCACGCGATCTTCGGCGCGGCCAACAGCGGCGGCGCCGGGAATTCGCGGCTGTTGCAGGTGGTGCCGTAGACCTGCCCCATCGTGCCGGGCGCGGCGCATACCGGATGTGGCGCAGCGGTGCGCAGGCGCGCGAGGGCGGCTTCGCGCGCGACGGGCGAGTCGTCGGCGCGCGTGCCGCCGGCCATGCCGGATGGTTGGATGCGACCGCCCTCGGCCGGTCCGGCAATGCGCGTCTGGGCCTGGTGTTCGATCTTGTCGGTCGCTTGTTTCGTCGCCTGCTTCACGGCCTGCTTGAACAGGTTGCCCAGGCTTTGCGCGGCGACATGCCCGGACACCAGCATGCAGGCGATGGCGAGGAGGGAAATCCGCGCCTTCATCATTTGCAGTCCGCCACTGGAGTCAGGGTGAAGACGTCGGTATAGCCAGCGTTCTTGTCAGCGATGCCGCCCGCCCGGGTGGTGGCTTCCCTGGCCTTGATCGACAACGTGCCCGGCGCACCGGGGCCGTTCGGCAGGTCGATGTGATAGGTGCCACTAGCCTTCCATTGCAGGCCGGGAATGTTCGGCGTGCGTACGAACTTGTAAGTGCCATCCATGCCACCGCTGAACTCGGTACCGAACAACTTCCCGTTCAATACGAAGCTGTGGTCGATATCGCATACGACTTGATTCACCGGATCGCCACCGCCAACGACAATCCGATAACCGCCTTTCTTCGTATCGAATTGCAGGCTAGCCTTGCCGACGCCACGCTTGCTGCGGGCCTCGAAATCGATCGTCGCGGATTGATCCTTCTTCTCGGGATTCTGGTAATCGAACTGCGCATCCGCCGGAACTTTCTTGTCGCGCGGATTCAGCATGTGCTCGCCGCTCAACGTCGCCTTCACCGTACCGCGCGTCGGCGCGCCATCGCTCTTCGCGCGCGGCTCGGCGAACAGCGTGTAGGCGGTATTGGGTTTGGCACCAGTGCGCTTGGCGGGATCGCTGCGCACGTCGAGCTTCACGCACTTGCCGGACTCAATGGCCTTCTTCGCGCTGTCCAGCGCCTGCATGGCGGCGAACCGCCCCAGTTTCGCCAACGCCTGTGCCAGCTCCACGTCCTCGTTGCTGGCATTGCGATTGCGTCCGTTGACCTTCGATCCCGCTTCGCCACGACTGGTGGAGAGTCCGTCGCTGACATCGACATGACTGCCGCTGCCCGTGGTCTGCTCGACATGGACATCGGAATCCATGTCGTCGTCGATGAAATTGGCGTCGTCGTCGAGGTGCTGGACAAGTTTGGAACTCACCTTGGTCTGCGCGCTGCCACTGGCAGAACCGAGATCCGAAGTCGATTCGAATTCGATCTCGATCTTTCCGCTGGCATCGGGACAGGCCACCGTCTTCACCCTGGTGGTCACCTTGCCTTTCAGCCCTTCGGGCAGGTTGCCTTCGTAGGTGGTGGTGTTGGCGTAACCGTCCTGCGTCCACTCCGTCGTGGAACTGCCGTTCGACGTGCTGGTGGTCTGGCTGCCCGACGACTGTCCCGCCTCCTGCCCCTGTTCCCAGGTTTGCTCGGCGGCCTCGTTCTGCATTCCCGCAGTGGTCGTGGATGCCGCCATGCCGCCATAACCGGACTCGCCGCCGCCCCCGAATCCGCCACCGCCGCCGGAACGTTTGTTGAACAATCCTGGCAGTTCGGCTGCAAAGACGCGGCTCTTCTGTTCGTACAACGCGAACAGTTTTTGCAACGCCGCATCGGCCTTGGCTTCGCCACCCAGCGCCGCATCGATTCCACTCGCCCTCATCAGGCTGCGGGTCGACGGATATTCGATCTTGGTGATTTCGCGCGCGGTCGCATCCGCGCCCTGCTTCTGCAAGCGCGCGAATTCGGCATTCGCCGCACGCGCCGCCTTGGCAGCGGGACTGGAGGGTTCCGTTTTCCCGTCGCCGTTCGGCGCGCGCGAACACGCCGACAACGACAGGATGGACACAACCAGCAACAACGGTCTGGAAAATTTCATCGCGGCATCCTCAGAATTTGCGGAAAAGACCCTTCAGCAATTTCTTGCCGGTGCTTTCCTGTTCCGGCGGCTTGCCGTCCTGGCGCGACTGCGCGTTGTTGCCGGACAGGTTCATGCCCAGCATCGCGCCGGCGGTCGACTTGGTTCGCACGCGCACGCTCCATTCCGGTGCCCACGCCTGTTTCGGGTTCGCGGGTTTCGGAGGCCACGCAATATCGGTCTCCGGCCCGTAGGCAACCATCGACAGCATTCCCATGCCGGCCATCCCGCCGGCACCGCCGCGCCCCGACGCCTGCGTGTTCGCCGCGAAGATGCCTTTCGGAATCGTGCAACTGTTCGCGCTGGTCGGCAGCAACACGCGCTCCTTCAGGCCACGGCTGACATCGCCGCCAGCCAGGAAATCGAGCAGGTCATCGCCGGCACCCGATACTTCAGCGCTGCTCCACAGCACCATGGTGTGCTGGTCCGGCATCGAGAACGCCCGCAGGAAATAGCCCTGTGCACGCTCCACCGGCTGCCAGTTCAGTGCGACCGCATCCTTCAACTCGCCCTGCGAGGAAAGCGCGATCTTCGGCATGAAATCAGCGTTGTGCTGCAACTCGAACTTCAGCGATGCCGGGATGCCATCGCCGCTGATCTGGTGCGATCCTGCCAGCGACGCGCCATCGGGCACGCGCTGGCCATCCTTGCGATTCGGCCACAACGCGTATTCCGGCGTCGGATCGATGCCGCGGTCGGCGAACCGGCGATTCTGCGACAGACTGCCCGTGGTCTGGACGCCGCCGCTCTTCATCCGCATCGTGAACACCTTGGGCTGCCCGGAACGCACCGTGGCACTGCAACCCCAGTACTCCATCACCTTGAATTCGACGTCCGGCGGAGTGTCATGGCTGCTGCCCGTACGGCCTTCCTCGCGCTGGGGCGGCAACAGCAACAACGACTTGCCCATGTCGAGTCCGGCAGGAATCGCATCCTGCGCTTCCACGCCGGGGCGCAAGGCGTTGTGCACGGCGATGTCGAGATACTGGCCAGACATCGTCGGCGCGCGGCGCGTGGTCGGATACAGCTGCGATCCCTTGTCGCCACCCATGCGTCGCATCATGAAACCGCCCAGTCCGCCCATGTCGGGCATGCCGGCCATCGTGTGGGTATCGACGTCGATCCATACCCGTGTCTTCGGGCCTTGCGGCGCGTTGCCGGCAGCGGATACCGTGGAAATGGCGACGACAGCCAGCGCCATCATCGATGCGTTGCGATTCGACTTGTTCATGCGTGGTCTCCCCCGAGTCCGAGGCGTGCCGGGGCTCCGGCGCGCGAGCGGATCGACCCGCCTGTCTGTGTTAGCGGAATCCGCTTCCGAAACCGGACACGCCTCGCCAGCGGCAATTCATCGCCCCCGCATTAAGCTATGTCCCCCGCCAGATCCCCGATGCCGATGCGCGCTCCTTTCGCCGCCGCCCTGTTCGCCACCCTGCTGACCGCCTGTGCCAGCGCGCCGAAGACGGATGCCCGCGCGCACGCCGCGCCCGTCACGGTGGCCCCGGTGAAAATCGGCATCGCGCTGGGCGGCGGTGCCGCCAAGGGCTTCGCCCACATCGGCGTGATCAAGATGCTGGAAGCCAACGGCATCAAACCGGCGGTGGTTGCCGGCACCAGCGCCGGTAGCGTCGTCGGTGCGTTGTACGCCAGCGGCATGGATGCGTATGCCATGCAGGAGAAAGCGTTCGCGCTGGACGAATCGCGCATCCGCGACGTCAGCCTGTTTTCCGGTGGCGTGGTGAAAGGCCAGAAACTGCAGGACTACGTCAACGAACTTG
>JAFEBZ010000203.1 GCA_018242405.1 Pseudomonadota bacterium | reverse complement strand
TGGATGCCGAAGGGCCGCTGCAAGATCATGCGCGAATACATGCCCAAGGTCGGCAAGCTCGGCCTCGACATGATGACGCGCACCTGCACGGTGCAGGTCAATCTCGATTACGCCAGCGAAGCCGACATGGTGAAGAAGTTCCGGGTGTCGCTGGCGCTGCAGCCGATCGCGACCGCGCTGTTCGCCGATTCGCCATTCACCGATGGCCAGCCCAACGGCTACCAGAGCTATCGCTCGCACATCTGGACCGATACCGACGGCGATCGCACCGGCATGCTCGACTTCGTGTTCGAGGACGGCTTCGGTTATGAACGTTATGTCGACTATCTGATCGACGTGCCGATGTATTTCAGCTACCGCGGTGGCGAGTACCTCGATCTTTCCGGCCGATCGTTCCGCAAATTCCTCGCCGGCGATCTCGACGAACTGCGCGGCGAACTGCCGACGATCCGCGACTGGAACGACCACATGACCACCGCCTTCCCGGAAGTGCGGTTGAAGAAATACCTGGAAATGCGCGGCGCCGACGGCGGTCCGTGGGGACGCTTGTGCGCGCTGCCGGCGTTCTGGGTCGGATTGTTGTACGACGATGCCGCACTCGATGCCGCCTGGGATCTGGTGAAAGACTTCACGATGGAAGAACGCCACGCCTTGCGCGATGGCGTGCCCAAGCACGCGTTGAAGCTGCCGTTCCGCGGCGGCACGGTGCGCGAACTGGCGATCGAGGCACTGAAGATTTCGCTGGCCGGCTTGCAGCGTCGCGGTCGCGCCGGCAATGGCTGCTGCACCCGCGAAGGCGCCGACGAATCCGGCTTCCTGCAACCGCTGCTGGAAATCGCCGAAGCCGGACAGACGCCGGCCGAACGCAAGCTCGAACTGTTCCACGGGCCGTGGAAAGGATCGGTCGATCCGGTGTTCAGCGAATACGCGTATTGAGTTTGCAAGAGGAGAGCTTCATGAAATCACGAGCCGCCGTTGCCTTCGCCGCGGGCGAACCCTTGCAGATCGTCGAGATCGACGTCGCGCCGCCACGGAAAGGCGAAGTGCTGGTGAAGATCACCCATACCGGCGTCTGCCACACCGATGCAT
Source organism: Pseudomonadota bacterium (assembly GCA_018242405.1). Classification (GTDB taxonomy): domain Bacteria; phylum Pseudomonadota; class Gammaproteobacteria; order Xanthomonadales; family Xanthomonadaceae; genus Solilutibacter. The sequence continues at coordinate 17,547 of JAFEBZ010000203.1, read as the reverse complement.
TCACCCTCAGCGGCGATGATCCGGAAGGCCTGTTCCCCTGCGTGCTCGGCCACGAAGGCGCGGGTGTCGTGGTCGAAGTCGGCGAAGGCGTGACCAGCGTGAAGCCCGGCGATCACGTGATTCCGCTGTACACCGCCGAGTGTGGCGAATGCCTGTTCTGCAAGTCCGGCAAGACCAATCTGTGCACCTCGGTGCGCGCCACCCAGGGCAAGGGCGTGATGCCGGATGGCACCTCGCGCTTCAGCTACAACGGCCAGCCGCTGTATCACTACATGGGTTGTTCGACTTTCAGCGAATACACGGTGGTCGCCGAAGTGTCGCTGGCGAAGATCAATCCGGAAGCGAACCACGAACACGTCTGCCTGCTTGGTTGCGGCGTGACCACCGGGATCGGTGCGGTCCACAACACGGCGAAGGTGCAGCCGGGCGATTCGGTCGCGGTGTTCGGTCTCGGCGGCATTGGTCTGGCGGTCGTGCAGGGTGCGCGTCAGGCCAAGGCGGGGCGCATCATCGCGATCGACACCAACGCGTCGAAGTTCGATCTCGCGCGTTCGATGGGCGCGACCGAATGCGTGAATCCCAAGGACCACGACAAGCCGATCCAGCAGGTGATCGTCGAGATGACCGGTTGGGGTGTCGATCATTCCTTCGAGTGCATTGGCAATGTCAACGTGATGCGTGCGGCGCTGGAATGCGCGCATCGCGGCTGGGGCCAGTCGGTGATCATCGGTGTCGCCGGCTCCGGGCAGGAGATTTCCACGCGCCCGTTCCAGCTGGTGACGGGCCGCAAGTGGATGGGCACGGCGTTCGGCGGCGTCAAGGGTCGCACGCAATTGCCGGGGATGGTCGAGGACGCGATGAAGGGCGAGATCGAACTCGCGCCGTTCGTGACCCACACGATGGGACTGGAAGGCATCAACGGGGCCTTCGACCTGATGCACGAAGGCAAGTCGATTCGTTCCGTCGTGCATTTCCAGCCGTAATGAGCATTTTCGAACGAATCGAACACCGCGCCTGCTTCGGCGGCTGGCAGGATGTCTGGCGCCATCATTCGGAATCGTTGGGTTGCGAGATGAATTTCGCGATCTACCTGCCGCCGCAGGCCGCGAGCGAACGTTGCCCGGTGTTGTACTGGTTGTCGGGGTTGACCTGCAGCGAACAGAATTTCATCACCAAGGCCGGCGCCCAGCGTTATGCGGCGGAACACGGTGTCATCATCGTTGCGCCGGATACCAGTCCGCGTGGCGATGACGTCGCCGATGCCGATGGCTACGATCTCGGCAAGGGCGCGGGTTTCTACATCAATGCCACGCAATCGCCGTGGGCGGCGCACTACCGCATGTACGACTATGTGGTGGACGAACTTCCGGCGTTGATCGAAGCGAATTTCCCTGCCACGGATGCGCGCGCGATCAGCGGTCACTCGATGGGCGGGCACGGCGCGCTGACCATCGCGCTGAAGAATCCCGGTCGCTATCGCAGCGTGTCGGCGTTTGCGCCGATCGTCGCGCCGTCGCAGGTGCCGTGGGGAGAGAAAGCGTTCACCGCCTATCTCGGCGATGATCGCGTGGCGTGGAAGCAACACGACGCGGTCGAACTGGTGAAGTCAGCCAGCGAGAAACTGCCGCTGCTGGTCGACCAGGGCGATGCCGACGAATTCCTCGCCACGCAATTGAAGCCGGAGTTGCTGCGGGAAGCGTGCGCAGCCGCCAGCCATCCGCTGACGCTGCGCATGCAGTCCGGTTACGACCACAGCTATTACTTCATCGCCAGCTTCATCGGCGAGCACATCGCGCATCACGCCAACGCATTGCGCGATTGAATCAGTAGCGCGATGCGGTGAGCGGCGCGTCCGCCCACTGCCAGGCGTCGCGATAGCGCTTTTCCGTATCGGCCGCGCTTGGATCGTTCAATCGCCTCTGCGCAAGCATCAACCCGTACAGCGACCAGCCGTTGTCCGGGTACGTCACCAGATCCTGGCGATAGGCGTCGGCAGCCGCGCGGGCATCACCGGCTTCCAGCAACGCGGCGCCGAGATAGGGCCGCGTCGGCAGCGGCCAGTTCGCCGGTTCGTCGTAGAGCAGCTTGTCCTCGGCGGCAGCGGCATTGCGCAATGCGGCCACGGCGCTCTTCAGATTGCCTTGCGTGCGCAACACTTCGCCTTCGAGGAACGGTACGGCAACCGCGACCAGGGCATCGGCGCCGTTGGTGAAGCGTGTTTTCGCCAGCGCGGGGTCAGCGGCGATGCCCCGCAACGCGGCGAGGTCGGCTTGCGCGGCGCGGATGTCGCCGGTGCGCGCATGGGCCATGCCGCGCGCGAAGCGCCAGATCGCGGTGGTGAACGGCAGGTCGCCCGGTGGCGACGATTGCGCGAGGATGTCGTTCCAGCGACCGAAGCGCACCTGTGTGAACAGCGGCGTCACCACGAACAGTTGCATCGACTGCAACATGGTGTCGCTGCCCATCTTCTTGCGATCGGCGCGCTGCGCGGTCTGGTCCGACGCGCGCAGGGCCAGCGTCTCCGAACCGGACAGGCCGGCGGTCATGCTCGCGAAATGCCAGTTGTGCGGAACGTAGCCGAGCGGATAGATGCCGTTGCTGCCGCGGCAGACGGCGAGGAACGCCGCATCGGCGGTGCTGGCGTCGAGGTTGGTCATGGTGGCGTCGTGGTAGCGGCCGACGCGGATGTAGGTATGCGCCGGCATGTGCACCAGATGGCCGGAGCCGGGCGCGAGTTTCGCCAGCGCGTCGGCGTAACGCAATGCGCGTTGCGGCGTCGATGACGCTTCGGTGGCGTGGATGTAGTAGTGCATCGCGCCGATGTGCTGCGGGTTGCGGGCGAGCACGCGTTCCAGTTCAGCGAGCAGCGTCGGGGTGAATTCGCCCGCGGTCTTGCCGTCGGCTGACCAGTACGCCCACGGCGTCAGGTCCATCAGCGATTCCGCATGCAGGGTGGCGATGTCGTCGTCGCCGGGGAACTCGCGTGCGGCCGTGGCCATCGCGTCGGCATAGGCGCGGTCGAGCTTGCTGCGGTCTTCCGGCGCGGGATCGGCGTAGCGCAGCTGCAGTGCCGTGATCAGGGCGCGGTCCGCGGGTTTTGCATGATCGATCAATCGCGCCGCATGCTGCGCCAGCGCGGTCGCTTCCTTCGCGACCTGCGGATCCATCTTCATGTTGATGTTGGGGCCGAGCACCAGGGCCTGTCCCCACACGCAGGCCGCGCAATCGGGATCCAGTCGCGCGGCTTCGGCGAAGGAACGACCGGCGGCATCGTGGTTGAAGCCGTACATCAGGCGCAATCCCTGGTCGAAATAGCGCTGGGCCGCGGGCGAGGTGCTGCCGATGTCGCGATGCAGTGTTCCGAAGGTTTCGAACAATGCAGGCGGCGGTGGTGCCGTGGCGACGTGCGGGGATGACGATTCGCAACTGGCCGCAATGCAGGCGATGGCGACTGCGAGGACGCAGGGAACGACGGGCAACCGCATGCTGGATCCTTCCGGCAGTCAGGCGCGATCAGGCGGCGTGGCGCCGCAGGCGGATCATCCCACCGTGGCCCGCGATCGGCAATCGCTAATGGGGCTTGCCGAGTTCGTGCCAGCTCTTCTCGTGCAGTTCGACGTCGAACTTGCGTGCGGCGGATTCGATGCGCTTCCAGGCGGCATCACGCTCGCTGTCGCTGACGTCTTCCACCTGGTCGAACCGGGCGACGGCGTTGCGGACATGGCTGGCATCGTTGAGCGGCAGTTTGCGTTCCCTCGGGAAGGCGAATTCACCCGCAGGCATGGCGTTGCGATCACGTGTGTCGAGTTCGGACATGACGGTCTCCTCGTTGATGCTGGACCAGCCTGTGCCCCGCAAAGGAAAGTCCCCGTCAAGGAATCGTTTGCGGTCCCGGGGACGGGCGATTGCTGCGCTGCCGCAAAATCAGGCATAGTCTGGGGGGATGGACCAGATCCCAGCCATCGACACCCCGTTGCGCGAGTCGCTGCGTTTCGCCGAAACCGACACCTTGCTGCGCGACGACGTGCGCCGCCTCGGCGCGCTGGTCGGCGAGATGCTCGGTGAGCAAACGTCTCCCGGCTTCCTCGAAACCGTCGAGGCGTTGCGGCGCGAAGCGATTGCCCGGCGCGAGAAGCAGTTGCCGGTGGATGCGCTGACCGCGCGCCTGCAGCAGGTATCGACCAGGGATGCCGAAGCGCTGGCGCGGGCCTTCGCCACCTATTTCCGCGCGATCAATCTGGCCGAACGCGTGCACCGCATCCGTCGTCGTCGCGATTACCAGCGCACTGCCGCAGATGCGCAACCGGGCAGCCTCGCCGCAGTCTGCACGCAGTTGCAGCGTGATGGCGTGGCACGCGCCGATGTTGAAGCCCTGCTGCCGTCGTTGCGGATCGAACCGGTGCTGACCGCGCACCCGACCGAAAGCGTGCGGCGCGCGCTGCTCGACAAGGAGCACGACATCGTCCGTCGCCTGGTCGCCGACATCGATCGCACCCGCACGCCCGACGAGCGCGAGGGCGACACTGCGCGCATCCGCCAGGCACTGACCACGGCGTGGCAGACCGCGGAAGCGTCGCCGCTGCGCCCGACCGTGGCCGACGAAACCGCGCACGTCGGTTTCTATCTCGGCGAAGTGTTGTATCGCGTGTTGCCGGCGTTGCATCGCGAATTCGCGCGTGCGGTCGAAGGCGCGTGGGGCGAGACGATTGATCCCGGTGAATTCCTGCGTTTCGCCACCTGGGTCGGCGGCGACATGGATGGCAATCCCAATGTCGGCGCGGAGACGGTGCGCGCGACCCTGGCGTCGCAACGCAAGCGCGTGCTGACGCTGTATCGCCGCGATCTGCGCACGCTCGACAAGGTGCTGACGCAGACGGTCGATCGCGCAACGGTATCGCCGGGATTGCGTGAGCGCGTGACCGGATACAAGGCATTGCTGCCGGATGCCGCGCCGACCCTGGGTGCGCGTTACGACGACATGCCTTATCGCCAGTTGCTGCACCTGATCGACGCACGACTTGGGGCCACCATGGATGATGCGCCCGGCGCCTATGACAATGCCGAGGCCTTCATCGCCGATCTCGACCTGATCGACGCCAGCCTGCGCGAAGGGCGGGGCGAACATGCCGGTGTCGAAGCGCTGTGGCGGGTGCGGATACGCGCGCGTAGTTTCGGTTTCCATCTCGCCGCGCTCGACCTGCGCCAGGATTCGGCGGTGCATGCGACGGCGCTGGCGCAGCCATCATCGGAGATCGCGACGAAGACGCTGGCGGTATTCGCGTCGATCCGCGAGGCACGCACGCGTTACGGTGATCGCGCCTTCGGTCCCTACATCATCAGCATGAGTCGCAGTGCCGCGGATGTGCTCGCGGTGCTGGAACTGGCGCGCATGGCCGGTTTCGATGGCGACATCCCGATCGACGTAGCGCCGCTGTTCGAAACCATCGACGACCTGCGCGCCGCGCCCGAAGTGATGCGCGGCCTGTTCGCCGATCCGGCTTATCGCCGCCATCTGCAAACGCGCGACAACCGCCAGATGGTGATGCTCGGCTATTCCGACAGCGCCAAGGACGGCGGCATGCTGTCGTCGCGCTGGACCTTGCAGCGCAGCCAGCGCGTGCTGACCGAACTGGCGCGGGAAACCGGCGTGCGCATCGTGTTCTTCCACGGGCGTGGCGGCACCGTCAGTCGCGGCGGCGGCAATTCGGTGCGCGCGGTGATCGCTGCACCGCGCGGTTCGGTCGATGGCGTATTGCGCCTGACCGAACAGGGCGAGGTGATCCATCGCAAGTACGGCATCCGCGCGCTGGCGTTGCGCAATCTCGAACAGCTCACCGGCGCGGTATTGCAGGCCAGCCTGCGTCCGCGCGCGGCGGATGCGCGTGAAGAGACTTGGCGCGAAGTGATGACGACGCTGGCCGACACCGCCCGTGCGCACTATCGCGCGCTGGTCCACGAGGATCCCGGCTTTGTCGATTACTTCCGCAAGGCGACGCCGATCGACGTGATCGAACGCCTGCAATTCGGTTCGCGACCGTCGCGTCGCCGCGATGGGGGCATCGAGCAATTGCGCGCGATTCCATGGGTGTTCGCGTGGTCGCAGAACCGTTCGCAACTCACCGGCTGGTACGGCACCGGGACCGCGCTGGAACGCGGCATCGCCGAACACGGGCTGGAAGCGATGGCGACGATGGCGCGCGAGTGGCCGTTCTTCGCGGCGACGCTGGGCGATCTCGAGGTCGCGCTGGCGACCGCCGACATGGACATTTTCGAGCGCTACTCGCAGCTTGCCGGCACCGGGGGCGAACGCTATTTCGCGCGCATCCGCGATGAACATGCGCGCGCCTGCGCGGCGGTGCAACGGTTGCGAGGTACGGATCGCCTGCTGGCCAACGAATATCGATTGCGTCTGGCGATCCGCCTGCGCAATCCCTATGTCGATCCGATCAGCCTGCTCCAGGTCGAGCTGCTGCGGCGCTGGCGTGCGGGAGGTTGCGAGGACGAGGCGACATTCACCGCGCTGAAGGAAACGGTGAACGGCATCGCCGCGGGCATCCAGCACACCGGTTGATGCGCGCTCAGCCAGCGCGTGCAAAGTCCGTGTAGTTGAAGCGGTCGTCGCGCAGCACGGTCTCGCCACGTACCAGTTCGAGCGGGTGATCGAACATCGGCCCGGCCGACACCACGGTGTGGAATTCGCCGCGCTCGCCGCAGGGATCGCAGGATGCAGGAAGTTCATCCAACAATTCGATGTCGAACGCTCGTCCGGAGAACTCGCCATCGAGCTGGGTGGTATCGACGCAGCACAGGTGCGCGCGCAATCCGCCTGCGATCATCTCGCGACCTAGCCGGGCGGTATCGCTGCCGAACAGCGGGAAATGCGCGTTCCAGCCGAGTCGTGTGCACAAGGCTTCGCGCCAACTGCGGATGTCGGCGAGGAACAGATCGCCGAAAGCGATGTCGCGGATGCCGGGCCAGCGTGACTGCGCATCGGCCAACGCATTGGTGAAGCTGGTTTCGTAACTGGTGTTGCCGGACTGCTGCGGGATCCACGCCTCGATCAGCGGCAATCCGGTCGCGTCCGCCTGCGCATGCAGCACATCGCGGCGAATGCCCTGCATCGAGACGCGGTCGTAGCCCTGCGTGAGCGTGGTCAACAAGGCGACGACTTCGACATCACCGCGTTGCCGCATTGCGTGCAATGCCCACGCCGAATCCTTGCCGCCGCTCCAGGCGAGCAGGACTGGCTGCAAGGACACGTCAGGCCGCGCTGACGTCGCGCAGCTGCCAGTGCGAACCGGCGAGCAGGGCGAGGCGATGCTTGACGATGTCGCCTTTCAGCGACGTGGTGGCGATCAGGTCGATGTGGAGATCGTGCTGTTCGCCGGTGACGGTGGCGGCAGGATCGGTCGCGCCCAGCAACGGGTCGACGTTGTCGGGATCGTCCTGCTTGTCGAGCCACTGGCGGAATAGCGAGGTGGTGCGCAAGGCGTCCTGCAATTCCTGGGCAAAGCCGGAAGCGCTGTGGGAATGGAAGCCGAAACCGTTCTTGCCGCGGGCGAGTTCGGGGTCGGGAAGGGTCAGGTAGAAGCGGGTAGCCATCGGTTTCCTTTGCGCGAATCCGCGGACAGGATAACGCCGGGTTGTTTGTCCGCCGTGAGACTCAGGACAGCGCCGGCTTGCGATCGCTGGCGAAACCGAGCGAGACCGCGCCGGGACCGAGGTTGATGATGCCGGTCAGGCTCATCAGCGATTCCAGCAATTCCACGCCGTTGTTGCGGCAGGCGAGCATCAGGTTGTCGTAGCCGGGGAACTTGCGCAGTTGTTCCAGTTGACCGCCATAACTCAGGGTGAGGAAAGGCGTGGCCAATCCGCGATCCACTTCGTTGGCGGTTTCCGTGAGCAGTTTCTCCACGGCCGCTTCGAAGCCGCGCACCTTGGCCACCGGCCGGGTCACGCCCTGGTTGCAATGCAGGATCGGCTTGATGTCGAGGGCGCTGCCGAGCATGGCGCTGACCAGGCCGACGCTGCGATCGCCCTTGGCGCGGGCACGGCTGCGCAGATAATAGAGATCGGGAGCCACGGCGTAGGCCTGGGTCGAACGCGCGATCTGTTCCATGCGCGCGCGGATCATCGGCGCGTTGTCGCTGGATGCGTTCATCGCCACCCCGGCCGCGACCGGCACGCCCTGACCGGCGAACAGGCTGCCGGTATCGAGCACGCGCAGCGAGAACGGCGAATTCTTGCCGGCGGCTTCGCGCACCGGGCGGTATTCGTTGAGGATGCTGAAACTCGCCTGCGTCGCATGTTCGTAGATCGGGCTGCGCTCGCGGGTGACGGTCAGGCAGAACACGTAGTCGTAATCGACGACGAGGCGCTTGAGGAACAGGTCGCGGATCTGCTCGACGGTGAGCGCGCTGGTTTCGGCGGCGCTGGCCTCGGCGGCGATCTGGCTGTCGAGGAAGTTCAGGGTGACTTCGTCGTTGCGCTGGTCGGTGGTGATGTGTTCGCCGATGCGGACACTGATCGGCATCACCATGACATCGCCGGACGAGAAATAGCGATCGGGCAGATCGCAGGTGGCATCGACGAGAAAACCGGTACGCATGTCCATCACCTCAATTCGCGAGTCATGGATGCGACCAACCCTGCAGCCCGCTGCATCCTTCTGCTCTCGCATTGAATCTTAGCGCCGTGACGCAGCCGTCAAATGCCGGCCGGCGTCACAATTCCGCGATCGGGTTGGCCGAATCCGGCCCGATCTCAGTGCGAATAGGCCGGCGGCAGGGCCGACTCGTCGCGGTGCAGGTAGCGATCGCGCAGTTCGGTCTGGCGCGACACCATCGGGATGGCGCGGCCGTCCAGCCACAACTGGCTGGCGGTGTTGGCGACGTCGAGCGGATCGCCGTTCCACAACACCAGGTCGGCGCGCTGGCCGACGGCAATGCTGCCCATCTCCTTGTCCAGCCCGAACGCCTGTGCCGGGACGCGGGTAAGTCCGGCCAGTGCATCGTCCCAATGCATGCCGTTGGCGACGGCATTGCCGGCGAGCTGGCGCAGCTTGCGCGCGTAGTGGGAGGCGTCGCTGCTCAGGTAGAAACCGACATCGACGCCGGCGGCACGCAATTTCGCGGCGTTCTGCATGGTCGCGCCGATCTGGTCGAAATCGGCGGGCAGGTCGACCAGCGCATCGACGAACACCGGAACCTTGGCCGCGGCAATGTCGTTCGCGACCTTCCAGCCTTCGCTGGCGCCAACCAGGGCGATGCGCACGTTGCGCTGCTTGGCCCAGCGCAGCAGGCGACGGATGTCGGACGCGCGCTGGATGGTGACGGCGACGCGACCGCCACCGCCGAAGTATTTCGCCATCGCGGTGCGACCCGCCGGTGTCAGCAGCGCGAACTTGGAGTCGGCGGGGATGCGGCCGCGCGCTTCGTCGATCAGCTGGTCGAGGATCATCCACTGGCCGGCGCGCGAACCGCCGGTGAGATTGGCGGAATCACCGCCAAGGGTCACGAAGAGGACGCGCCCGCCGACCGGATCGAGGCTGCCGTCGAAACGGAATGCGCCGCCCTGGCCGCCGATCAGCGAACCGCCATTGGTCGGATTCGCCGCAACCATGGTCCAGCCGAAGCCTTCGACGCGCGCCACCGGGATCAGCACCGACTCCGGGTTGTAGGCGGTGGTGACATCGAATTCCGGACGCACCGCCATGTCCTTGGTGGTGCCCAGCGATTCGCGACTGTCGACCGTCGACGATTCGCCGCTCACTTCTTCCACGCCGATGTCGTTGATGCCGGCGAACAGCGCCGGCGTCAGCGGCTTGCCGGCGGCATCGACCACTTGTGCGCCGTTTGCGTTCAAGCCGTGGCCGACGGCGGCGATGCGACCGTGGCGCACCAGCACGTCGGCGTTCTGCAGCGTGCCCTGCGCGGTGACGGTGTGCACGGTGGCGTTGCGGATCAACACGTCCTGTGCCGATGCGCTGCCGGCGAACGCAAGAAGGGCGATGGTGAGGATGAAGCGGCTCATCGCGCACCTCCTTGCATCACGTCCTGGCCAAGCATGAAATCGGATTTCGGTTGTCGCCCGGGATCGTGGCGATCGTAGAGTCGCGCGCCGTCGATGTAGACCTGTTCGGCCTGGGCATAACTGCTGAAGGGATTGCCGTTCCACAGCACGACGTCGGCCATCTTGCCGGGTTCGAGGGTGCCGGTCATGCCGTCGATGCCCATCGCCTTGGCGGGATTGGCGGTGATCCAGCGGATCGCGTGTTCGGGCGCGATGTCGATGCCGATGCGGCGGCCGTTCGCCATCGCCTTCGCCGCTTCCTGATTGAGTCGCTGGATGCCTTCCTCGGAATCGCTGTGCACGATCGCGCAGCCGTTCTTCGCGCGATCGACCATCACGATGTCTTCCTGGATGCCGTCGAAACTTTCCATCTTGAAGCCCCACCAGTCGGCCCACAGCGCGCCGCAGATGCCTTCGGCGGCCAGCCGGTCGGCGATCTTGTAGGCCTCGACGCCGTGGTGGAAGGCGCTGATCCTGAAGCCGAATTCCTTGGCGAGATCGATCATCGTCGCCATTTCGTCGGCGCGATAGCAATGGATGTGGACGCGGATGTCGCCATTGATCGCGCCGGCCAGCGAATCTTCCTTGAGGTCGCGCTTGCCGGCGTCACCGGCCTTGCGCTTCTTCATGTACTCGGCCGCTTCGGCGAACGCGGCGCGATACCCGGCGACATTGCCCATGCGCGTCGATGGCCCGCCCTTCTGTCCGTACACGCGTTTCGGATTTTCTCCGCAGGCCATCTTCAGGCCCCACGGCGCACCGGGGAATTTCATCGCCTGGTAGGTCGTCGACGGCACGTTCTTGAGGGTGACGCCGCGACCGCCGATCAGGTTGGCCGAGCCCGGCAGGATCTGCAGCGAAGTGATGCCGCCTGCGAGCGCGGTGAGGAAACCGGGATCCTGCGGCCAGATCGAATGTTCCGCCCACACCTGCGCGGTAACCGGCGACGTCGCTTCGTTGCCGTCGCTGTTCGCCGACACGCCCGGACTCGCATACACGCCGAGATGCGAATGGATGTCGATGATGCCGGGCGTGATCCACTTGCCGCTGCCGTCGACGCGGATCGCATCGGCGGGCACCGCGATGTCGTTGCCGACCGCGACGATCTTGCCATCCTGCATCAGCACGCCGGCGCCATCGAGGCGGCGACCGGTGCCGTCAAGCACGGTGGCATTGGTGATCACCACCGGTGGCGAGGGAATCCGCTGGTAGGTGCTGGGATAGGGATCGGCGACGAAGGAGTACGGTTTCGCCGATGAAGTGGTCGATGCAGTGGGCGTCGATTTCGTCGGCTGGCTGGCGCAGGCGGCAAGCAGGGTCGCCGCGGCGGCGGTGAGCAGGAGTCGCATGGAATTCTCCCCGGGGAAGCCTCGAACCGTAGCGCGTGCGGGCGAGCGCGGCGCATGACGAAAGTCATGGCGGGCGATGGCAAACTGGTCGCCACTGTTGCGAGGATTCCCGATGACGATCCATGACCCTGCCGAAGTCCTGCATTTTTGGCGTGCCGCCGGAATGGGCAAGTGGTTTCGTGGCGGCGTCGAATTCGACGAGTCCTGCCGCGCGACCCTGGGCGATGCCCATTTCGCCGCGGCCCGGCGCGAACTCGACGGGTGGATGGCGGAAGCCGATTCCGCATTGGCGTTGGTGCTGCTGCTCGACCAGATTCCACGCAACATCTTCCGCGGCAGCGGCCACGCCTTCGCAACGGATGGCGTGGCGCGTTTGTGCGCGAATCGGGCGATCGCACAGGGCTTCGATGCGCGGGTCGAATCGGCCATGCGCTTCTTCTTCTATCTGCCGTTCGAGCATTCGGAGGATCCGGCCGATCAACAGCGATCGGTGGAATTGACTGGTGCGCTCGGCGATGCCGGCTTGCTCGGCTACGCGACCGCGCATCGCGACGTGATCGCGAAATTCGGTCGCTTCCCGCATCGCAATGCCGCATTGGGACGCATCAACACGCCGGAAGAACAGGCGTGGCTGGATGCCGGCGGCGGGTTTTAGTCGCTCGATCCGAACTGCACGCGTTCGCGGCGGATGCCGTAGCCGAACAGGCGTGCGGGAATGTGGCGGAAAGCGAGGAAGCGGCTGGCGAAACGCAATACGGCCGGCGTTGGCAACAGGCCGCCTGGTGTTGCATCGAGCAGTACCGCGATCAAGCGCTTCTGCACAATCCGCTGCACCAGCTGGATCACCCGCGTCGGCCACAGGCGTCGCTGTTCCACGCGCGCGAGAAGCGTGTCGTCGATGGTCGCGGCACTGCCAGCCAGCATGGAGCCAAGCAGGTTCGCGGTGGCGACCGCGTCCTGGATGGCGAGATTGATGCCGACGCCACCGATTGGCGACATCGCGTGCGCGGCATCGCCGATGAACAGCAGGCCGGGGACATCCCAGCGTTGCAGGCGATCGATGCGCACTTCCAGTGTCTTGATGTCGTTCCAGTCCTGCAATGCATCCACGCGCGCAGGCTCGAACGGCAGCAGCGGCGCGACCAGATCGCGGAATGCCTGCAACGGGCGCGTGCGCATCGCGGCATCGCTGCCCTTGCCGATCACGTAGGCGCATTGCCAGTAGTCGTTGCGATCGAGCATCACCAGCAGGCGTCCGCGCGCGGGAATGCCCTGGGTCTGGTCGGGATCGCCGGATTCGCGCGGCAGGCGGAACCACAGCACGTCCATCGGCGAACCGAAGGTTTCGACTGCGAGTCCGGCGGCATCGCGCAAGGTCGAGCCGCGACCGTCGCAGGCGATCACCAGGTCGGCGCTGATCTCCAGTTCGCCATCGGGATCATGCGCCTGCACGCCGCTGACGCGACCATTGCCATCGCGCAACAAGGCGGTTGCTTCGCTGCGCATGCGCAAGGAGAAATTCGGGTAGGCGCGCGCTGCATCGGCAAGCAGGTCGAGGAAGTCCCACTGCGGCGCCAGCGCGAGATAGTCGAACGGCTGCAGTCCGCGGAAATCGCCGAGATCAAGCGTGCCTTCGGCGAAACGCCCGGCGATGGTCTGTTCGCGCCGGTGCGGGATGCGCAGGAAGGCATCGAGCAATCCGATCTGGCGCAGGATGTCGAGCGTCGACGGATGCACGGTGTCGCCGCGGAAGTCGCGGAGGAAATCGGCGTGCTTCTCGAGCACGACGACATCGACGCCGCCGCGTGCCAGCAACAGGCCGAGCATCATCCCCGCCGGTCCGCCGCCGGCGATGCAGCACCGCACCTTCAATCGGCGCGGCGCTTCCATGTCAGTAGCGCGCGATCGCCGGGTCGATGCCGGCCCAGGCATCGATGCCGCCAGTGACGTTGTAGATCTCGCGGAACCCGAGGCCGCGGAAATGTTCCGCTGCCTGCGCGCTGCGTCCGCCGTGATGGCAGAGGAAGGCGATCGGCGTTTCGCGCGGCAATGCTTCCAGCGCTGCGGCGCCATCGTCGAGGGTGCGGAAAGCAACCGGCGCGCTGGCGATCTCGCGTTCGTCGGCGGGGCGCACATCAACAAGAATCAGTTGCCCGCTGCGCACGCGCTCGCCGACATCGGCAGGCGTGATCGCGCGGACGGCAGGTGCGGCCAGCGGATGTTCGACCACCAGGCCGCGACCGCGATGGTCGTCGACGAAATCGATGCGCAGGCCATCGGCGCGACGCGCGGAGGCGCCATCGAACTGGAAACGCACGCCCTCGACTTCGGTGGCGATGGCTGCGGGATCGGCCGGTGCCAATTGCAACTGCGCGCGATGCTGCTTGTCGACCATGACGACGACGGCGAGCCCGGCGCCGGCATTGGCGATCGCGCCACGCAACATCTCGAGGGCGGCGGTGCTCACTTCGATCGACGGTGGCGTGCGATCGGGCTCCGGCAGGCCGAGCAAGCGTTGCAGTTCGCCGCTGCCCGCCATCTGCACGATGATGTCGCTGCCGCCCAGCAGTTCGCCGCCGACGTACAGCTGCGGGATGGTCGGCCAGTCGCCGTAAAGCTTGATGCCTTCGCGGATTTCGGGATCGGACAGCACGTCGACGTGCGCGAACTCGGCGCCCATGTCGTCGAGCGTGCCCACCGCCTTCGCCGAGAAGCCGCATTGTGGCGCCTGCGGATTGCCCTTCATGAACAGCACCACGCGGTTGGAATCGAGCAGGGCCTGGATGCGGGCGCGGGTGGCGGGATCGAGCGACATGGCGGATGTTCCGGAACGACAAAGCGCCATTGTAATGAATAGGCGATGGTGGCCGCGTGCGATCATCCCTGCATGGAAGACCTGCATTCACGACTGATTCCGCGGCATCCCCGGCGCTGGTGGGCGTGGCTGGTCGCGTCGCAATTGCTGGTTGCGTGGCTGTGGTGGCGTTTCGGCTGGCAGGTCGGCCTGCCGTGCATGGTCGCCAGCCACGTGCCGTTCTGGTGGGGCGTGCTGATGCCGCGCTCGCGGTTCTATTCACCCTGTCTTTCGATGTTGCCGACGCGCGAACATGTGGTGTGGCTGACGATCGACGATGGTCCGTCAGCGGAAACGCTGGCGATGCTCGATCTGCTCGATGCACATGCGGCAAAGGCGACTTTCTTCGTGGTCGGCGAATGCGCGCGGGCGCATCCGGAACTGGTTCGCGAGATCGTGCGACGCGGACACGGCATTGGCAACCACAGCGCGAGCCATCCCGCCGCGATGTTCTGGGCGCTGGGACCGCGGCGGATGCGTGCGGAAATCACTCGCTGCCAGGACACGCTGCGTTCGATCACCGGCAGCGCGCCGATCTGGTTCCGTGCCGTGGTCGGCATGGCCAATCCCTTTGTTGCTGCACCGTTGCGCGATCTCGGTCTCGCGCGCGTGGCCTGGAGTGCACGCGGCTACGACGGCGTCGCCGGAGATGTATCGCAAGTCGTCGCGCGGATCGAATGCGATCTTTCTCCGGGCGCGATCGTGCTGCTGCACGAAGGCGCGGCGCACGGCCACAACATCGACATCCTGCGCGGCGTGCTGGAAAAACTCGATGCCGCGGGATTGCGCGCGGTGCTGCCCGAACAACTCGGCCAGCCTGCCGGAATCACCCTGGACGGCGCGCGCTGACCAGCCAGTTGTTGAACAGGTTGCGGCCGAGGTGCGGCTGCCACTCCACCTCGAGTCCGGCGGATTCCAGCAGTTTCGTCAACACTTCGCCACGCGGATAGCGTTGCGGTGCGCTGCGCATCCAGCCGATGCGATGACCGATGCGATCGGTGGCATCGGTGATGCGACTGCGCGCACTGGAATCTTCCAATCCGGTGCGGATCACCAGGCGCGCACCCGGCGCGATGCAGCTGATCGCGCCGGAGACCACGTTCGACTGCAACGGTTCCGGCAGGTATTGCAGCATGTCGAGGATCGACACCGAACCATGGTGCATCGGCACGCCCAGCGACAGATCCGCGGTATCGAACGAGACATCGCGCAACTGGCGGCGTTCAGCGGCATCGCGGGCGCGGGCGATCTTCGCCGCATCGAAATCGACGCCGGTGTAGGGCTGCGTCGCACCGACACTGCGCAGTACATGCGCAAGCAACCCGATGCCGCAGCCGAGATCGAGCAACGGATGCGGATCGTCGCGCAACAACGGCAGCACGCCAGGGTAGAGCGGATCGTGCGCGAGTTTCCAGCGCGCGTAGTGGGCGTGCCAGCGATCGAATGGGCGTTCAGGTGCCAGGAAGGCGCGGGAAATGGCGGTGGAATCGATGGCCGCGCTCATTCGGTGCGCAGGCATTCGCGCGCGGCAGGCAGCGCCAACCCGGCCCACAGCCCGTACATCGCGGCGGAGTAATGCAATGCGTCTTCGCTCAACATGGCATCTTCTCTACCATGACGACGGGAAACCGGCGTGATGTCGATGAAACGCACGCCATGCGCATTGCACTGCTCGCGTGCGGTGGCGTTGAACGCATCGATCTCGGTGGCGATCGCGTACGGATCGCGCCCAGCGCCTGTCGCGAATGGCGTGACGCCCCAATCGGGAATCGACAGCACCAGCACGCGAGATGCACGGCCGCCGGCATGGGCGATGGCGCGATCGAGCAGTGCGCTGAATTCATCGCGATATTCGTCGAGGCCCAGCCCGCGGTATTGATTGTTGACGCCGATCAGCAGTGTCACGAATCCCCAGTCATCGCCGAGGGGTTCGGCGGCATCCATCGCCGCTGCAAGCTCACCCGTCGTCCAGCCTGTCGTGGCGATGATGCGTGGATCGCTGATCGCGAAGCCTTCGCGACGCAACGCTTCGGCCAGTTGCATCGGCCAACGCCCGTGTTCCGCAATGCCCTCGCCGATGGTGTAGCTGTCGCCGAGGGCCAGGTAGCTATTCACGCTGCCAGCGCCGCGCGTTTCGACAGCACGCGATCGATGCGCCCGAATACTTCGCGCAGCACATCCGGTTGCGGCAGCAAGGTCACGCGGAAGTGGTTGCGATAGGGCACGTTGAAGCTCGAGCCCGGCACGATCAGCACGTCCTCGCTTTCCAGCAGCTCCAGCGCGAAGGCGTGGTCGTCGAAACCATGCGCAGCCGGACCGACGACAGCCGGGAATCCGTACAGCGCACCCTGCGGCGCGACCAGCTGCAGGTGCGGACTGGCGGCACAGCTTTCGATCAACGCGCGGCGGGTTTCGTACAAACGTCCGCCGGGGCTGCACAGCGGCGAAATCGTGTCCTGGCCATTCAATGCGGCGTCGATCGCGAACTGTCCCGGCACGTTGGCGCACAGGCGCAGTGCGCCGAGCAGGTCCATCGCTGCGTGGTAGTCGCGCATCTTCTCTCGATTGCCAGAGAGCACCGCCCAGCCGACGCGCCAGCCGCAGGCGCGATGCACCTTCGACAAGCCGCCGAACGAAATGCAGGGCACGTCGCCGGAAAGCGGGGCCAATGGCTGGAAGGTCGCGCCGTCGTAGAGGATGTGGTCGTAGATTTCGTCGGCCATCAGCAGCAGGCCGTGGCGTTCCGCAATCGCGACGATGCGCGCGATCAGTTCCGGCGGATAGTTGGCGCCGGTCGGATTGTTGGGATTGATCAACACGATCGCGCGGGTGCGCGACGACACCAGCTGCTCGATCTCGTCGGGATCGGGCAGGAAACCGTTTTCCGGCAGGCACTGGTAATAGACCGGACGACCGTCGTTGAGGATGGTCGCGGCGCTCCACAGCGGATAGTCGGGCGAGGGCAGCAGCACTTCGTCGCCGGGATTGAGCAGCGCGCGCAGCGAGATGTCGATCAGTTCGCTGACGCCGTTGCCGATGAAGACGCGATCGGCGCTGGCGCCTGGCGTCCCGCGGGCAACGTGGTGCGCGGCGATCGCTTCGCGCGCTTCCGGCAGGCCCTGCTGGTGGGTATAGGGATCGGTCTGGGCGATGCGGCCGGCGATCGCCTGCTGCAGGTGTTCGGGCGCACGAAAGCCGAAGGCACCGGGGTTGCCGATGTTGAGCTTGATCAGGGTGCAACCCTGGGATTCCAGGTCACGGGTGCGGCGGGCC
>JAFEBZ010000202.1 GCA_018242405.1 Pseudomonadota bacterium | reverse complement strand
CGGGGTGATGTCCTGGCCGTCCAGCGTGATGTTGCCGGAATCGGCCGGCACCAGCCCGACGATCATGTAGAAGCAGGTGGTCTTGCCGGCGCCATTGGGACCGAGCAGGCCGACCACTTCGCCGGCATCGAGGGTAAGCCCGAAATCGCGAACGACCTCGCGCGACTTGTACTTCTTGCGCAGACCTTCGGCGACCAGCACGTCAGGCGCCCGGCTTCGGCTGCAGGACCATTTTCACGCGCGTGCCGTCGCCGCCGCTGTTCACCGCGCCGGTCTTCATGTTGTAGACGACCTTCTGGCCACTCATCGAACCCTTGGGCTGGGTCAGCACCACATTGCCGGTGAACACCGCGGTTTCGGTATCGAGGTTGTAGTCGACCTGCGCCGCGGTTGCCTTCATCGGCGAACCGTCGTCGAGGGTTTCGGTCAGCACCACCGGCGATCCCGTCATCAGGACGCGGCTGGTCTTGCCCTTGTTGTCCCACACCTGGGCGTGTCCACCCTTGGCGGTCATCGAGCCTTGCACCACCACGACGTTGCCATCGAGAACGCTGGGCGCGTCGGCCTTGGTGTGGTACTCGGCGCGATCGGCTTCGATATTGGTCGCCTGCTTGCGATCGGACGTCTTCGCCTGCACTGCGGCAGAGGCGGCGAGGGCGATCAGCAATGGGATCAAACTGGCGCGCAGCTTAGGGGGCATACTGGATCCTGACTTCGTTGTGGAGCACGACGCGATCCTGGTTGAAATCGGCGTCCATCCCTCGACCGCGGATTATAGTGCCCGGCTTGGTAATGACGACCGCATCCTGGGTGGTGGCGCGTTCCTTGCCCTTTTCGGTGAAGACATCCAGCGTCGGGCTGGAAATCCGCCCCTGGTCGGCATCGTCGGTCGGTGAATCGATCACCGCGTCACCGCGCAGCTTCACCTGCTCGCCCTTGGCGCTGACCCATGCGGTCTTCGATGTTGCCCGCCAGCGCCGGTTGTTGCGGTCGGGGAACAGGAAGGTCGGGGTATCGAGATCCATCGCCTGGGTATCGGGATTGCGTCGCAGCTGCGGCGCCGACACCGTCAGCGCTTCCTTGCCCCGTTCGTCGAGCGAGACCATGGTGAAGTCGGTCAGCACGTAATCGGGGCGGTACTCGGCCTCGCCACGGGTCTTGAGGTGGTTGTTCTCGTTCCAGATCGCAAGGCCCGCCAGGATTGCGGCCACGCCCAAGGCGACGGTCAGCCATGCGCGCCAGCTCATGGGTGTTCTCCCATCGCGAGGATGGCGTCGAGTTTGCCGTGGGCGGCCAGCAGCAGATCGCAGGCGTCGCGCGCCGCGCCACGTCCGCCTTTGCGCGGGGTGATCCAGTTCGCTTCGGCCAGAACCCACGGATGCGCATCGGCCGGCGCGATCGACAGGCCGACTGCACGCAGGGTGGCGAGATCGGGCAGGTCATCGCCCATGAAGGCGACCTCATCCATGCCGATGCCCATTCCTGCGGCGATCGCCTGCATGCGCGCCAGCTTGCGGCGTTCATGGGTGTGGATGTGCTGGACACCGAGCGATTTGCCGCGCAATTCCACCAGGTTGCTGACGCGTGCGGTGACGATCGCGGTCTCGATCCCGGATTCGCGCAGCAGCACCATGCCCATGCCGTCCTGGGCGTGGAAACTCTTGGACTCGTGGCCGTGGTCGTCGAACTGCAGGCGGCCGTCGGTCAGGGTGCCATCGACATCGAAGCCGATCAGGCGGATGCGGGCGGCGCGGGCGAGCAGGTCGGGGGAGTAGTTGGAATGCATGAATGGCCGATCACACCACGCGGGCGCGCAACAGGTCATGAATGTTGAGGGCACCGACCACCCGGCGTTCGCCATCGATCACGATCAGCGCGTTGATCTTGTGCGCTTCCATCAGGCGGGCGGCTTCGACGGCGAGGGCGTCGGCAGCGACGGTGCGCGGCGTCTTCGTCATCAGGGTGGCGATCGGGGTGGCGCGGACGTCGATGCCGGCGTCGTCGAGGGTGCGGCGTAAGTCGCCATCGGTGAACAGGCCGAGCAGGTGCTGGCTGTCGTCGACCACGGCGGTCATGCCGAGGCGCTTGCGACTCATCTCCATCAGCGCTTCGCCCAGGGTGGCGTTGGCGGGCACGGTCGGCACCGCGTCACCGCTGTGCATGACGTCGCGGATATGCAGCAGCAGGCGGCGGCCAAGGCTGCCGGCCGGATGCGAACGCGCGAAATCCTCGGCGGTGAAGCCGCGTGCCTCCAGCAAGGCGACCGCCAGCGCGTCGCCCATCGCCAGCGCGGCGGTGGTACTGCTGGTCGGGGCGAGGTCGAGCGGGCAGGCTTCGGCGGGCACGCTGACGTCGAGATGGACGGCGGCTTCGCGGGCGAGGGTGGAGTCGGGACGACCGGTCATCGCCACCAGCACATTGCCCTGACGGGCCAGCACCGGCAGCAGCATCAGCAATTCGTCGGTTTCGCCGGAATTCGACAGCGCCAGCACCGCATCGATGTCGGTGATCATGCCGAGGTCGCCGTGACCGGCTTCGCCGGGATGGACGAAGAACGCCGGAGTGCCGGTCGAAGCCAGGGTCGCGGCGATCTTGCGGGCGACGTGGCCGGACTTGCCCATGCCGACGCAGACCACGCGACCGCGGGTGGCCAGCAGCAATTCGCAGGCACGGCTGAAGTCGCCGTCGATGCGTGCGCCGACCGCGCGCAGGGCGTCGGTTTCGACGTCGAAGACGCGTTTTCCGCTGGCGGCGAACGTTGCTGCGGTGGGTCCGGTTCCGGACATTTCCCCGGGATTCCTTTAATCTTGTGGCCGTTATTGTAGCCGTGGACCCGTCGCGCCGATGCATGCCGAAACCATCCAGCAATTGATCGAAACCGGCCTGCCCGGTGCCCGCGCGCAGGTGCAGGGCGACGATGGCGTCCATTTCGAGGGCGTGGTGGTGAGCGCGGACTTCGAGGGCAAGCTGCCGCTGGCCCGTCACCGCATGGTCTACGCGACCCTGGGCGAGCGCATGGGGGGTGAAATCCACGCCCTGTCGCTGCGCACCCTGACTCCCGCGGAAGCATCCGCGGCCGGCCTATAAATCAGCTCGTCATTCGAGAGATCCGATGCAGAAGATCGTTGTGCAAGGTGGCGTCCCGTTGCGGGGCGAGGTGCGCATTTCCGGCGCGAAAAACGCGGTGTTGCCGATCCTGTGCGCCACCCTGCTGGCCGACGAGCCGGTGGCGATATCCAACGTGCCGCATCTGCACGACGTGGTGACCACGACGCGCCTGCTGGCTGGTCTCGGCGCAGGCATCACCATTGACCAGGGCACGCTGGGCACCGGCAAGGCGAGCGCGGTGGAAGTCGATCCGCGCAGCGTCAACAGCCACGTCGCGCCCTACGAGCTGGTCAAGACCATGCGCGCCTCGGTGCTGGTGCTCGGTCCGCTGCTGGCGAAATTCGGCCAGGCCGAAGTGTCGTTGCCGGGCGGTTGCGCCATCGGTTCACGTCCGGTCGACCTGCATCTGAAGGGGATGGAAGCACTGGGCGCGACCGTCACCGTCGAGCACGGCTACATCCGCGCCGAAGTCGAAGGCGGCCTGCGTGGCGGCCGCGTGGTGTTCGACATGGTGAGCGTCGGCGCGACCGAGAACGTGATGATGGCGGCGACGCTCGCGCGTGGCACCACGGTGATGGAAAACTGCGCGATGGAACCGGAGATCGTCGATCTCGCCGATTGCCTGATCGCGATGGGCGCGAAGATCGAAGGCGCGGGCACGCCGCGCATCACCATCGAAGGCGTCGAACGCCTGCATGGTGCGCATCACGCGGTGCTGGCCGATCGCATCGAAACCGGCACCTTCCTGGTCGCCGCGGCGATGACCGGCGGTCGCGTCACCGTGGTCAACGCGCATGCGGATTCGCTGGACGCGGTGCTGCGCAAGCTCGAACAGGCGGGTGCGGAAATCACCGTCGATGGCGATCGCATCACCCTCGACATGCACGGCCGTCGCGCCAAGGCGGTCGATATCGCTACCGCGCCGCATCCGGGTTTCCCCACCGACATGCAGGCGCAGTTCATGGCGATGAACTGCATCGCCGATGGTGCGGCGATGATCAACGAAACGATTTTCGAAAACCGTTTCATGCACGTGCAGGAATTGCAGCGTCTCGGCGCCGACATCCACGTGCAGGGCCACAGCGCGATGGTGCGCGGCGTGCCGACGTTGTCGGGCGCGCAGGTGATGGCGACCGATCTGCGTGCATCGGCGTCGCTGATCCTTGCCGGTCTGGTGGCGGATGGCGAGACCACCATCGAGCGCATTTACCATCTCGATCGCGGCTACGAGCACATCGAGGAGAAGTTGTCGGGACTTGGCGCGCGGATTCGACGCGTGGACTGAAAGCGTCTCTCGCGCGCTGGATTAGCGAAAATCATCGTCCGGCTGTGCCGGCGCGGTTCGTCCGTATGGCCGACCGTACGCAGCATGGATGCTGCGTACGAGCCTACATGGACGTATTCACGGCGTGTCGGGCACTGCGGATAACCGCTAAAGGCGCTCAGCCGGGCGACGCGCTTTCAACCCTCACTCAATGCTCTGCAGCTTGAGATCGATGTTGTCCTGGTTCTTGTGGATGCGCACCGGCACCGGGTAGCCGCTCGCCACCCATAGCACCAGGTCTTCGCCGGTCACCTTCGTCGCCTGCACCTGCTTGCCGCCGATGCTCAGCGTTTCCTTGCCGGTGATGGTGAAGCTCACCATCTTCGCCTTGCCGTTGTCGACCAGGCGGTAATGCAGCGGCTTGCCGGCCTCGACGTCGCGGACGATCGCGAGGTTCATCAGCATCGCATCGACATCGCCGTTCTGCAGTGCGATCGGGCCGCGGCGATCGGGCTTGACCTTGCCCGACCACGTCGCTTCGCGCTTGCCCCAGTCGTAATTGGCATTGCGCAGGTCGGACTTGAACAGCACGTTGGTGCTGTCCTGGCCGCTGAGCGGACGCCAGGTGCCGCCGACATCCTCGAACGTCGTGCTCTGCTTCGCCGATCCCACCTTGGCGGCGATCGACATGCTGTATTTCCACTGGCTGCCGCCTTGCGACACCAGGGTCATCTTGCCGATCGCGTCCATGCCCATGTAGGTGGCCTGGTAGTTGGCGTTGAACGGCTTGAGCGCGGCGTGCGCCGACACGCTGGCGGTGAACAGGCCGACGGCAGCGAGCCTGATGACAAGCGGAGAGTTGACGATTGCTTTCATTTCGCGGGCCCCTTGTAGTCGGTGAGCAGCAGTTCGAGTGTGCCGGTATCGCTGTCCTTCTGCAGGATGCGCACCGGCGTTGGCACGTTGTCGGATACCCAGGCATCCATGCCGTCACTGCCGGCATTGGTGCGGCTGACGTGCCAGGCGTCGTAGGAGAGATCGCCGATGGTGACGACTTCCTTGGCAGTGGAAGTGGTGAAGGTCTGCAGGCGCGCGCGGCCGTTGTCGACCACGCGATATTGCAGCGGCTTGCCGGCATCGGCATCGCGGACCACGGCGAGATTCACCAGCAGCGCGTTCATGTCGCCGGCCTGCAAGGCCACCGGCGTGCGGCGTTTGGAGCTGACATCGCCCGTCCACTGCGCGGAATTGCGCGACCAGTCGTAGGTGCCGGTGATGCGCTTGTTGCTCAGCATCAGATGCTTGATCGTGGCCTGGCTGATCGGACGGAAGGCGTCGCCAACGCGTTCGAACACGGTGCTTTGCTGGAGATTCAAGCCGGCGAGCCCGGCCAATCCCTCGGTGCCGCGGATGCCGAGGTCGAGCCGCCAGCGACCGTTTCCGAGATCGACCACCTGCATCGAGGCGACGCCGGCGGGACTGCCGTTGCGCGCCACCGAATAGGTCGCGCGGAAAGGCACCAGCGCCTTGCGCGCCAGCGGCGGCAACGCGCCATCCGGCGCAACGACCACCTGCGGAGTAGTCGCGGCGGGCGTGGTCTGGGCGATCGCCAAGGGCGACAGCAGGCAGGCGAAGGCGGCCAATGTGCCGGCAACGATTGGCTTCACGGCAGGGAGACCCGTATTCATCATTCGGCGAACTCTAGCCGCCGCGGCGTAAACAGCGTATGACCGTCGAGCACTGCGGTGGCATCGCGTTCATGCAATCGCCCCGACACCGCCCAGCGCAGGACTTCGGGGAGCAGGCGGTGTTCCTGCGCCTGCACGCGTTCGGCCAGCGACTGCGGGGTGTCGCCCGGTTGCACCGGAATGACGACCTGGGCGATCACCGCGCCGGCGTCGAGTTCGGGGATGACGAAATGGACGCTGGCGCCGTGTTCGCGGTCGCCGGCATCCAGCGCGCGCTGGTGGGTGTCGAGTCCGCGATGGCGCGGCAGCAGCGACGGATGGATGTTCAGCATCCGGCCGCGGAATCGTTCGACGAAGGCGCCGTCGAGGATGCGCATGTAGCCGGCACAGACGATCCAGTCGGGACGCACGGCGGCGATGGCATCACCCAGGGCCTGGTCGAATTCGCTGCGGCTGGCGTAATCGCCCGGTTTCGCGCTCCAGCGCAATGCGGCGGACACGCGTTGCAGGGCGGCGCATTTCGGCTTGTCCGAGAACACGCCGACGATCTCGGCGTCCAGCGTTCCCGCAGAAATGGCTTCGATGATCGCGCCGAGGTTGCTGCCGCGTCCCGAGCACAGCACCGCGAGGCGCGGCAGGTGGGCGCGATCGCTCACCGGATCAGCGGATGTGCAGGCGGTCGTCGCCGCTGGCCTTTGTCACTTCGCCGATCCGCCAGTGGGCGAGGCCCTGGGTATCGAGGCTGGCTTCGATCGCGGCGACATCGCCGGGCGCGGCCATCAGCACGAAACCGATGCCGCAGTTGAAGGTGCGCCACATTTCCTCGCGCGGCACGTTGCCTTCGCGCTGCAGCCAGTCGAACACCGCCGGCAGCGGCCACGACGAGGTATCGATCTCGAGGCCGAATTCCTTCGGCACCACGCGGATGATCTTCTCGACCAGCGCGCCGCCGGTGACGTGGGCCATGGCATGGATGTCGTGTTTGGCCAGCAGTTCCAGCACCGGCTTGACGTAGATGCGGGTCGGTTCCATCAGCGCATCGGCGAGCTTGACGCCGCCGACATCGAGGTCGAGCGGATTGCCGGCGCGCTGGAGGATCTTGCGCACCAGCGAATAGCCGTTGGAATGCGGGCCGCTGGAGGCGACGCCGATCAGCACGTCGCCGGCGCGGACCTTGCTGGAATCGATAAGTTTCGATTTCTCCACCGCACCGACGGTGAAACCGGCGAGGTCGTATTCACCCGGCGGGTACATGTCGGGCATCTCGGCGGTTTCGCCACCGATCAGCGCGCAACCGGCGATTTCGCAACCCTTGGCGATGCCGCCGACCACATTCACTGTGGTGTCGACGTCGAGCTTGCCGGTGGCGAAATAGTCGAGGAAGAACAGCGGCTCGGCGCCCTGGACCAGCACGTCGTTCACGCACATCGCCACCAGGTCCTGGCCGATGGTGTCGTGGAAGTACAGCTGCTTGGCGAGGATCAGTTTGGTGCCGACGCCATCGGTGCCCGAGACCAGCACCGG
>JAFEBZ010000201.1 GCA_018242405.1 Pseudomonadota bacterium | reverse complement strand
CGCGACGCGCTCGCGCAGCTGCGGTTCGAGCACGCGCAATTCGTCGGGCAGGCGCACGCCGAGTTCGAGGAAGCGATGGTTGACCGCGCGCAGTTCGCAACCGAGCGTGCCGACCTCGGTCGGGATTTCGGCGGAAGCGAAAGCGGTCATGCTGCGAATCGGCATCGGGAACCTGTGGCACATCGGGGAGACAGGATGCGAATGGTAAACTCGCGCGCCTTTCCGCAGGAAATCCCGGCACATGACCGCCCTTGAACGCCCCAGCGGCCGCGCCCCCGACCAACTGCGCGATGTCAGCCTGACCCGCCATTACACGCGCCACGCCGAAGGCTCGGTTCTGGTCGCGTTCGGCAACACCCAGGTACTGTGCACCGCCAGCGTCGAGGCCAAGGTGCCGCCGTTCCTGCGCGGCAAGGGCGAAGGCTGGGTCACCGCCGAGTACGGCATGCTGCCGCGCGCCACCCATACCCGCAGCGACCGCGAGGCCGCGCGTGGCAAGCAGGGCGGCCGCACCCTGGAAATCCAGCGACTGATCGGCCGCGCGCTGCGCGCCTGCGTCGATCGCCGGGCATTGGGCGAGCACACCATCACCCTTGACTGCGACGTGCTGCAGGCCGACGGCGGCACCCGCACCGCGGCGATCACCGGCGCCTACGTCGCGATGGTCGATGCGGTGCAGACGCTGGTCGATTCGCGCGCGATCAAGCTGTCGAACAACCGTTCGCCGATCGTCGGCGCGATCGCCGCGGTGTCGGTCGGGATCTGGCGCGGCGTGCCGGTGCTGGACCTCGACTACGCCGAGGACAGCGCCTGCGACACCGACATGAACCTGGTGATGAACGACGGTGGCGGCTTCATCGAGCTGCAGGGCACCGCCGAAGGCCACGCCTTCCGTCGCGACGAACTGGATGCACTGCTGGCGCTGGGTGAAGCCGGTTGCCGCCAGCTGTTCGCCGCGCAACAGGCGGCGCTCGCGCAGCCGTGAAGCTGGTCCTCGCCAGCGGCAACGCCGGCAAGCTGGCGGAATTCCGCCAGTTGTTCGCGGACCTGGATTTCGACTTCCATCCGCAGTCCGAGTTCGGCGTCGATGACGTCGAGGAAACCGGACTGACCTTCGTCGAAAACGCGCTACTGAAAGCGCGCCATGCGTCACGCATCAGCGGAATGCCGGCGCTCGCCGACGATTCCGGCCTGTGCGTCGATGCGCTGGATGGTGCGCCCGGACTGTATTCGGCGCGCTACGCCGGCAGCCATGGCAACGATGGCGCGAATACCACCAAGCTCCTGCATGAATTGCGGAACGTTCCCGATGAACACCGCACGGCGCGTTTCGTCTGCGTGCTGGCGCTGCTGCGCCATGCCGACGATCCGCAGCCGGTCATCGCGCAGGGGACGTGGGAAGGCCGCATCCTTCATGCGCCGCGTGGCGCGGGCGGCTTCGGCTACGACCCGGTGTTCCTCGTTCCGGAATCGAACATGAGCGCGGCGGAACTCACGGCAGCGGACAAGCATCGCCTCAGTCATCGCGGGCAGGCGATGGCGCGATTGCACACGCTGCTGCAATCGCAATGAACGCGCACGAGCTCACGCTCACGCCTCCGCCACTCGCGCTGTACGTGCACCTGCCCTGGTGCGTGCGCAAATGCCCGTACTGCGATTTCAATTCGCACGGACTGCGTGGAGAAGCGCCCTACGACGATTACATCGATGCGCTGATCCGCGATCTCGAACACGACCTGCCACTGGTGTGGGGCCGCGTGGTGCATTCGGTGTTCTTCGGCGGCGGCACGCCCAGCCTGTTCTCGCCGGAACGCATCGACCGTTTCCTGCAGCAGGCCAGCGCGCGGCTCACCTTCGCGCCCGGCGCGGAAATCACCCTCGAGACCAACCCCGGCACGGTCGAACACGGACCGTTCGCCGGTTATCGCGCGGCCGGGGTGAATCGCCTCAGCTTCGGCGTGCAGAGTTTCGACGACGGCTGCCTGCAACGACTCGGACGCATCCACTCCAGTGGCGACGCCGAACGCGCGGTGAAGTCGGCGCAGGACGCCGGCTACGACAACATCAACCTCGACCTGATGTACGCGTTGCCGCAACAGACGCTGGCGATGGCCGAACACGATGTCGAACGTGCGATCGTCCTCTCGCCCACCCATCTCAGCCATTACCAGCTGACGCTGGAACCGAACACGCTGTTCGCGGCGAAACCGCCCGCCGGCATCCCCAATGATGATGACGCCTGGGACATGCAGGAACGCTGCCAGTCATTGATGGCGGAGGCCGGATTCGCACAGTACGAAGTCAGCGCCTACGCGCAACCCGACCGCCAGTGCAGGCACAACCTCAACTACTGGACCTTCGGCGATTACCTCGGCATCGGCGCGGGCGCGCACGGCAAGCTCACGCTCGGTGCGGAGCAGCGCATCCTCCGTCGCTGGAAGACCAAGCATCCCGACGCGTGGCTGCGCGATGCCGGAACCGCCGCGGCCATCGGTGGCGACGAGGACATCCTGCCGGCACGGCGTCCGTTCGATTTCATGCTCAACGCATTGCGCTTGAACGCCGGATTCGACCTTCAACTCTATGAACGCAGGACCGGGCTGCCGGCGGCCGGCATCGCCCGCGAATTGGGCATCGCAACAGAGCGCGGCTGGCTGGAGGTCCGGGATGACCACCTGATCCCAACAGAGTTGGGACGACGGTTCACAAATGACGTGATCGGCCTGTTCCTGTAGTCCCGGCGCGCTGTAACATCGGCCCGAGGCCCCAACGGACGGGACCGGGAGCAAGGGATATGGAACATCCTCGATACGGGCAGCCGCACGCGCTGCCGCCACGCGTACAGAACGCGATTTCGAGAGTCATGACGGCATGCGCCGATGGGCTGGCCCATCCGGTGCGGCAGGCGCTGGCCGGCCTGCGCGAGGAAATGCCGCTGATGATCGGCAACCCGATGGCGATGAAGCGCGAGATCATCGTGTTCGCGCATTGCAAGCAACTGTCGGTCCGCTGTGGCGAGGTGCTGCCGGCGCTGCTGGAATGCATCGAACAGGAGCTGATCGCCATCCGCGACCACGGCAATGGCCCGCAACAGTCGGAGCTGTGGTCGTCGTCCGATAGCTGGACCCTGGCGGACGCAGGCGACGATGTCGCGCCGCCACAGGCGGAAGGCATCGGCCAGGTCACCAATCAGTGCAAGCTGCCGCTGTACCTGCTCGGCCAGCGCTTCGGCGTACTCGCAGGCGCGCCGGCCTTCGATGCCGACCGCATCCCGGTCGGTCCGCGCCGATTGATCCACGCCCTCGAGGCGGCGTCGCGACGTGTCTTCGGTGACGACTTCCCGCACATGCTGGTGACGGATGCGATCGCGCGTGCGCTGTTCCACGATTACCCGGCGCTGGTGAATCGCATCAACAAGGAACTCGAGGGCGCCAGCATCCTGCCCGGGCTGACATTCATCCCGTCGCTGAAGCGCGCGGCGACACCCGAACGCCCGCCAGCCGTCGACATGGCGGCAGCCGTGGCCACGATCGCCGCCATGCCGGCGCAAGACTCCACCGGCTGGTTCGAACAGCCCGGCCACGAGGGCCGCGACCGTTCCGTCGAAGTGCGATCCGCGACCGATTTCGCCCACGCGCGTTCGCTGCTGGCGAAGGCCAAGGGACATATGCCGGGCCCGTCCGGCGCGCACGTGCAATTGCCGCCGCACATCGTTTCCGAAATGCTCGATTCGCTGTCCGCGCACGATGCCAGCGGTCGCCCGCTCGGCATCCGCCATTTGCACGACGAACTGAAAGCGCGCGCGAAATCCTTGCCCGGTGGTGCAGCGCAACTGTCGAAACAGCAGAGTGATTCGATCGAACTGCTGGGCATGCTCTACGACGCCGTCTGCCACGACATGCGCGCGCAGTCCGCCGCAACGGAACTACTGAAACGCCTGCAGATCCCGTTGTTGCGCATGGCACTGTCGGGGCAGGAGTTCTTCGAGCAAACGACGCATCCGGGCCGCCAGATCATGAGCCGCGTCGCCGAATCGGGCGCCACCATCGCCGACGAGGCCGATGCCGATCCGCAGTTCGACGCCGCTTTGGCGCACGCGGTCGATCGCGTCGAGCAGGAATACCACGGCGACGGCGCGGTTCTCGAGAACATCCATCAGGAACTCGCCGATGCCCACCAGGCGCACGCGCAACGCAGCGAAGCGGTGGAGCGTCACCAGATCGAGGCATCGCGCGGCCAGGAACGCATCGTCATCGCCCGCAATGCCGCACAGGCGCTGCTCGACGAGAAACTTGCCGGCATCACGCTGCGTCCGCAAGTCGAATTGCTGATCCGCACCGCCTGGCAGGACGCGCTCACCTTCGTGCGCCTGCGCCATGACGACCACTCGGCCTTGTGGCAACGCCATGAACGCCTGACTGGTCGCATGCTCCAGGTGGTGGCCGCGACTGACCCGATCGAAGACGTGGACCTGCGTGATTCGATCTTCGAGATCCTCAAGCGCACCGGCTACCACTCGGAAGAAGCCAACGAGGTTGCGGAAACGCTCAGTCGCAGCGCGGGCTTGCCGCGTACTGGCGCCCGCATGTCGATGACGGAACTGGTGACGTTGATCCGCGCTCGCCCGCGCTTCGGCGGATCGTCGAAAACCCTGCAATTGGCGGAGGAAATGCCGGAGCCACGCAACGCGCGCGAGGAAGAGTGCTATCGCCACCTGAGCACCCTGCCCTTCGGCTGCTGGCTCGACTTCACCATCAACCAGCAGGGCGAAGTGCGTCGTCGTCGCCTGTCGTGGTACAGCCGCATCACCGGCAACGCGTTGCTGGTCAATCGTCGCGGCGCGCGCATCGCCGAGATGCAACTCGATCAATTGGCGCGCCTGATGGCGGCCGGCCAGATGCGCGTGGCCCGCAAGCACGAGATGAGCCTGCTCGATCGCGCCTGGACGAGCACGCTCGGCACGCTGGAAAGCCTCGGCAAACTGTTCCTGCGACCGGCGGCGGTGGCGTCATGAGCATCGACCAGCGCTACACGGCACGTCGCGACGTGACCATGATGATCCCGGTGGTCGATGCCCTCACCGGTGCGGTGGTCGGTCGCGTCGGCAATCTCTGCGCCACCGGATTGCAGGTGGTGCGCGGCAACGCGACATCCACGGAACCGCTGCAACCGGGCGCCCTTTACCAATGGGCATTCGCGCTGCCGACCGAACTTGGCGGCGGCCAGGTCGAATGCGGTGTCGAGGTGATGTGGAACGGCAACGATGCCGGGCGCGGCGGCAATCTGGTCGGTGCGCGCTTCATCCTGATCGATCCGGCGACGATGGAACGTATCGCGCAATGGTGCGAGGCAGGAGAGCGCGCGCCGGCGTGATCCCGGTCGTCCACGCCAGGCGAATCCCCGTTGCGCGACAATGGGCCATCTCCGCCAGGATTCGCCCATGTCCGCGCCATCCCTCGCCGGCCTGTACGCCGACCATCTCGATACCGTCAAGCGCCACGCCGACGCGGCGCTGCAGCGCGGTGGTTTCGATCAACTCGTCGTGCCCAGCGGCACATCGCACTACCAGGTCTTCGACGACCGCGACTATCCCTATGCGGTGAATCCGCAGTTCAAGTACTGGCTGCCGGTCACGCGCGCGCCGGGCAGCTGGCTGGTGTACACGCCGGGACAGAAGCCGAAACTGATCTTCCTGCAACCGCGCGACTACTGGCACGTGGTACCGCAGGCGCCGAGCGGCTACTGGGTCGATCATTTCGACATCGTCACCATCCGCACGGCGGACGAGGCGAAGCAGCACCTGTCGGCGACGGCAAGGCTGGCCATCCTCGGCGAGCCGCAGAGCGCGCTCGGCACGGCTTTCGTGCCGAACAATCCCGCCGAAGTGATCCAGTACCTGGAATACCACCGCGGCTACAAGACGCCCTACGAAATCGCGATGATGTGCGAAGCCACCCGTCGCGGCGTGCGCGGACATCGTGCCGCCAAGCGCGCCTTCGACGCCGGTTGCAGCGAATTCGGCATCCATCTTTCCTATTTCCAGGCGGCGGGCCAGGACAGTTTCGAACTGCCGTACCAGAACATCGTCGCCCTCAATGAACACGGCGCGGTCCTCCACTACAGCGACCTGCAACGCCTGCCGCCTAAGCCGTATCGCAGCCTGTTGATCGATGCCGGCGCCAGCCACGCCGGTTACGCCTGCGACATCACCCGCACCTATTCGGCGCAGCACGACGATTTCGCAGCAATGATCGAACGCGTCGATGTCGCCCAGCAGGTGATGTGCGCGCAGGTGCGCCCGGGCGTCGACTATCGCCAGATCCATCTCGATGCGCATCTCGCGCTGGCCGGCGTGCTCAAGGAATTCGGCGTGATCACGGTGTCGCCGGAAGCTGCCGTCGCGACCGGCGTCAGCAGCGCGTTTTTCCCGCACGGCATCGGCCACGGCATCGGCCTGCAGGTGCACGATGTCGCCGGATTCGCCGAAAGCGATGGCGGCGGCACCCTGCCCAAGCCGGATGGCCATCCCTATCTGCGCCTGACCCGCCCGCTCGCCGCCGGCATGGTGGTGACGATCGAGCCCGGCATCTACTTCATCGACATGCTGCTCGACGAACTGAAGGCCAAGGGGCTGGAGAGCAGCGTCGACTGGAATGCGGTGGAACGCTTCAAGCCCTATGGCGGCATCCGCATCGAAGACGACGTCGCCTGCACCAACGACGCCCCGATCAACCTGACCCGCGAAGTCTGGAAGGAGATCGCATGAACAAGCTGATGATCGTATTGCCGCTGTCCGCGCTCGCGCTGTCCGCCTGCCGGCAGCAACCGGCCGATCCGGCCGTCAATGACGGCTGCCTGCACTATTCGCCGGCGCAAACCGTGCTGGTTGGCAAGACGTATTCGAAGGACGTCACCGCGCCCGGCAAGATGACGCGCAAGGCGCTGATGATGAAGCTCGACGCGCCGGTTTGCATATCGCCGCTGGCGAGCAGCCACGCCGACTTCAAGCGCGTCGACAACATCCAGGACATCGAGCTGGTCGCCCAGAGCGACATCGTCGACATGTTCAAGCTCGAGGGTTACCGCGTGCGCGCCAAGGGTGCGCTCGCCACCGAGCAGGGCGATGGTGCCGCGGCACAGGTCGGGATGACGTTGCTGACGATCGGTCCGGCAGACCCGAACCAGTGACGTCCAGGCAGCCCGTTCAATCGGGCTGCGCGATCTTGTTGGCGTTCGCAGCGGTTGCGCGCAACAGGCCTTCCCCGGCGAACATCGCCAGCGCGATCCAGATCAGCACGAAACCGACCAGGCGCGTGCCGTCGAAGGCTTCGTGGAAGACGAACACGCCGAGCACGAACTGCAGGGTCGGCGCGATGTACTGCAACAGGCCCACGGTGGTCAGCGGCACCCGCCGCACCGCGTAGGCGAAACCGACCAGCGGCAGCGCGGTGACGATGCCGGACAGCACCAGCAAGCCGGTGGTCCACGCACCCTGATCGAAGCCGCTGTCGCCATGCGCGGTCTGCCACGCCAGCATGCCCAGCGCCGGCACGAACAGATAGGCGCCTTCCACGCCCAAACCGCTCACCGAATCCACCGCGGCCAGTTTACGGATCAGGCCATACAGCGCGAACGAGCCAGCCAGCGCCAGCGCGATCCATGGCAGGCGCCCGTAATTGATGGTCAGCCACAGCACGCCGGCACCGGCGATCGCCACCGACAGCCATTGCAGCGGGCGCATCCGCTCGCGCAGGAAGACCACGCCGATCAATACATTGAGCAACGGGTTGATGAAATAACCCAATGCGGTTTCCACCACGTGCCCGGCGTTCACCGCCCAGATGTACAGACCCCAGTTGAACGCGATCAGCGCGCCGCTGGCGGCCAGCATTCCGCGCAAGCGCGGCTGCGCCAACACGCTGCGCAACCAGCCGCGACCATCGCGCCAGAGCAGGAATGCGCCGACGAACAGCGCGCTCCAGACGATGCGCTGGAGGACGATGGACAGCGATGGCACCGACTTCAATGCGTGCCAGTACAGCGGCATCACGCCCCACAGCACGAAGCTGGCGACGGCGGCCCATGTGCCGCGCGAAACTTCGTGTTCGCCCGGAGCACCCATCACTTCGCCTGCGCCGGTTTGCCGCGCATCGCCTTGCCCAGCGTCATCGCCAGCACCGCGAACACGATGATCGCCATCGGTATCAGGTCCCTGGCGCTGAAACGTTCGCTGGCCAGCAGCGCGCCCAGCAGCACGGCGATCACCGGGTTGACGTAGGCATAGCTGCCGGCAAGCGCCGGCCGCACATGGTGCAGCAGCCAGACGTAGGCGCTGAAGCCGATCAGCGAACCCATCACGATCAGGTAGGCCACCGCCGCAATCGCATGGCCGCTCACCGGCGATTGCAGGTGTTCGCCGCGCACGGTGGCGACGATGCTCATCACCACGCCGGCGCACAGCATCTGCACCGCCGATGTCATGAACGGCGACGGCAGGTCGCGACCGCGGCTCCAGATCGAACCGTAGGACCACGCCAACGGCGCAATCAGCAACGCGATGAGTCCTGACGGCGAGGCACGCAGGCTGCTGCCGGCATTGAGCCAGATCACGCCGACGAAACCGATCATCACCCCGATCCATTCCAGTCGCGTCGGGCGATCGCCCTTCATGCGCGCGAACAGCGCGATCCAGATCGGGGCCGACGCAACCGCCACCGCGGCCAGCCCGGACGAGACACTCTGTTCGGCGTAATTGACGAAACCGTTGCCGAACACCAGCAGCAGGATGCCCATGGTTCCCGCGTTCTTCCATTGCGCACGGGTCGGCATCGGCTCGCCGCGCAGGCGCAGGATGGCGAACATCACGCTGCCGGCGATCAGGAAGCGGATGCCGCCGAGCCAGAACGGAGTGAAGCCCCCTTCCAGCGCGAACTTGATCGCGAGATAGGTCGAGCCCCAGATGACATAGACCGCGGCCAACGCAAGGATGACTGCGGTACCGGTGGGGGCGTGTGCTTCGGAAGGCCTATTCATCGTGCCGAGGCTACTCCTGGTCGCCGCATCCAGGTTGAAAAATCATGCGCGTCGGCGCAAGAATCTTGCATGAAGAAAAACCAGCCGCACATCCTCGACAGCTTCGACCAGCGCCTGCTCGAACTGTTGCAACAAGATGCCGATCTCACCCTCGATGCCCTCGGCGAGGCGGTCGGTCTGTCGCCCAGCGCGGTGCAGCGGCGGATCAAGCGCTACCGCGAACATGGCATGCGTCGGGTCGCCCTGATCGATCCGCAGGCGCTGGCTTCGGCGACGCTGATCATGGTGTGGGTGCGCATGGAGCACGAGTCCGCGCACGACATCAAGACGTTCTACGCGCGCATGCGTGCCGCGCCGGAAGTGCAGCAGTGCTACACGCTGGCCGGTGACTGGGATTACCTGTTGATGGTGGCGACACCGAGCGTGCAGGAATATCGCGCCCTGCTCGAACGCCTGCTGAAACCGCAAAAGAACATCAAGCGCTTCGAGAGCCGCGTGGTGCTCGATACCGTCAAGCGCGGGCTGGCATTGCCAACCCGCGCGTCGCGCTGATCGACCGGATCAGCGAACCCAGGTCACCGCGTTGCCGGACTGCGGCAACACCTGGCTGGCGAGACGCGAATCGTGGGCGAGCAGGCCCATCGCGTCGGAGAGGATCGCGGCGGATTCGCGCAGCAGCGGATCCGGACGGTTTTCCGCGAGCTTTTCGCGCGCCGCTTCCTTGGCGACATCGCGTTCGCTGCCCGACAGGCCATCGTCGGTGGCGTCGTCGGCCAGCGGATCGAGCGGCAAGCCGAGGCGCTTGCGTTCGGCCTGGCGCTGCTTCAGCTTGGCTTCGTTCTTGTCGCGTTCGGCACGACGCTCGCCCTCGTTGAGCGAGAGATAGTGCTTGTCCTTGAGCGCCTTGAATTCGGCCAGGTCCTGCAGCAGCCACTGGTATTCGACATCGCTCTTGATGCGCGCGTCGTGGCTGGCGTCAAGCTGCGGCAGGATCGGCGCGAACACGCCGTACTGCAGGTGCGGCGCCGCCGGAATGCTCGACCACGGCAGGGCGTTGTCGTACATGCTCTCGCCGAAGCTGCTGGCATCGACCGTCACCGGGAAGTGGATGTCCGGTTCGACACCCTTGTTCTGCGTGCTCGAACCCGACGGCCGGAAGAACTGCGCGATGGTCATCTTGACCTGGCCGAACTGGGTCTTGCGCGCGCTCGGCATGCGATCGAGATCGACCAGGTTCTGCACCGTGCCCTTGCCGAAGGTGGTCTCGCCGATGATCAGGCCGCGACCGTAATCCTGGATCGCGCCGGCGAGGATTTCCGAAGCCGAGGCCGAACCGCGATTCACCAGCACCGCGAGCGGACCGGACCAGGTCACGCCGGTCTCGTCATCGCCATCCACCTCGACGCGCCCACCCGACTGGCGGATCTGCACCACCGGGCCGGTGTCGATGAACAGGCCGGTGATGCGCACCGCCTCGCCCAGCGAACCGCCGCCGTTGTTGCGCAGGTCCAGCACCACGCCATCGACCTTTTGCGCCTTGAAGCCTTCGAGCAGGCGCTTGATGTCGCGCGATGCCGAGGCGTAGTCGTTGCCGCTGCGACGCGCGCTGAAATCCTCGTAGAAGCTCGGCAACTTGATCACGCCGATCTTGCGCGCCGGCGCACCGTTGGCAGCCGGAAGATTGATCAGCTCGCCCTTGGCGGCGTCTTCGGTGAGCTTGACGATGTCACGCGTCAGCGCGATCACGTGCGGCTTGCTGTCGACCGGCGCGCCAGGCGGCACGATGCCGAGGCGCACGCGCGTGCCCTTGTTGCCGCGGATCTTCTCGACCACGTCGTCGATGCGCCAGCCGATCACGTCTTCCAGTGCACCGGAACCGCCCTGCCCGACCGAGACGATGCGATCGCCCGGGCGCAGCAGTTTGCTGATCGCGGCCGGACCACCCGGCACCAGTTCGCGCACCACGACCACGTCGTCCTGTTTCTGCAGCTGCGCGCCGATGCCCTGCAGCGACAGCGACATCTGCTGGTTGAAGCGCTCGGCCGCACGCGGATTGAAGTAGTCGGTGTGCGGATCGGTCGCGTTGGCGTAGGCGTTCATCGCCAGCTGGAAGACGTCTTCCGAATCCAGCTCGTCGATGCCCTTGAGATTGTTCGCGTAGCGCTTGTCGAGCGTCTTGCGGATGTCGTCGGGCTGCTTGCCGGCCAGCTTCAGGCGCAGCCAGTCGTTGCGCACCGACTCCTTCCACAACGTGTCGAGCGTCGCCTTGTCGGCCCACGCGGCTTTCTCGCGGTCATAGTCGAAACGGTCGTTGCCGTCGAACTTGAAGATGTCCTGGTTGAGCAGCGATCGCTGGAAAGCCACGCGTTCGCGCGCGTGCTTGCGATAGGCCTCGAAGATGGCGAACGGCACCTTCATGTCGCCATTGCGGAACGCGGCGTCGAAGCCGACGCGCTGCGCCTCGAAACCGGCCACTTCATCGGCGGTGAAATACATCTTGTTGCCGTCGAGGAGGTCGAAATACTTCTTGAAGATTTCCTTCGACAGCGCTTCATCCAGCGGCTGCGCGCGGTAGGCGTAGCGACTGTTGGAGAGCAGGCCGTAGACGAGTCGCGCCGTCACCGCCTGGTCGGTGTTCTGGGCAAGCGGGCCACTCGCCTTGGTGGTGGCCGAAGGATGGCTGGTCACCACCGCCGCGCCCAGCGCGAGCGGAATCGCCAGGGCCAGGGCCAACACTGCACTGCGTCGCTTCATGGAATCCTCGAAGATCGAATCTGGAGCTTGGACACGCGGGATGCGCGAACGTTCACTCCGCCATTCACTCTGCCACATTTGGGGTTTCCGACCCGCAACGCAAGTGCAACGTGTCATGCCCGCGGGCAGTCGCCGTTCAGTCAGGCTGGATCAAGCCTCGTGGCGGCCCGCTTCGGCGGCCTGGCGGTCGGCGTGGTAGCTGGAACGCACCATCGGGCCGGAGGCGACGTGCTCGAAGCCGAGCGCCATGCCGTAGTCCTCGAACGCCTTGAACTCGTCCGGCGTCCAGTAGCGCAGCACCGGGTGGTGCGCCGGCGACGGCTGCAGGTATTGGCCGATGGTGATCATGTCGACATCGTGTGCACGCAGGTCGCGCAGGGTCGCCTCAACCTGTTCCCGGGTCTCGCCGAGGCCGAGCATGATTCCCGATTTGGTGGCGATCTGCGGATGCTGGGCCTTGAAGCGCTTGAGCAG
This sequence comes from Pseudomonadota bacterium, assembly GCA_018242405.1. Taxonomy (GTDB): domain Bacteria; phylum Pseudomonadota; class Gammaproteobacteria; order Xanthomonadales; family Xanthomonadaceae; genus Solilutibacter. Next base: position 11,670 of record JAFEBZ010000201.1, on the reverse strand, counting down.
TTCCAGCGACCACGCGTAGTCGGCGCCGGGACGCACGTTGCGATAGAGATCGGGCACCGTCTCGATATTGTGGTTGAACACGTCCGGCGGATCCTGCGCGAGGATTTCCAGCGCGCGTTCCATGCGGCCCTTGCCACGGAAGTCCGGCGTCAGGATTTCGATGCGGATGCCCGGCGCGGCGGCGCGGGTTTCGCGGATGCAGTCGACGAAGTGCTGGGCACCGCCATCGCGGAGATCGTCGCGATCGACGCTGGTGATCACCACGTAACGCAGGCCCATGTCGGCGACGGTCGCGGCGAGGCGACGCGGTTCATCCGCATCCAGCGGTTTGGGACGGCCATGCGCGACATCGCAGAAACTGCAGCGGCGGGTGCAGACGTCGCCCATGATCATGAACGTCGCGGTGCCGTGGCTGAAGCACTCGTGGATGTTCGGGCAGCTGGCGTCCTCGCACACGGTCACGAGGCGGTTCTCGCGCAGCTTCGACTTGAGCTGCTGCACGGCATTGCCGGACGGCAGGCGCACGCGGATCCACGAGGGCTTGCGCAGCACAGGCGCATCCTGGAACTGCACCGGGGAACGACCGATCTTGTCGCCGGCCAGCTGCTTGGCGCCCGGCTCGAGCGTACCGCCTTCGACGACGGCCAAGGGGATGCTGCGGGCTTCGGTATTGCGCGGTTCGCTCATGCCGCCATTATAGGTTTCACGCCGAACTGGCGCGCGAGCTCGGCGACCAGCACCGGCTTGACCGCCGCCATGCCGCCGGGACCGCCGAGATCGTCCAGCGCGACCACCTGCAGGCCGATGTAGCCACAGGGATTGATCCGCGAGAACGGTGGCGTGCTTTCGCCAGTGATGTTGAAGGCGAGACCGTGGAAAGTGCAGCCGCGACGCACGCGGATGCCGAGCGCGGCGATCTTGGCATCGTTGACGTAGACCCCGGGCGCGCCGTCGCGACGGACGCCGTCGATATTCCATTCGCCGAGAGTGTCGATGATCGCCTGCTCGATGCGGTGCACATATTCGCGCACGCCGATGCCGAGGCGTTTCAGGTCGAGCAGCGGATAGGCGACGATCTGGCCGGGGCCGTGGTAGGTCACCTGGCCGCCGCGGTCGACGTGGATCACCGGGATGTCACCGGGCGCGAGCACGTGTTCGAATTTGCCGGCCTGACCCAAGGTGAACACCGGATCGTGTTCGACCAGCCACAACTCGTCGACGGTGTCGGCGGTGCGCGCATCAGTGAAGTCCTGCATCGCGCGCCACACCGGCTCGTAGGGTTGGCGCCCGAGTTCGCGGACAACAATCTCATGGACAGCTAGAGCGTCCACTTGACCTCGGGATGTTCGCGCAACGCGATGTGCGCGGCTTCGTACTGCGCGCGCGATTCGGCCTTGAAGCTGAGCTTGATCGACACGTACTTGCCGCCCGAGGAATCGCGGGTGGCGACGGTTTCGCGCAGCACCTCGATGCCCGCCTCTTCCAGCAGGGCCGGAATCACCGTTTCGAGGCCGGCACTGGCCGACCCCATCGCGGTGATCTCGAACACGCCGGGAAACTGGAAGCCGTGCTCGGGATTGTCGGACTTGATTTCCATCATCGTCGCGATTCCTTGTGCGTCGCGCCTCAGCGCGACTTCCACCACAGGACCAGGCTGTCCCACAGGCGACGGAAGAATCCACCTTGGTCGACCGCTTCGATCGCCACCAGTGGCGCTTCGGCGATCTGCTTGCCATCCAGCGACAACTTGATGGTGCCGACCTTCTGGCCCTTCGCGATCGGCGCGATCAGGTTCTGCGGCACTTCCATCGACGACTTCAGCGATTCGAAACGACCGCGCGGCACGGTGACCAGCAGCGGTTCGGCCACGCCCAGGCGCACCTGCGGGTTGGCGCCCTTCCACACCTTCTGCACGCTGACCTGCGCGTTGGCGTCATACAGCTTGTGGGTTTCGTAGAAGCGGAAGCCCCAGTTGAGCAGCGCCTGGACGTCATCGGCGCGCTGCTTCTCGCTGGTATCGCCCAGCACCACGGCGATCAGGCGCTGGTCGCCACGCTGCGCCGACGCCATCAGGCAGTAGCCGGCGTTGGAGGTGTGTCCGGTCTTGATGCCGTCGACCGAGGAATCGCGCCACAGCAGCAGGTTGCGGTTGGGCTGGGTGATCGGGCCGACGGTGAACTCGCGGATCTTGTTCAGCGCGTAAGCCTGCGGGTAATCGTGGATCAGCGCGCGACCGAGCAGTGCCAGATCGTGCGCGGTGGAGAGATGTCCCTGCGCGGACAGGCCGGTCGGATCGACGAAGTGGCTGTTCTTCATGCCGATCTTGGCGGCATAGCTGTTCATCAGCTGGGCGAAGGCTTCCTCGCTGCCGGCGACGTGTTCGGCCAGTGCGATCGCAGCGTCGTTGCCCGACTGCACCACCATGCCGGTTTCCATCTGTTCCAGCGGTGCGGTCTTGTTGACTTCGAAACCGCTGTAGCTGCCATCGGTACCGGCGCCGCCGGTCTTCCAGGCGTGCTCGGTCATCATCACCGGATCGGTGCCCTTGACCTTGCCCTTGGCCATTTCCGCGGCGATCACGTAGCTGGTCATCACCTTGGTGATGCTGGCCGGTTCGAGCTGGGTATCGATGTTCTCGCCCGCCAGCACCTGGCCGGTCGCGTAATCCATCACCACCCAGGCCTTGGAAACCGCAGGTGCCGGCGCGGTCGGGATCGGCAGTTCACCGCTGGTGACCGCGGCAGGCGCGGCATTGGCAGCCGGGGCAGGCGCGGGCGTCTGCGCGAAGGCGATGCCAAAGGCGGCGGTGAGTGCGGCGACGGAAAGGACGGCAACAGGTCTGGAAGTCATGTTCGGGAATCGATCGGCAAATGCGGGAGAAATGGCCGCGCGAAGCAGCCAAGATGACAAGTTTAGTCGCGGACGGGCTGCGGCGTCCCGAATCCGAGGCCGGAAATGCGGGCAGACAGCTCCGGGACTTCTGATGTGTTCATCGCGGCGACGCGCAGGCGCCAGTAGCGGCGGCCATTCGACCAGCCCTCGACGATGCGGGCATTGGCGACGCCGGCGTGCTGGACCAGCTCCAGCGCGTGTTCGGCGTTCTGCTGGTTGGCGAAGGCGGCGACCTGCAGGGTCGGGCCGGAAGCTACGGTGGAAGGAGCAGATGTGGCTGCCGAGGCCACCTGGACCGGTGCCGGCTTGGCCGCCGCCGGGACAACCGGAGCCGATGCCGCGATCGTTTGCGTGACCGCAGGCGGCGTCACTGCCGGAACCACCGCGGCCATGCGCGGTTCGGGCGTGCCCGGCTTGCCGGTGGCGACGTGCAGTCCGCGCGCCTTCATCCAGGCGTCGAATTCGGCGGAGGTCATCACCTTGCCGTTCTGCATCATGTCGAAGCGATAGTCCTGCGCCACCGAGGGCGAACTCGCCAGCGCGACGCCGGCCGGCACCTTGCCATCGGCGACCTGCTGCGCCAGTTGCGCCTGCGCCGCCGGATCGCGTTTCGATGCCGCCGCCAGTTCGATGGCCTGGTCGGTTTCGGTGCTTTCCTCCGGCGTCAACGCATCCACGCGCACGCGCGCCGTGCCCTTCTCGCGATAACCGAGCTTCACCGCCGCGGCGTAGCTGAGGTCGATCAGGCGGTTGGAATGGAACGGACCGCGATCGTTGATGCGTACCACCACCGACTTGCCGTTGTCGAGATTGGTCACTCGCGCGTAGCTGGGCAACGGCAGCGTGCGATGCGCCGCGGTGAAGGCGTACATGTCGTACACCTCGGCATTGGAGGTCTGGCGTCCGTGGAACTTGTTGCCGTAGTACGAGGCGATCCCGGTTTCCGAATAGCCGCGGGCATCGTCAAGCACGTTGTAGCTCTTGCCGAGCACGGCGTAGGTCTTGTTGCCGCGCTTCGAGCGCGGCTCGGCTTTCACCACCGGTTCGGGGATGCGGTTCACGTCGGGAATTTCGCCCGGCACGCTGTCCTTGATGTCGGGACGATAGAGATCACCGACCATCTGCCCGCGCTTGCTCGTATCTTCCTGCGCCGGCGCATAGGGCGATGATGTCGGCCTCGTGTTCGTCGATGACGAAGTCGTGCGCGGCGCGGTTTTCGCAATCGTCGTCCCGTGCGCCGGCGACGACGATTTCGGTGGCGTCGAACTGCACGCGGCCAGCGCCAGCGGCAACGCGACGGCGAGCGCGCGACGCATCATGCGCCGGGCACCGGATGACCGGCGATCACCTGCGACAACTGGTACACCGCGGTCGAATACAGCGGCGATTTGTTGTAGCGGGTGATGGCGACGAAGTTGGGGAATACCATCCAGTATTCGGGGCCGTTGGCGCCATCGAGGGTGATGATGTTGGCCGGCAGATCGGCCGGCGCCGCCTGCAACGGACGATAGCCCATCTTCGCCAGGTCGGCCTGCGGCAGCATCGCTTCGCTGCGGTTGTCGGAATTGATCGGCTGGGCGTTGGCATCGCGCGTCGCGCGCACCATCACCGGCTGGCCGCGTTGCCACTGGCCGCGACCGACGAAATAGTTGGCGATCGACGGCAGCACGTCGGCGAGATCGGTGAACAGATCGCGCTTGCCGTCACCATCGCCATCGACCGCGTACTGGCGATAGCTCGACGGCATGAACTGGCCCCAGCCCATCGCCCCGGCATAACTGCCGCGCAACTGGGTGATGTCGAGATGCGCCTCTTTCTCCATCGCGAACGATTGCGCCAGCTCGTCGCGGAAGAACGCCTCGCGCATGTTCTCGCGCTCGATCTTGTCCGGGGCATTGGTGCGCGGATAGCGGAAACCGAGCGTGTACAGCGCATCGGTGACCGGATACTTGCCCATGTTGGCACCGTAACCGGTTTCGACCCCGATGATGGCGACGATGATCTCGGCGGGCACGCCGTACTTCGCCTCGACGGCGTTCAACGCATCACGATGCTTGGCGATGAAGGCCTTGCCGCCGTCGATGCGCGCAGTGTTGAGGAACAGCGGACGATATTCGTTCCACGGCTTGCCTTCGGCCGGACGCGACATCGCGGCGATGATCGGCTCGCGGATCTGCGCGGTGGCCAGCACCGATTCGACGCGCTGCGGATCGACGCCATATTTGCTGGCGGCCTGCTGCGCGAAATCGTGGCGCGCGGCGACGAGATCGGGAACCGGACCGGTCGGTCGTGGCGGTTGCGGTGCCGGCACGGAAGCCGGTGCGGGAGCGGGCGGCGGAATCGCCACCGGCGCTGCCGGCGGTGGGACATGCGTGGCGCAAGCGGCCAGCATGAGCGATACCGCGGCGGGAGGAAGAAGGCGTCGGGTCATCGCCGGGGAGGGTATCACGCACCTTCCGGGCGATCCTGACTACGCCATTCAAGTACGCCGTGGCGAGTGCGCACGCACCGACATCACCAGGCCCATGCCCGCCAGCAACACCACCGCCGACGTGCCGCCGTACGACAACAGCGGCATCGGCACGCCGACCACCGGCAGCATGCCCGAGATCATCCCGCCGTTGACCATCACGTAGACGAACAGCGCCAATCCCAACGTGCCCGCCAGCAGGCGCGAATAGGAATCGCGCGCTTCCATCGCGATCCACAGGCAACGACCGATCACCACCATGTAGGCGAGGAACATCAGCGCCACGCCGACCCAACCGAATTCCTCGCCCAGTACCGAGAACAGGAAGTCGGTGGTGTGTTCCGGCAAGTAGTTGAGATGCGATTGCGTACCGTGTTGCCAGCCCTGGCCGAACCAGCCACCGGAACCGATCGCGATCTTCGACTGGGTGATGTTCCAGCCCGCGCCGAGTTTGTCGGCATCGGGGTTGAGGAAGATCATGATGCGATCCTTCTGGTACGGCCGCAGCAACCAGAACCACGCCACCGGCGCCGCCACCGCCACCGAGGTGAACGCACCGATGAACCACCACCACGACAGTCCGGCCAGGAACATCGTGAACACCGCAGCGCAAGTGATCAGCATCGAGGTGCCGAAGTCGGGCTGCTTGAGGATCAGCAGGATCGGCACTGCGGCGATCGCACCGCAAATCGCGATGGTGCGCAGGTTGGGTGGCAGCACCGAGTTGTGCAGGTACCACGCCAGCATCATCGGCAGGCTGAGCTTGATCAGTTCCGACGGCTGGAAATAGAAGATGCCGAGGTTGATCCACAGGTTGCCGTGATGGCCGCGGCCGAGCACCAGCACTGCCAGCAGCGGCAGGATCGTCAACAAATATACATAGGGCGATGCCGCGCGCAGGCGTGGTGGCGCGACGCGCGACAGCAGCCACATCAGGCCGAGGCCGATCACGAAACGCGAGCCCTGCCCCGCCACCATGCGCAGGCTGCCGTTGCTGGCGCTGTACAGCGTCAACAGGCCGCTGATCATCAACAGCAACAGCGCACCCAACAGCGGCAGGTCGATCGTGCGCAACAGGCGCGCGACCCAGTTCGAGATGATCCGGAGCAACGGGTTCATGGTGTCTGCTCCGTGGTGTCGGCGGGCTGCACGTCATCGACATTCGTCGCGCCCGGATCCTCGGACTGCAGGGTCTCGTTGTTGCGATCCTCCAGTGCATCGATGGTGCCCGGCGCCAGGAACTGCTCGCTGCCGATCACGCCGCTTTCAACGTCGGCGAACATCGGATCGCGGCCATCGGCCAGCACGTCCTTGCCGTTCTTGCCGGCGCTCGGCATCTTGCCGGTGATCCACGCATCCATGATCTTGCGCGCGATCGGTGCCGCGGTATCGGCGCCGTAACCGCCCCCTTCGATCTCCACCGCCACCGCGATCGTCGGGTTGTCGGCCGGTGCATACGCCTCGAACAACGCGCGATGGCGCAGGTTCATCGGCAGACTGCGCGGATTGACCGCTGCGGCACCACGCCGGCTCACCACCTGTGCGGTACCGGTCTTGCTGGCGATGGTGTAGGTGAGGCCGGCACGGATGTTGCCCGCGGTACCGCCCGGACTATGCACGGTCCCGATCATCGCTTCGCGGATCACTTGCAGATGCGCCGGACTGTCGCTGATGCGCTTGGGCTGCGGCTGCGGCAACTCGCCCCACGATCCGCCGTAACCGACGCGCGCCGCTTCCACCAGATGCGGACGCCGCAACAGTCCGCCGTTGCCGAGCGCGGCGACGCCTTGCGCCAACTGCAGCGGCGTGACTTTCCAGAAACCCTGGCCAATGCCGCTGATCACGGTATCGCCGGGATACCAGCGCGACTCCCCCGCGCCCTTGATGTGTTTGCTCTTCCATTCCGGCGACGGCAGGATGCCGCCGATTTCGCCGTTCATGTCGATACCGGTGGGCGAACCGAAACCGTACTTTCCGAGGTACTGGTCGAAGCGCGTCATGCCCATGTCGAGCGCGAGCTTGTAGTAGTAGGTGTTGACCGAGGCGTAGATCGATTTGCGCAGGTCGGTCCAGCCATGGCCGCCGCGATGCGAATCGCCGTAGCCGCGCTTCACCCCGGGGATGTAGAACATGCCGGTCGACAACACCTTGTCCTCCGGCGTGCGCAGCCCGCTGTCGAGACCGGCGAGGCCGATGAACGGCTTCACCGTCGAACCGGGCGCCACGCCACCCAGTACCACGCGATTGAACTGCGGGCGCGACGGATTTTCGTTCAGCGCGGCGTAGTCCTCGTGCGAGATGCCGTTGACGAACAGGTTGGCATCGAATGACGGCAGGCTGACCATCGCGAGAATGCCACCGGTGCGCGGATCGATCGCCACCGCCGATCCCTCGAGATCACCGAATGCCTCCACCATCGCCCGCTGCAGGTCGAGATCGATGCTCAGGCGCAGATCGACACCCGGCTTCGCCGGCACCACGCCAAGCGTGCGCAGCGCGCGTCCGTTGACATTGGTCTCGATGCGTTCGTAACCGACCTTGCCGCGCAATGCATCCTCGTAATAGCGCTCCAGTCCGGTCTTGCCGACATGGCTAAAGGCGGCATCGAGCGACTTCATCCTTTCCTTGTCGCGCGCATCGACGCGGCCGACGTAGCCGATGATGTGCGTGAACAGATCCTTGTAGGGATAGACGCGGCCGAAGTACGGCACGACCTCGACGCCCGGGAATTGCCAGCGGTCCACCGAGAAACGCGCGATCTCGTCGTCGGTCAGGCGCGCCTTCAGCGTCACCGGCGCATGCGGACGACTGGCGTCGCGGGCGCGATCGAACGCCTCGATGTCTTCGGGCTTGAGTTCGATGCGCATCGACAACTGCTGGATCAGCGTCGCCATGTCGTCGACCTGGTCGGGCGTCACGTCGAGACGGAACTCCGGCACGTTGTCGGCGAGGATGCGCCCCTTGCGGTCGTAGATCAGGCCACGTCCGGGCACGATCGGCCGCGGCTTGATCTGGTTGGCTTCGGCTGCGGCCGAATACATCCGGTGCTGCGCCACCTGCATGCGGAAATACCAGCCGCCGAGCACGAGCAAGCCCACCACCACCGCCGCGAACGCGATGAACGCACGCCGACGGAACTGCTCGACCTCGAGCGCCTGGTTCTTGATTGCGCTGCGTCGCGACGCCATCAGCGCCGCCCGCGATCCAGCGTCGCCAGCAACGCGTGCAGCGGCCCCCACATCACCGCGCCGACCGCCGCCGATCCCAGCGTCGCGAATGCATGCTGCGGCTGGCCGAGGAAGGCATGGATGATCGCGGTGACGATCCAGTCGTTCACCAGCAGCGCGGCAATCGCCAGCACCTGTTGCCAGATCGGGTAGAAGCGCAGGCGCGAACGGAAACGATCGAGCAGGAACGCGATCACCACCAGTCGCAGCGCGTATTCGCCGAGCAAGGTTCCCTGCACCACGTCAAGCAGCAGGCCGATGAAGAACGCGAAACCGAGGCCGGTATCGTCGCCGTGCTCGAGCACCCAGTAGGCGAGCACCAGCGCCATCCAGAACGGGCGGAACGGCACGACCGCATCGGGCAACGGCAGCAAGGCCAGCAACAGCGCGATGGCGATGCTGGCCGCCTGCAGCAGGCGCGTGCGCCGCCGCATCATGGCGCGTCCTCCACCGGTTCCATGTCGCTCTGCGGTTTGGACTTGCCCTTGGTCTTGTCCTGCGCCGGCTTGGCATCGCGCTCCGGCAATTCCACCGGCTTGAACACCGGAGCCGTGGGCAGCGTGCGCAGCAACAGCACTTCGTGGCCACGATCGGGTTGCGCCGCCGGCGCGAGATCGGCCTCGAGGAAGGCGCGGCTGTCGTCGAGTTTCAGCTTGGTGATGGTGCCGACCGGGAAACCGGCGGGGAAACGTCCGCCAAGGCCCGAGGTCTGCACGCGATCGCCGACCTTGATGTCGGCCGAACGCGGGATGTTGCCCAGCACCAGGCGATTGCCGCGCCCGTAGACGATCAGGCGAATGCCGGTGCGCACCACTTCCACCGGGATGGCGTGGTCGGGATCGGTGATCAGCAATACCGTCGAGGTGATCGGCTGCACCGTGGTCACCTGGCCAAGGATGCCGCCGCCATCAATCACCACCTGGCCGGGGTGCACGCCCTGGTTGGAACCGGCATCGAGCACCAGTCGCTGGTGGGTGGGATCAAGATCGATGTCGAGGATCGGCGCCAGCTGCACGTCGAGGCGCCCGCGCTTCGAGGCGCCGAGCAGGCTGCGCAGGCGTTCGTTCTCGGCCTGTTCCGACTGCAGGCGCGCCATGCGTGCGCCGGCCACCGCGACCGCATTGCGCAGTTCGGCGTTGTCCTTGATCAGCTGGCTGCGGGTCACTGCGTTGTTGCGCATTTCCACGCCGATGCGTCCCGGCAGGCCCGCCAGTTTCCACACCGGCTGGGCCACCAGTTCCAGCGAGGCATGCACGCGCTGCATCACGCCGCCATGGCGATCGAACGCCATCAGCACGATGCAGGCGGCCAGATAGGCGAGCAGGCGCAGCGTGTCCGCGATGCTCTCGGCACGTGGCGCTGCGGGACCGGGATAGGCGGTCACACGCTCAGTTGCCGGCGAAGAACTCGTTGCCGTGGGCGTCGAGCAATTCCAGCGCTCGGCCACCACCACGGGCGACGCAGGTGAGCGGATCGTCCGCCACTTGCACGTGCAGCCCGGTTTCCTCGCTCAGCAGGCGGTCGAGATCGCGCAACAGCGCACCGCCACCGGTCAGCACGATGCCGCGCTCGGCGACGTCCGCGCACAGTTCCGGCGGCGTCTGCTCCAGCGCCTGCTTGACCCCGGCGACGATCGATGCCAGCGGTTCGCGCAGGGCTTCCAGGATTTCGTTGGAACTGATGGTCAGGACCTTGGGCACGCCTTCGGCGAGGTTGCGGCCGGAGATTTCCATCGACCGGGTGTGTTCCTGCGGGTAGGCGCAGCCGATCTCGATCTTGATGCGCTCGGCCGTTGCTTCGCCGATCAGCATGCCGTGGTGGCGGCGCACGTAATTGATGATGGCTTCGTCGAAACGGTCGCCGCCGACGCGGATCGACTGGGCGTAGACAATGCCGTTGAGGGCGATCACCGCGACTTCCGAGGTGCCGCCGCCGATATCGATGACCATCGAACCGCGCGCCTCGGTCACCGGCATGCCGGCACCGATCGCCGCGGCCATCGGCTCCTCGATCAGCGACACGTCACGGGCGCCGGCTTCCAGCGCCGACTCCTTGATCGCGCGCTGCTCCACCTGGGTCGAGCCGCAGGGCACGCAGATCAGCACGCGCGGGCTCGGGCGCAGGAAGCGCGACTTGTGGACCTTGCGGATGAAGTGCTTGAGCATCTCTTCCGTGTAGGTGAAATCGGGGATCACCCCGTCCTTCAACGGGCGGATGGTGGTCAGGTTGCCGGGGGTACGACCGAGCATCTGCTTGGCATCGCTGCCTACAGCCGCCACCGAGCGCGCCTGGCCCGAGGTCCGGTCCTGGCGCACGGCCACCACCGACGGCTCGTTCAGCACGATTCCCTGCCCGCGGACATAGATCAGGGTGTTGGCCGTCCCCAGGTCGATGGAGAGGTCATTTGAGAACATGCCGCGGAGCTTTTTGAACATCGAATCAGGGCCTGGGGAGGGGGTCGGGGGAAGTCGGCAAGCCTACCAAAAATGCGGCCTCCACGTGTTCCCAGCGCGTTATCCGGCGGGCGTTTCTTGGCCCTTCCGCCTGCCCCGGGTTACCCTTTCCCGGATTTGCCCATCCACGCAAGAACGAGCCCGACCCAATGTCCGCACTGATCTGTGGTTCCCTCGCCTACGACACCATCATGGTGTTCCCGGACCAATTCAAGAACCACATTCTCCCGGACAAGGTCCACATCCTCAACGTCTCGTTCCTGGTGCCGCGCATGCGCCGCGAATTCGGCGGTTGCGCCGGCAACATCGCCTACAACCTCAAGCTGATTGGCGGCGACCCGATCCCGATGGCAACCGTTGGCCAGGATTTCGCGCCGTATCGCACGCATCTCGAGAACTTCGACATTCGTCTTGATCAAGTGCGCGTGCTGGAAGAACAGTTCACGCCGCAGTGCTTCATCACCACCGATCACGACAACAACCAGATCACCGCGTTCCATCCCGGCGCGATGGGCGACAGCCACCTCAACCACGTGCGCGACGTCAAGGGCGTCACCATCGGCATCGTCGCGCCGGACGGTTACGAAGGCATGCTGCAGAACGCGCGCGAATTCGCCGAGTGCGGCAT
>JAFEBZ010000200.1 GCA_018242405.1 Pseudomonadota bacterium | reverse complement strand
TGCAGGCCGGGCGACTGTTTGCCCGGATGCAGTTCGCGGCCATTCGGGAGCACCAGGGTCTCGTCGCCGGCGATGCGTTCCGGGCCCTTGGCGACGCCGATCATCGCCACGCCCTGGACGTCGAGTTCGTTCAGCACAGCCCTCGCCTGCGCCAGCTGGCCGGTGCCGCCATCGATCAGCAGCAAATCGGGAATCGGATTCGCCGGGGCCTCGCCCTCGGCAAGACTGTCCATCGCTCGCTTGAAACGCCGAGTCAGCACCTGGTGCATGGCGGCGTAATCGTCGCCGGGCGTGATGCCGGTGATATTGAAGCGCCGGTACTGGCCGCGCACCGGCCCGTTCTCGTCGAAGACCACGCACGAGGCGACGGTCGCCTCGCCCATGGTGTGGCTGATGTCGTAGCACTCGATGCGATGCGGCGGCGCATCCAGTCCCAGCAGTTCGCACAGCGAATCCAGCCGCGCCTTCTGCGCCGCATTGCTGGCAAGCTCGGACGACAACGCGACATCGGCATTGCGCCGCACGAAATCGACCTGCGCCGCACGTTCGCCGCGAAAGCGGAAACGCAGGCGCACCTTGTGGATCGAGGCTTCGTTCAGCGCCTCCTCGATCAGTTCACGCTCGGGAATGTCCTGGTCGAGCCAGACCTCGCGCGGCGGCGGATGGTCGCCGTAATACTGGGAGACGAAGGCAGCCAGCACTTCGGCGGCGGAATCTTCGCCATTGAGCTTGGGGAAGAACGATCGCGTGCCGAGGTTGCGGCCATCGCGCCACGACAGCAGCATCACGCAGGCGTGGCCATTGCGCAGCACGCAGGCGAGCACGTCGGTGTCGTTGCCGTCGTTGCCCAGCGAATGATGCGATTGCAGTTTGCGCACGCCGGTGAGCAGGTCGCGCAGGCGCGCGGCGCCTTCGAAATCGAGGCGCGCGCTGGCGGCTTCCATTTCGGCGGTGAGTTCGCGTCCGAGTTCCTCGCTGCGGCCGGACAGGAACAGTTCTGCACGATGGGCATCGTGCGCGTAACTCGCCGCATCGATCAGACCGACGCAGGGTGCGGTGCAACGACCGATCTGGTACTGCAGGCACGGTCGCGTCCTGTTGCGGAACACGCTGTCCTCGCAATTGCGCAGCTTGAACAGGCGGTGCATGAAGTTGAGGGTCTCGCGCACCGAATACACGCTGGGATACGGCCCGAAATACTTGCCGGGAATCGCGCGCGGCCCTCGATGCAATGCCACCCGCGGGAATTCTTCCTGCGTCAGCAGGACGTAGGGATAACTCTTGTCGTCGCGCAACATCACGTTGTAACGCGGCTTCAAGGTCTTGATCAGCTGATTCTCGAGGATCAGCGCCTCGGCCGGCGTGCGGGTCACGGTGACTTCGATCCGCGCGATCTGGCCGACCATGGTTGCGATGCGGATGGTCAGCGCCTTGTTGAAGTAGCTGGCGACGCGCTTGTTGAGCGAAGCCGCCTTGCCGACGTAGAGCAAGGTATCGTCGGCCGCGTACATGCGATACACGCCGGGCGCGCTGGTCAGGTCGCGCACGAAGGCCTTGCCGTCGAAGGGAGTGTGTTCGGCGCTGGTCACGGCACCATTATGCGGCCCTTTGCGCGAGATGCTCCTCGGCGCGCGCGAGATCTTCCGGCGTGTCCACGCCCGGCGGGAACGATTCCGGCGCCAGTGCGGCGGCGATGCGGAATCCCGCTTCCAGCACGCGCAATTGTTCCAGTGATTCCAGCTGCTCCAGCATGCCCTGCGGCATCGTCGCGAAGTGCTGCAGGAAACCGACGCGATAGGCGTAGATGCCGATGTGGCGCAGGCACTGCCCCGGCATCAGCACGCGTTTGTTCTGGGCGAAGGCATCGCGATGCCAGGGAATCGGCGCACGGCTGAAATACATGACATCGCGCCATCGCGCGTCACCGGCAGGATCGCGCCACACCAGCTTGACGGTATTGGGATCGAACAACTGTTCGGGATCGTCGATCCGTGCCGCCAACGTCGCCATCTCGGCGCCACTGTCCGCCAGCGTTTTGGCGACCTCGCGAATGCCCGACACCGGCGCGAACGGTTCGTCGCCCTGCAGGTTCACCACCAGGGTGTCGTCACTCCAGCCGGCGAGCCGCGCGCATTCGGCAAGGCGATCGGTCCCCGAGGCGTGATCGACGCGGGTCAGCACGCCACGCACCGCGATGCCATCAAGTGCGGCGAGGATGCTGGCGTCGTCCGCGGCGACCACCACGTCGTCGGCACCGGCAGCCAGTGCACGTCGCGCGACGTGGCGAATCAAGGGTTCACCGCCAAGCAGGCGCAACGGCTTGCCCGGCAAACGACTGGCGGACAACCGCGCAGGAATGGCGACGACGAATTTCTGGCTCACTCGGCCCCCAACAAGCTCAGTTGGCGCAACTGCTGCACCCGGTCTTCCAGACCGATCCAGAACGCAGCAGGCAGCTCGGCATCGACCGGCACGCTGTACCAGTGCTCGCCGGCGAAGACGCTGCATTTCACCGCGTCCTTTTCCGTCATCAGCACCGGCAACGGGCTGGAGAAATCGAAATCTTCCGGCACATAGGCGTGATGGTCGGGAAACGCGTGCGGCACGACCGCGATACCGTGCTGGCGCAAGGTGTCGAAGAAGCGTTCGGGATGCCCGATGCCGGCGACCGCATGCACGCGCTGCCCGGCGAAATCTGCGAGCGGACGCACGCGCGGGCCGCGCAGGGCGACAGCGCGTTGCGCGATGAGATGCATCGGCCATACACCGAAATCGTTCTCGCCATTCCCTGTGGTATCGCTGCCGAGATTGCGCACGCGGAAGTCGCAGCGTTCGGCACGCTCGACCGGTTCGCGCAACGGGCCGGCCGGAATCATTCGTTCGTTGCCATAGCCGCGCGCGCCGTCGATCACTTCGATCTCGATGTCGCGCGCAAGCGCGTAGTGCTGCAAGCCGTCGTCGCAGACCACGATATCGCAGCCACGATCGCGCAATGCCGCCGCGGCATCGGCACGACGGACATCGACGCGCACCGGCACTTTCGTGCGGCGCGCGATCACGACCGGCTCGTCACCGACGATCGCGGGATCATCACTACCTTCGACCCAGCGCGCCTGTTGCGCATCACGGCGCCCATAGCCGCGACTGGCAACACCGGGATGCCAACCCCACTCGCGCAGGCGTTCGACCACGGCAATCGTCAGCGGCGTCTTGCCGGCACCACCGGCGATCAGGTTGCCGATCACCAGCACCGGAATGCCGACGGATTGCGCACGTCGTTGCTGCACGCGACGACGCCGCGACGACGCGCTGCGATACAGGGATTCCAGCGGTCCCGTCCACGCTGGCGCCGCTTCATCGCCGAACCACCACGACGGCGGTCGGCGCTCGCGACTCACGCGCCCTCCCGGAACTGCATGGCATGGAGATGGGCATAGACGCCGCCCAGCGCCAGCAATTCGCGATGGGTGCCGCGTTCGACAATGCGTCCGTGGTCGAGCACCAGCACCTGGTCGGCGTGCTCGATGGTCGACAACCGATGCGCGATCACCAGTGTGGTGCGATCGGGCATCAAATGCTCGAGCGCGGTCTGCACCAGTCGTTCCGATTCGTTGTCGAGCGCGGCGGTGGCTTCGTCGAGGATCAGGATCGGCGCATCCTTGAGCAAGGCGCGGGCGATGGCGACGCGTTGGCGCTGGCCACCCGACAATTTGCCGCCGCGCTCGCCGACGTGGGTGTCGAGTCCGTCAGGCAGGCGATCGACGAATTCGGCGGCGTTCGCGCCTTCGATGGCACGACGCACGCGCGACGCATCGGCATCCGCCATTTCGCCGTAGGCGACGTTGTCGGCGATGCTGCCGTCGAACAGCGCGACATGTTGCCCGACCAGCGCGATCTGGCGGCGCAGGTCGGCAAGGCGGTAGCCATCGAGCGGCTGGCCATCGAGCAGGATCTCGCCCGACGCCGGTTCGTAGAAACGCGGGATCAACTTGATCAGCGTCGACTTGCCGCTACCGGAACGCCCGACGATCGCGGTCACGGTGCCGGGACGCGCCGTGAAGCTGACATCATCCAGCGCCGCCGCCTGCTGGTTGTCGTAACGCGCAGTGACGTGGCGGAATTCGAGTTCGCCGCGCGCGCGTTCGAGCGGCAGCCGGCCCTGGTCGCGTTCGTCGTCGGCGTCGAGCACGGCAAACACGCGATTGGCCGAGGAGATGCCACGCTGCAGCATGCTTTGCACGTTGGTCATCTGGCGCAACAACGGCACCAGATTCACCATCGATGTCAGCAACAGGAAGAAAGTACCGCTGGTCAAGCGGGCCGCGGAGGCTTCGTGCGTCGAAATCACCAGCATCACCGCCACGCCGACCGCGCCCAGCACCTGCACGAACAGCGACAGCGAGCTGCGCGTGACCTCGACCTTCAGCGACAGGCTGACATTGCGCTTGTTCTGCTCGGCGTAACGCGACAGTTCGGCCTGCTGCGCGCCGTAGGTCTTCACTTCCTGGTGGGCATGCAGGGCCTGATCGGCCGACTGCAGCATGTCGGCGGAGGCGGTCTGGATTTCATGATTGAGGCGGCGGTAGCGCCCCCCGACCTTGCCCATGATCGATGCCAGCAGCGGCGCCAGCACCAGCAACACCAGCGACACACGCCAGCTGTAGTGGAACATCGCCCATAACGTGCCGATGATGTTCAGTGAATTGCTCACCATCACCTTGAGCGCATCAACCGCGGCCTGCGCCACTTGCTCGGTATCGGCGCCAAGGCGGGTGATCATCACCGGCACTGGCTCGCGGTCGAAGCGTGCTCCCGGCATCCGCAGATACTTGCCCAGCAACTGCAGCCGCAGATCACGGGCGACATTGCGACCGCCGCGGGCAATGCAGTAGTCGCCGATCAGGCCGAACAGACCACGCGCCAGCAGCAGGCCAACCAGCGCTGCCGGAAACAGGTAAATGTAGTGACGTGCACCAAAGATGTCGTCGACGATCCGCTTGAGCAGGATCAGGATGCCCGTGCTTGATGCCGCTTCCAGCGCCATCCCGAGGAAAGCCGCGGCGAGCAACCCGCGATAGGGTTTCGCGTAGCCAAGCAGTCGCCGATAGGTTTCGCGAGTCGTGCGTGCGCTGTCCGTCATTTCGCCGCACCTTCCTTCGGCTGCGGCGCGGTGGCGATCATCACCTGGCGGAAACCGAGCTGGCCCAGCGCTTCATACGCGGTCACCACCGCCTGGTGCTGGGTGCGGGCGTCGGCGCGCAGCAGCACGGGACGCGAGCGATCGTTGCCGGCAACTTCGGTGATGGTGTGCTTGAGGGTGTCGACATCGTTGCGCAACGATTCGCGATCCTCGACGAAGTAATGGCCATCGGCGTTCACCAGCACGCTCAGCGGCTTGTCTTTCTGCGGCGGCGCCTCGCCTTCTGCGCGCGGCAGTTGCAGGCGCAGCACGTTGCGCGATGCAAACGTCGTCGTGATCACGAAGAAGATGATCAGGCAGAGGATGACGTCGATCAACGGGATCAGGTTGATCTCCGACATGTCGTCCTGCTCGCGGTCGCGGATGCGCATGTCAGCCGTTCGCGCCGATCTTGGCAGCGAGTTCGCGGCGCTCGTCGAGCACGTCGTCGAGCAGCATCACTTCATGCTCGAAATCGATGATGTAGCTGGCGATGCGATGCTTCAGCCAGCGATGGGCGATCAGCGCCGGAATCGCGACGATCATGCCGGTCGCGGTGCATACCAGCGCCTTGCCGATGCCGCCGGCGAGCTGGTTCACGTCGCCGAGGCCGTGGTCGAGGATGCCGAGGAACATCTGGATCATGCCGACCACGGTGCCGAACAGACCGAGCAGCGGGCCGATGGCGGCAATCGTGCCGAGTGCATTGAGGAAGCGCTCCATCCGGAACACCTGGTGGCGACCAACGTCCTCGACGCGTTCGCGACGCTGGTCGGGCGTGCGGTCGCGGACATCGAGTGCAGCAGCCAGCACCTGCCCCAGCGGCGAGGTGTCGCGCAGGGAATCGATGTGCTTGGGATCGAGACCACCACGCGCCGCCCAGTTGCGCACCTCGTCGCCGAGGCCGGGGGGCAGGATCGTGGCACGACGCAGGCTCCAGAGCCGTTCGACGATGATCGAAAACGCCGCCAGAGACAGCAGCAGGAGGGGAATCATCGGCCAACCGCCGGCCTTCACCAGTTCGAGCACTCTGCAACCTGGACTTGGGGGATCAGCCGATAGGATAGCCCAGCGCAGCCGAGGGTCAGCCGCCGCTGTCCCAGATACGCTGCCGCCGCGCCCGCTCGGTCGCCACGACGACACCCTCCGGCGACAGGTCGACGCGCACCGAACCGGCGTGCGGAGTGTCCAGCACGCGGGTTCCGGCATCGGTCCAGCGCGCCACGGCCTTGGGATTGGGGTGGTGGAACTTGTTGCGGTAGCCCGCCGAGGCGATCACCCAGGCCGCGCCTGTCGCACGGACGAAGGCATCGCTGGAGGAACCGGCACTGCCGTGGTGCGGCATCGACACCACGTCGGCGCGCAACGCCTGCGGATCGCGTTCGACCATCGCGCGCTCGGTCGCCTGGTCGATGTCGCCGGTCAGCAGCAAGGCGTGGTTCTTGCTGGATACGCGCAGCACGCAACTCGACGGATTGCCGGTGTATTCGGAATCTGGCAGCGGCGAAACCACCTCGAAGCCGACGCCATCCCATTCCCAATGGTCGCCGAGCTTGCAATGCGTGTCGACTTCGATCGGCGCGTTCGGTGGCGCCTGCACCGCCGTGACCGGCATCCCGGCGAGCACCGCGTTCATGCCACCGGCATGGTCGGCGTCGGCGTGACTGAGCATCATCAGGTCGATGTGGTCGACACCGAGCGCAGCCAGGGCCGGCAGCACCACGGTTTCGCCGGCATCGTAGCCGTCATCGGTGGCCGGACCGGCGTCGTAGAGGATGACGTGATGCGCGGTGCGCAACACGATCGCCTGCCCCTGCCCGACATCGATCACCTGCATCCGCGCTTCGCCCGGCATCACCGCCGGTTGCAGCGGCGTGAACATCGGCAACCACAACGCGAGCGCCAGCGGCTTGCCCGGCAGTTTGCGTGGTGCCAGCAACCAGAATGCGCCGATCAAGGCCAGCGGCCACGCCACGATGCTGGCTTCCGGCAAGCGCGATTGCCCCAGCGGCCAATCGGCGATGCGCTGGAACAGCGGCCACGCCAGATCGAACAACCACGCCGCGAGATTCCACAACGGTGCGCCCCAGCCGTGATGCAGGCCATCCGCCAGCACGCCGAGCAGCGACAGCGGAACAACCACGAAGCCCCACCACGGCACGGCAACGAGATTGGCGAGCGGCGATACCCACGATGCCTGGGCAAAGAACAGCATGGACAACGGCAGCAACCCGAGCGTGGCCACGCCCTGCGCACCGAGGAATTCGCGGAGCACGCCGCGACCACCTTCGCGCAGGCACCACGACAACCAGGCGACGCCGGCGAAACTCAGCCAGAAGCCCGGGCGCAGCAGGTTGAGCGGATCGATCAGGGTGAGCGCGATCGCGGCGATCACCAGCGCCTGCACCGCACCCATGCGCCGCCGCAACAGTACCGCGGAAGCGACGCTCGCCATCATCAGCATGGTGCGCAACGTCGGCACCTCGCCGCCCGAGAGTGCGGTGTAGAACGCGGCAACGATGATCCCGGCAAGCAACATCGCCGAGCGCCGTGGCAACGTGCGGCCGAAGCGCGGGAAGACATGCCACAACAGCCACGCCAGCGCCGAGCCGAGGATCGCGGTCAAGGCGACATGCGAACCGGAAATGGCGATGAGATGGGTCAGGCCGTTGGCGCGCAGGATCGTCCAGTCGTCATCGCTGAGACCACGAGTGTCGCCGACCGCCAGCGCGCGAATGAAGCGTCGCGACGGCGATGTTCCTGCATCGATGCGCCGGGCGATGCCGTCGCGCATCGCATCAATGCCATTTCCGGCAACAAGTTCTTCGTTGCCCTCGCCGCCCTTCACCGATCCGGTGGCGACGATGCGATCGACCAGCATGCCGCGCTCGGAATCCTGCACGCCGGGATTGCGCAGCCCGTGCGGACGCTTGAGCTTGACGTGCAGGCGCCAGCGCGATCCCGCCTCGATCGATGGTGGCGGCTGATCCGGCGCGGCATACCAACCCAGGCGAATGCGCTTGCCGCGCAATTCCGCCTGTTGAGCGGCATCGTCATCGACGATGAACTGGAAACGCGTGCTCTTGCTGTCCTGTTCCGGCAGGTTGTCGACACGACCCTGGACCACCAGTTCGCGCCCTTCCAGTTGCGCCGGCAGGCGCGATTGCAGCGCCGCACCGGCAACGATCCCGGCCCAGCCGAATCCGAGCAGCGCCGTCGCGATCCAGATGCGTCGCGGCAATTTCCACCACAGGATCAGCCCGGCGATCGCCAGCGCGATCAATGCCCAGCGCGGCGCCAGCCACGGCGCCCACAGGCATAGCATCGCGCCGGCCAACAGTCCGACCGCTGCCCCGATTCCGATGCGTGGCGACGTCCCTGTCTCCGTGTGCATGTCAGACGTCGCCCGGAGGCAATTCGTGGAGGCGGCCGTTGCTCAGTTCGAGCACGCGATCGAGCCGGCGCGCGAGGCGACGATCGTGCGTGACCAGCACCAGGCTGGTGCCCTTGGCGCGATTGAGTTCGAGCATCAGTTCGAACACGGTTTCCGCGGTGCGATCGTCGAGGTTGCCGGTCGGTTCGTCGCCGAGGATGCAGTTCGGCGCATTGACCATCGCGCGTGCAACGGCTGCGCGCTGGCGTTCGCCGCCGGAGAGTTCGCCGGGCTTGTGTTCCAGTCGCCCGCCCAGGCCAACCTGCTCCAGCAACGTGGTCGCACGCTTGCTTGCCTCCACCGTGCCGGCACCGCCGAGCATCACCGGCAGCATCACGTTCTCGAGCGCGGTGAATTCCGGCAACAGGTGATGGAACTGGTAGATGAAGCCAAGCGCGCGATTGCGCAATCGTCCGCGATCGGCATCCTTGAGCGCCGACATCTTCTGTCCGTCGACATAGACCTCGCCCGCGGTCGGTACGTCGAGACCACCGAGCAGGTGCAGCAGCGTGCTCTTGCCGGCGCCGGAAGCGCCGACGATCGCCACCGATTCGCCTTCGACGATGCGCAGATCGAGCCCGTCGAACACCGGCGTGCGCAACTTGCCTTCCGCGTAGACCTTGCCGAGTTTCTCGGCCCGGATGATCTCCCCGCTGTTCACAGGATCATTCATAGCGCAGCGCCTCCGCCGGCGGCGTCCGCGACGCCCGCCACGCTGGGTACAGGGTGGCGAGGAAGGCCATCGCCAGCGCGACCGCCGCGATGATCGCCACCGTGTCCGCGCGCAGGTCGGTGGGCAGGCCGGTGATGTAGTAGACGTCTTCCGGCAGCAAGGTCACATGGAAGATGCGTTCGATCAGCTTGAGGATGTGCTCGA
>JAFEBZ010000001.1 GCA_018242405.1 Pseudomonadota bacterium | reverse complement strand
GATACTGGAAGGCGATCTTCTCGGCTGGCTTGCCGCCATCCAGCGCAACCTGCCAGCCACCGGAATACCAGGCCCAGCCGATATTCGCCGCGCTCAGGCGATCGCCGATGGTGGCGGCAGTCTGCGGACTGAGGGTGCTGCGATCATAAGCCTCGCCGGCATTCTTCGGCGCCGGTTTCCACGACGGTGGATACGGCGGTGCCATCGTGTTGACCGCATAGAAGTCCGGAGTCAGCACGCCATAGCGTGCATATTTCGGCGGTCCATCGAGGGCCGATGCCGGATTCTTCGCGTCGGGCTTCAGGCTGACGCCATCGTCATTCAATATCGAAATGTTGTTCTGGTATTTCTGCGGATCGTCCTTGGTCTTGAAGTCGAACGGTGCGCAGGCGCAGATCAGGTACTGGTGATTGAGGAATGACGAGCCGAACGCGGCGTGGAAGAAATTGTCGGCCAGCACGTACTTCTGCGCGACCTTCCACAACGCCATCTGCGAACCGTCGAAGTGTCCCATCACCTCGCCGCCGGCATCGCTCCACGCGGCGAACTTGTCGTTCTTGCCGCCATTGATCTGCATCTGCTGGTTGTAGAACGCATGGATCAGGTCATGCAGCTTGTAATCCATCGTCACGCCGTAACCATTGGGATCATCCAGCGCATAGGCCCGGTTGGGATGGCCGCGTGTCGCTTCGGTGGTGATCTGCTTGGGGTCGGATGCAACGGTCAAGCCCTGCCCCGGCACCGGCGGCAACGATTTCAGGATGCTGCCGTCGCGATCGCGCTGCAGGTATTGCTCGGGCTTGAGGTTCTGCAGACCGTTCGCGCCGGGAAAATTTCCGTAGAGATTGTCGAAGCTGCGGTTCTCGGCGTAGATCACCACGATGGTCTGGATGGCATCGAGGCCCGGTTCACCCTTGTTGCCGGCCGAACTCCCTGCTCCGCTGTTCTTGCCCGGCATGGTCTGGCATGACGCGAGCAAGCCGACGGCAATGGCGATCGCGGTTTTCTCGAGTCTGCGCATGGTAGTTTCCCCGGGTCAGAAGTCAGCCCGACGATATAACACATGTTCCGTTTCAGATACCTGCTGCCGGTGTTGTTTTGCGTGGTCAGCGCGGTGTTGCTGGCAGCCGAATTGGATCCCGCATCGCATTGGTACGCAACGGCACGCGAGCGCACTGCCCTGCTCCGCGATGCCGGCAAGGCGATCTTCTCCGACTCTTCGTTCTCGGCATCGGGACGGCAATCGTGCGCCAGTTGCCACGATCCGGCCCGACGCTACAACCCGGCCAACACACTCGACGTGCAGATGGGCGGCCTCACGTTGCGCAGCCAGGGATTCCGTGCGCCGCCAACGCTGACCTATCTCAATCGCATTCCGCCCTACGACAATCACCACCACGATTCCGAAGAGGAAGCCGACAATTCGATCGACAACGGTCCGACCGGTGGCCTGACCTGGGACGGACGCGTCGATACCGGGGCGCAGCAGGCAGCGATTCCGCTGACTTCAGCGTTCGAGATGGGCAATACCGTGGCGGGCGTGGCGAATGCCGTGCGCAAATCACCGCATGCAGCGAAATTGCGCGCCGCACTCGGTGACGATGCGCTCGCGACCGACAGCAAGGCGTTTGCGGCGGTCACGCGCGCACTGGGTGCATTCGAGGAGGATTACGCGGAATTCAGCCCATACACCAGCAAATACGATGCCTGGCTGACCGGCCACGCACAGCTGAGCGCGCAGGAACAGCGTGGCCTTGAACTGTTTGATGACGAAGCCAAGGGCAACTGCGCGCAATGCCATCTGTCCAAGCGCGCTCTCGATGGCACGCCACCGGCATTTTCCGATTACGGATTGATCGCGCTCGCCGTTCCGCGCAATCCGGCGATCGCGCGCAATCGCGACCCGAACTTCCACGATCTCGGCGCCTGCGGGCCGGAGCGCAAGGACAAGGCCGGGCAGGACGAATACTGCGGCTTGTTCCGCACGCCGACGCTGCGCAACATCACGCAGCGCCAGACGTTCTTCCACAACGGAAAATTCCACGACCTCGCCGAAGTGATCGAGTTCTACGTCACCCGCGACATCACCCCGGAACGCTGGTATTCACGCGACGCACGCGGAAAGGTCATTCCTTATGATGATCTCCCGGCGCGCTACCACGGCAACATCAATCGTGATCCGCCGTTCGATGGCCAGCGTCCTGGTGCAAAACCACGACTGGACAAGGATGAGATTGCCGCCATCGTCGCCTTCCTGCACACGCTGGACGATGGCTACCTCAAGGACAATCCTTATCGCAGCAAGAGATAGAAGGCCGCCGCCGACCAGCTGAAATTGCGCGACTGGTAACCATCTCCGGTCAGCGGATCGTAGTTCTCGTACATCGGCGCCTGTGCGGTCAGGCTGGTGGCGTTGATGATCAGGCGCCGTGTCATCGCATCGGCATCGCCGCGAAAGCCGTAACGGCGCAGTGCATCGACGCCGAACAGGGCCTGGTCCATCCATAACGGGCCGCGCCAATAGCCCTTGATCGGCGAGAAATGCGGATCGTCGCGGGCCAGTGTCGGGAACGGCATGCGGGTGGCGAACTTCTCCGGATCGAGCATCACGCGTCGCACGGCTTTCGCCTGCACCGGCGTGGCGACACCCGCCCACAGCGCGCTCCATCCATCGGAACCAAAAACACGGATGCGCTCGCTGCTGCCGAGGCGCGTATCGAAGAAGTAGCCGCTGGCGGGATCGAACATGCGCGATTGGATCAGCGGTTTCAACGCCGCAGCTTCCTTCAACCATGCAGCACGATCGTCGTTTTTCCCGAGCACGCCAGCCAGCGTCGCCAGATCGAGTTTCTCGCGGTACAGATAGGAATTGAGATCCACCGATTCCTGGTCGATCGACCACGCGCCGTCGCCGTTCTTCACCATCTTCGCGTCGTCGAAGCGCACGGCGTTGTCCATGCCGCTTTCCCAAGCGGCTGCGATGCGCGTGCCGTCGGTTGCTCCGTATTCGGCGAGCCCGTTGTGGTCGTGGTCGCGATCGCGATACCACCAGCGGTGATAGCGCACCAGCTTGTCGTACATCCCGGCGACGAATGCCTTGTCGCCGGTGGCGCGCCAGATTTCCAGCGTCGCCCACGTCGCCAGTGGCGGCTTGGTATCGCGCCAGTTGTTCTCTTTCGCGTCGAGGAAGACGCAATCCGGCACCATGCCGTCGACGCGCTGGTAATCGAACATCGCGCGCATCTGGTCGCGGGCAAGATCGGGCGCGAACCAGGCGAGCGCCGCTGCGTGCTTCCACGAATCCCAAGCCCAGAAGCCGTTGAAATCGGGGTTCGAGTAGGACGGAATCACGCCATCGTGGTGGATGTCGCCACGTGCTGCCCGCCAGTTGCCGAGCAGCGTGATCATCGCCTTCGTCATCACCCGGCGCGCAGTGGCATCGGAAACGCCGGGGACATGGCGCGTCCTGATCGCGGCAAGGTATCCGTCCCAGCGCGTACGATTGCCCGCCCATGCCTGGTCTGGATCGATCCTCGGCACTGCATCGACGCGATCGTCGTACTGCAGCGATTGCTCGACACTCAAGTCGGCGCTGCTGCCCTTTTGCAATTGCAGCGGTTGCGCCAGTGCAATGCGGTAACCGTCGCCGGAAAGCGCAGGCTGTGATGCATCACCCTTCTGCCCCAACCAGCGTGTCGCCAATCGCGAATGTGAATCGGCAAAGATCTGGACGATGCCGCTTCCGGAAACCTCGAGCCGATCGCCCTTCCCCATCAACGTGTCGCCGGAGAGCGAGACTTCGATCCCGCGCGCGCGATCCGATGCAATGTCGATCCGAACCAGTGCCCGCCACGAATCGGGGAAGAACAACGTCTGGCGCAGGGTGATGCCGTCGCCGCGGAACCTGCGTTCGAGCGTACCGGGTTCGGCATGGTTGTCGATCGGTATCAGTTCAATGGCGCGATGCGATGTCGCATCCTTCAACTCAACGCGCGCAAATCGCGTTCCGGTCCACTGCCCTCCCCTCAGGCTGTGCACGAACGGCCCGGCGAATCCGGACCGAGCATCGCCCGTTGGCGGCAGGCTGTAACCGTGCCAGGCGCCGGCATCGAAGAAGATGTTGAAGCTGCGATCCTTGGCATCGCGCGGCGAACCGTGCATGTCGAGGATATCGCGCCATGCGATCGACGCATCCGTGGTACTTGTCGCGGCGCCGGCAGGTATCGCGACAGATGACAGCATCAGGGCAATCGCAAGAAACAGACGCCTCACCGTGACATCACCACATGCATCGCCTTCGGAGTGGTCGTTTGTTCGGTCACGCGATAGCCCATTGCTGGCAGGTCGATCCCGGCAAACATCGCCTCGCCCTGGCCAAGCACGACCGGCGAGATCGCGTAATGCAATTCATCGATGGCGCCAGCCTGCAGGTATTGGCGCACGGTGGAGACACCGCCACCGATCTTGACGTCGAGATCGCCCGCGGCCGCGCGTGCCTGTCGCAACGCGCTGTCGATGCCATCGCTGACGAAATGGAAGACGGTGCCACCTTCCATCACGATCGATTCGCGCGGATGGTGGGTGAGGATGTAGGTAGGCGCGTGGTACGGCGGATCATCGCCCCACCAACCCTTCCAGGCATCATCGGGCCAGTCGCCCCGGATCGGCCCAAACATGTTGCGACCGAGGATGAAGGCCCCGAAGCCCGCCATCGATCGTTGTGCGTAATCGTTGTCGACGCCGGTCTCGCCACCGGGCTTGCCGATCATCTCGTGGAACATCCGCGTTTCGAACATCCACTGGTGCAACTCCGTGCCGCGCTTGCCCAGCGGATCGGCAAGACTCTGTTCCGGG
>JAFEBZ010000019.1 GCA_018242405.1 Pseudomonadota bacterium | reverse complement strand
CCGCGATCAAGAACAAGACTGCGCCGGCGAAGTGGACCTACGCCAACATCGAGCACATGCGCGCCCAGCTCAAGAGCATGGGTTATGCGATCGACTGGTCGCGCGAGTTCGCCACCTGCCGTCCCGACTACTACGTGCACGAACAGCGCATGTTCACCCGGTTGATGAAGCAGGGCATCGCCTATCGCAAGAACGCGGTGGTGAACTGGGATCCGGTCGACCAGACCGTGCTCGCCAACGAACAGGTGATCGATGGTCGCGGCTGGCGCACTGGCGCCGTCGTCGAGAAGCGGGAGATTCCGCAATGGTTCCTGCGCATCACCGATTACGCGCAGCAATTGCTTGACGGGCTGGATGAACTCCCGGGCTGGCCGGATTCGGTCAAGACCATGCAGCGCAACTGGATCGGCCGCAGCGAAGGCCTGGAAATCCAGTTCCGCGTCGATGGCGAAGTCGAACCGCTGACCGTGTTCACCACGCGTCCCGACACGCTGATGGGCGTGACCTTCATCAGCATCGCCGGTGAACACCCGTTGGCGAAGAAGGCGGCGGCGAACAATCCGGAACTCGCTGCCTTCATCGCCGACCTCAAGCAGGGTGGCGTGTCCGAAGCCGAATTGGAAACGCAGGAAAAGCGCGGCATGGCGACCGGCCAGTGGGCGATCCATCCGGTCACCGGCGAAGACGTGCCGGTCTACGTCGCCAACTTCGTGCTGATGGGCTACGGCACCGGCGCGGTGATGGCGGTGCCGGCGCATGACGAACGCGATTGGGAATTCGCCAAGGCCTATGGCCTGCCGATCAAGCCGGTGATCGTGCCGCTGCCGGTGCGCGACGCGCTGGAGGAAATCTCCACGCACGAACAGAAGCATTCCGACGTGATGCAGGCGGCGCTCGGCGTGCAGACCGCGCTCGACGTCTATGAAAACGACGCCGCGGTGCAGGTGGTGTCCGACTACCTGCGTTCGATCAACGATGACGGCGCGGCCACCGAACGCGGCTGGCTGATCAACTCCGGCGATTTGAACGGCATGGATTACGACCAGGCCTTCGCGGCGCTGGCGAAACAGTTCGAGGCCGATGGTCGCGGCCAACGTCGCGTCAACTTCCGCCTGCGTGACTGGGGCGTGTCGCGCCAGCGCTACTGGGGTTGCCCGATTCCGGTGATCTACTGCGCCAAGTGCGGCGCGTTGCCGGTGCCGGAAGACCAGTTGCCGGTGGTGCTGCCGGAAGACGTCGAATTCATGGGCACCGGATCGCCGATCAAGGCCGATCCCGAATGGCGCAAGACGACCTGCCCGCAATGCGGCGGCGCGGCCGAACGCGAAACCGACACCTTCGACACCTTCATGGAGTCGAGCTGGTACTACGCGCGCTACACCTCGCCAGGCGCACGCGACATGGTTGATGATCGTGCCAACTACTGGCTGCCGGTGGACATGTACATCGGCGGCATCGAGCACGCGATCCTGCATCTGCTGTATTTCCGTTTCTATCACCGTTTGATGCGCGATGCGGGCATGGTCACCAGCGACGAACCGGTGGTGAACCAGTTGAGCCAGGGCATGGTGATCGCCGAAACGTTCTATCGCGAGAATGGCGACGGTTCCAAGGAGTGGATCAACCCGGCCGATGTCGAGCTGGAACGCGACGAGCGCGCCCGCATCATCGGTGCGACCCTGAAGTCGGACGGCAAGCCGGTGCAGATCGGTGGGACCGAGAAGATGTCGAAGTCGAAGAACAACGGCGTCGATCCGCAGGTGCTGGTCGAGCAGTACGGTGCCGACACGGTGCGCCTGTTCTCGATGTTCGCGGCACCGCCGGAGCAATCGCTGGAATGGAGCGAAGCCGGCGTCGAAGGCATGAGTCGCTTCCTGCGCCGCGTCTGGCGCGAAGTGCATCGCCACGTCGAGGGGCCGGATCATCCCGAGCTTGATGCAGCGCAATTGAACGATGCCCAACGCACGTTGCGCCGCCAGGTCCACGAGACCATCGCCAAGGTCGGTGATGACTACGGTCGCCGCCACAGCTTCAACACCGCGATCGCCGCGCTGATGGAATTGCTCAACGCGATCTCGCGCTATGACGACAACAGCCCGCAGGGCCGCGCCGTCTGGCACGAGGCGCTTGACGCGCTGGTGCTGATGCTCAACCCGGTGACGCCGCACATCAGCCATGCGCTGTGGCAGGCGCTGGGCCATCCGGAAGCGGTGCTGGAAGACGTGCCGTTCCCGCAGGCCGACCAGGGCGCGCTGGTCCGCACCAGCGTGACGCTGGCGGTGCAGGTCAACGGCAAGCTGCGCGGCACCATCGAGATGGCGGTCGATGCCACGCGCGAGGCGATCGAGGCCGCGGCGATGGCCGAATCCAACACCGCGAAGTTCCTTGAAGGCCAGACCATCCGCAAGGTGATCGTGGTGCCAGGGAAGATCGTCAATATTGTTGCCGGTTAAAACCCGTTCCCGGTCGCGGCGCTACACTGGCGCCTCCGACCGCATCGCGATCCCGAGCCCATGAAGAAACCGGCTGTTTCCAGGTTCCTTGTTCCCATGCTTGCCCTGGCCCTGTCCGGCTGCGGATTCCATTTGCGCGACGCGGTGCAGCTGCCATCCGACCTCGGCCCGGTGCGGGTGGTCAGCGCGGATCCCTACAGTCCGCTGGCGGAAATGCTGTCCGAGTCGATGACGCGCGCGGGCGCGGTGCCGGCCGATCCCAAGGAATCGGTGGGCGTGGCGACGCTGGAAGTGATTTCCGAGCGCTGGGGCGATATTCCGATCTCGCTCGACCAGTACGGTCGTGCCCAGGAATTCAGCCTGCGCTATGCGGTGATCTTCGCGTTGCGCGGCGCCAACGGCAAGGACGTGGTGCCGCAGCAGGCGATCGAACTCACCCGCGATTACGTTGCGCCCGCAGCCGATGCCGTCGGCAAGGCCAGCGAGCACGAATTGCTGGCGAAGGAAATGCGCCGCGACATGGCGGGATCGGTGATGCGCCGGATCGATGCGGTCTCGCGCAAGATCAATCGCCAGGGCCAGTAACAGGCGCACTGGCAGGTTCGAGTGGAACTCAAGCCCGATCGACTGGCGGCGCAACTCGAACGCGAACCGCTGCGCCCGGCCTATCTGATCGCCGGCGCCGAACCGTTGCTGGTGCTGGAAGCCGCGGACGCCGTCCGCGCGAAGGCGCGTGCCGAGGGTTGCACCGAACGTGAAGTGTTTGAGGCCGACGATCGCAGCTTCGACTGGGATCAGGTCACCGCGAGTTTCCAGGCGATGGGCTTGTTCAGCCAATTGCGCCTGATCGATCTGCGCCTGCCCACCGGCAAGCCCGGCAAGGATGGCGCCGAAGTGATCTCGCAGTTCTGCGCCGATCCGCCCGTCGACACCATCCTGCTGGTGACGGCGAACGAGTGGAGCAAGTCGCATGCGGGCAAGTGGAGCGAAGCCATCGCACGCATCGGTCACATCGCGATCGCGTGGCCGGTGAAGCCGCACGAATGGAGTGAGTGGATCGAGCGACGCTTGCGCCTGCGAGGCGTGCAGGCCGAACGCGGTGCGGTGGAGCATCTGGCCGGACGCACCGAAGGCAACCTGCTGGCGGCAGCGCAGGAAATCGACAAGCTTGCCTTGCTGGTCGACAAGGGGGAAGTGCTGGGTGTCGAGCGAATGGATGCATTGGTCGCCGATGCCGCGCGTTTCGACGTGTTCCGACTGGTCGATGCCGCACTGGTCGGACAGCCGGCGCTGGTCGCGCGCATGCTGGCAACCTTGCGCGCGGAAGGGCTGGCGGTGCCGGCCTTGCTCGGCATGGTGGTGATGGAACTGCAGCGTCTGGCTGCGCTGTCGCGGGTGCAGGCGCGTGGCGGCAACCTGATGGCGGAGTTCAAGGCGCAGCGCGTCTGGGACAGCAAGCAGGCGGTGTACAAGCGTGCGCTCGGACGACATGCCGCGGGACATTGGGATGCCTTGCTTGCTGAAATCGGACGCGTCGATCGCGCATCGAAAGGGCGCGCAGCGGGCGACCCCTGGCAGTTGCTGGAACGCGTGTTGTTGGCGGTGGCGGAACCACGTGCATTCAAGCTGATCGCTGCGCACGCCTGACGTGACGACGCTGCGCATCCTCTACGGCGGCACCTTTGATCCGATCCACAAGGGCCATCTCGCGGTGGCGCTGCACGCGCGCGATGTCCTGCATGGCGAAGTGTCGCTGCTGCCGGCGCGCGATCCGCCGCACAAGGGCCCGACGTCCGTGGATGCCGCCGATCGTGCGCGGATGTGCGAACTGGCGGTGGCTGGCCTCGTCGGCATCGATGTCGACGAACGCGAACTGCGCCGCGATACACCGTCCTGGACTATCGATACCCTGCGCGAGTTGCGTGGGGAGATTGGGGATCGCGCGCCGCTGGCGCTGCTGGTCGGGGCCGACAGTTTCCTCGGCCTGCCGACTTGGAAGGAGTGGCGCGAGTTGCCGAAACTCACGCATTTCGTGATTGCCGAACGCCCGGGGTTCGATCTCGATGGCGCGATGTCACCCGAGTTGGCGGCCGAGTTCGGATCGCGTTTCACCGCATCTCCCCGCGCCCTGAATGATGCGCCTGCCGGACTGGCTTTCCGCCTGCGCCAGCCGGCCACCCCGGAATCGGCCACCGAACTGCGCCGGCGGATCGCCGCCGGGGTGGCCTGGCAGGATTGGGTTCCCCCCGCGGTCGCCGGCTACATCGTCCGCAACCACCTGTATGGGGCTGCTGCTGCCGCGCCGCCCGGCCACTTATAATTCGCCCCGAGTCCCCGGAAGCCCGACTTTGGCCAACAATCAAGCGCACGTCATCAAGACCCAGCTCCCCAATCCGCCGCCGCCGGTGGATGTCCTGCTCAAGCACGTCCGCGTCGCGGTCGAGAACCTCAAGGCCAACGACATCATCGAGATCGACGTGCGTGGCAAGACCAGCGTCTGCGATTTCCTGGTGATTGCGTCGGGTACGTCGACGCGCCACGTCAAATCGATCGCCGATGAAGTGGTGCGCGAAGCGAAGAAGCTCGATTGCCAGCCGCTGGGCGTGGAAGGCGAGCGCGAGGCCGAGTGGGTGCTGGTCGATCTCGGCGACGTGGTCGCCCACGTGATGCTGCCGCGCGTGCGCGAGTTCTACGCGTTGGAACGCCTGTGGACGGTGGGTGACGAGCCGCCGTCCGAGCCGGCTTGAAGGCGAAACTGATCGCCGTCGGCGAACACGCGCCCGCATGGGTTGCGCAGGGGTTCGCCGATTACCAGAAACGATTGCTGCACGGACTTCCGCTGGAACTGGTGGAGGTCGAGCCAGGCGTGCGCGGCAAGGGTCGCGATGCCGCACGCGCGATGAGCGACGAAGGCGCGCGCGTGCTGGCGGCGATCCCGCGCGGAACCTGGGTGATCGCACTCGACGGTCGCGGCAAGGCCCACAGTTCGGAACAACTGGCGCAGCGCATGGAACATTGGCGCGGGCAGGGGCGCGATCTCGTCTTCCTGATCGGCGGCCCGGAAGGCCACGCCGCAGATGTCATCGCTCGCGCCGACGAGCACTGGTCATTGGGGCCGCTTACGTTGCCGCACATGCTGGTGCGACTGCTGGTCGCGGAACAGCTGTATCGCGCGGTGTCGATTTTGGGGAATCATCCCTATCACCGCGCGTAAAAACACGCGCTGGCCATGCGCCAAGCCAGCGCGTGCCACCGCTCAGCGATTCAACGTGAAGTTCACCGGCACCCGACCGATCGCACGCACCGCACGTCCGTTTTCCATCGCCGGCTGGAAGCGCCACGCACGCAGCACCTGATCGCGCGCGGCACGGTCAAGATCGCGCGAACCGCTGCTCACCGCGATGTTCACCGCGATTGGCTTGCCGTATTCGTCCACCGTCACTTCCAGGATCACGGTGCCTTCGATGTTGGCGATCAGCGCGGCACGCGGATACAGCGGCGCCGGTGTTGCGGCATAGGCCAGATCGGCACCGCGTAACGTCTTCGGTTCGACATTCGGTTCGACGACGGGAACTTCGGCCTTCACGACGTCACCCGTGGCAACGGCGGCGCTTGCATCCGGATTGCTGCTGGCAGCAAGCGGCGGATTGTTGCTCGCCGTAATCGTCTGCGGCTTGACCTCGGGCGGCTGCACTTTCCGGATCGGATCGACTGGCTTCGGGGATATTTTCTTGTCGATCTTCTTCACGACCAGCGGTGGTTGCGGAACATCCGGCAGGACGATCGTGATCGGAATCGGTTGCTCGATGCGTCCGGGATCGGGCACCCGCATCGGAGCCAGCAACAGCCCGGCGGCGATGACGTGGATCGCGATGACGGCGCTGAAGGCGCCGATACGGGTGAAATCGAGCCGATCGTCTTGCTGGGGCAGGGCCGTGGCACGGGACAACACGAGCGATTGCGACTGCATGATCCACCTCCGGTGAGTGAGCCTGTGGACTACAACGCATGGATCGCAGAAACGGGGTTTGGATGCAAGGCAACGTAAACGGCTGGTTCAATCGGCCAAGCCAGCGCGTGCTTTAGCGCCCCAGCTCGAACACCACGTTGAGGTGTGCCGACAGGCTGGTTTCGCCGGGCGAAACTTCGGTATCTGCGGCCTTCGGTGCCGCCATCGCCATCGTCCGCATCATCGGCATCGGACGCGGGAAGCTCGATCCGCTTTCGTCGATGCTGACGATCCGGCGCACGCGCAGGCCGAGTGCCTTGGCGTACATCTCGGCACGCGCCTGCGCCTTTTCCAGCGCGCCACGACGCGCTTCGTCGTAGGCCTCGTCCGGCTTGTCGACCTCGAACGACGGGCCGTTGAGATCGTTGGCGCCGGCGGCGACCAGGCTGTCCATCACCTTGCCGAGCTTGCCGATGTCGCGCACCTTCACGCTCACGGTGTTGCGCGCCTCGTAGCCGTTGATCTTCGGCGGTTTGTTGGGCGTGTAGGTGTAGTTCGGATTGAGGTTCACGCCGCTGGTCTGGATGTCGCGCTCGGCGATGCCGGACGCCTTGATCGCCGCCATCACCTTGGCCATCTGGTTGGCGTTGTCGCGCATCGCGGCATTGGCGTCGGTGCCGCGGGTGACCACCCCGGTCGAGATCGTGGCCACGTCGGGGACGCGCTTGGAGGAGGCCTCGGCGGAGACCGAGAGCAGGGTGCCGTCGCTGCTGGCGATGGCGGCTTGCGAAGTCGCTTGGGCGTGGAGAGTCATGGGGACGAGGGCGGCAAGGGCGAGGGAAAGGGCGAGCGGGCGAATCGAACGCATGGTGGGCTCCTGAAAAGCTCAAGTTGGGACATGACCGGTTAACGGGTGGTGATTCAGGACGGGGTTGATTCGTCCGGAAATGTTGCTCGACGTTCAGCCGCCGGGGGAGGCCGGACGGCCGCCGCACGGTATCCTTGCCCCATGCTGCATCTCGCCTCGCGCTCCCCCCGCCGGTCGGAACTGTTGGCCCGTCTGGGGCTGGCCTTCGGCGTACTCGATCTTGACGTTCCCGAGGTCCGCGCCAAGGGCGAACCGCCGGAGGATTACGTCCGTCGCGTCGCCCGCGAAAAGGCCGGCGCCGGACTGCTGCAACTGGTCGGCCAGCGCGATGCCTGGGTGCTTGCCGCCGATACCGAGGTGGTGCTGGACGATGTCGTCTTCGGCAAACCAGCCGATGTCGACGATGCCTCGCGCATGTTGAAGGTGCTCGCCAGTCGCGCGCACACGGTGATTTCGGCGGTGTCGCTGGTTTCCGCTTCCCGGGAACTGCAGGTGGTCTCGAAATCGATCGTCACCTTCGGCGAACTGCCATCGACCGTGCTCGACTGGTATCTTGCCACCGGCGAGTGGCAGGGCAAGGCCGGCGCCTACGGCATCCAGGGCGCGGCGCAGGTCTTCATCACCCATCTCGATGGCAGCCACAGTGGCGTGATGGGCTTGCCGCTGGCGGAAACCTCCAACCTGTTGGCACAAGCGGGAGTGTGGCCATGACCGAGGAAATCCTGGTCAACGTCACTCCGCGCGAAACGCGCGTGGCCGTGGTCGAGAACGGCATGTTGCAGGAATTGCACATCGAACGCGGCTGGCGGCGCGGCGTGGTCGGCAACATCTACAAGGGCAAGGTCCAGCGGGTGATGCCGGGGATGCAGGCGGCTTTCGTCGATATCGGCCTTGCGCGCGCGGCGTTCCTGCACGCCAACGACATCCTGCGGGCGGTGCCGGCGATCCCCAACGAAGACGGTGCCACCACACCCGAGACACCGGCGACACCGACGCGGCCGATCACCGAATTGCTGCGCGATGGCCAGGACATCGTGGTCCAGGTGGTCAAGGATCCGATCGGCAGCAAGGGCGCGCGCCTGACCATGCAGTTGAGCGTGCCGTCGCGCTACCTGGTGATGCTTCCGCAGTCGAAAGTGGTCGGCGTATCGGCGCGCATCGAGGACGATGTCGAACGCGCGCGCCTGAAGGGATTGGTGAGCGAGCTGGCGATGACCGGCGGCTCCGGTTTCATCATCCGCACCAATGCCGAAGGCCAGCCGGCCGAGGCGCTGGCCGAGGACATCGCCTATCTGTCGCGGGTGTGGGGCCTGGTCGAGGAGCGGGCGCGCAATGCTGCCGTCGGCACCTGCATCTACGACGACCTGAGCCTGCCGATGCGCGCGGTGCGCGACCTGATGCGTCGCGACGTCGAGAAGGTGAAGGTGGATTCGCGCGAAACCTGCGAGAAGCTGCGGGTGTTCGCTGCGCAATACATGCCGGGTCTCGCCGAACGCATCGAGCTGTACAGCGGTGCGCGCCCGATCTTCGATCTCTACGGAGTGGAGGACGAGATCCAGCGTGCGCTGCAAAAGGAAGTGCCGCTGAAGTCGGGTGGCTATCTCGTCATCGACCAGACCGAGGCGATGACCACGGTCGACGTCAACACCGGCAGTTTCCTTGGCCAGCGCACGCTGGAAGAAACCGTCTATCGCACCAACCTGGAGGCTGCGCAATCGGTGGCGCGGCAACTGCGCCTGCGCAATCTCGGTGGCATCATCATCATCGACTTCATCGACATGCACGATCCCGAGCATCGCCGCCAGGTATTGCGCATGCTCGAGAAATCGCTGTCGAAGGACCACGCCAAGACCACCGTCTACGACTTCTCGCCGCTGGGCCTGGTCGAGATGACGCGCAAGCGCACGGTGGAATCGCTGGAACGCCAGTTGTGCGAGCCGTGCCCGGCCTGCAACGGTCGCGGCACGTTGAAGACCGCGGAAACGGTGACTTACGAAATCTTCCGCGAGATCACCCGCGCCGTGCGCCAGTTCGATGCCGAGCGCCTGCTGGTGATCGCGTCGCCGACGGTGGTCAATCGCATCACCGAGGAAGAATCGACCGCGGTCGCCGAACTCGAAGAATTCCTCGGCAAGTCGATCCGTTTCCAGCAAGACGATCAGTACGTGCAGGAGCACTACGATGTCGTCCTGCTGTAAGAAACTGTTCTGATGCGTCGCCACATCCACCTTGCGGGCAAATCGCTCTACTACCTGATCGGTGCATGCTTGCTGTTGCTGGCGCTGCTGACCGGCGCGTTGAGCCGGGCGATGCCGTGGCTCGAGGAGCACCCCAACGAAGTGCGCGCGTGGTTGAGTGAACGCGCCGGCCGCCCGGTGCAGTTCGCCAGCCTGCAGGCGCGCTGGACGCGTCGCGGCCCACTGCTGTCGTTGCACGATCTCGCCATCGGCTCGCCCGACAATCCCTTGCGTCTCGGCGATGCCGAATTGCTGGTTTCGCAATACACCGGATGGTTGCCGGGCAATCGCCTCACTGAACTGCGCTTGCGTGGCATCCACGTCAACCTGCAGCGCGACGACGACGGTACCTGGCATGTGCGCGGCCTGCCGGGGCAAAACAACGGCGGCGATCCACTGACCACGCTGGAACCGCTGGGCGAATTGCAGGTGATCGGCGGCAGCCTGACGCTGGATGCGCACTCGCTGGGTTTGCACGCCGACATCCCGCGCATCGACATGCGCGCGCAGGTCAATGGTGCGCGCGTGCGCGTCGGCATGCGCGGCTGGCTCAAGGGCGTGACGACGCCGACATTCGCTACCATGGATTTCGATCGTCGCAGCGGCGACGGCAATGTCTATGTCGGCAGTCGCAACATCGACCTGAAGGGTTACCAGGGATTCCTGCAATTGTTCGGCGTCGCACTGGCAGGCGGTCATGGCAGCGGCGAGGCCTGGCTGGGCGTTGGCGCACGCCGCGTGACGCAATTGGTCACGCGCAATGATTTCAGCGATGTCCTGTTGAAGTCGAGCACGCCGGGATCGAGCAATACACCGGTGCTGTTGCAGCGCGTGCAGGGATTGACCGGATTCCGTCATTCCGGTTCCGATTGGCGACTCGATGTGCCGATGCTCGCCATCACCCGTGCGGGAACGACGCAGTCGCTGGATCAGTTGAGCATCGCAGGCGGCAATCGCCTTTCGGCTGTCGTCGCGCGCGTTGATTTGCCGATGGTGGCATCGATCGCCGCGTTATCGGATCGCGTGCCTGCCGGACTCGAGCGCTGGCTGGCGGAAGCGCAACCGCAAGGCAGCTTGCGCGACGTACGGCTGGCAGGAAGTGCGGAGCAACCGCGCGTGACCGCGACCGCCGATCGCATCGGCTTCCGCCCTGTCGGCCATTCCCCGGGCGTGAGTGGCGTGAGCGGGCGCATCGTTGGTGATCGCGATGGTGGTGCGCTGGCGTTCGATCCGGCGAGTCGTTTCACCTTCGACTGGCCGAGCGGCTTCGGCGTGCCGCACACCTACCAGCCGGATGGAAACGTGGTCTGGTATCGCGATGGCGACGGGTTCGGATTCGGCACCGATGCCTTGCACTTGTCATCTCCCGACGTCGTGGTCGATGCGCGCGGTGGTTTGCGCTGGCAAGGCGATGGCACGCGACCACTGATCGGCATCGCCGCCGACATCACCAGCCAGACGCCGGTGGTGGCGTCGCACGGCTACTGGGTGAATTACCTGATGCCCAAGGCGACCGTCGACTGGTTGAATTCGGCGCTGATCGGCGGACACATCGAACGCGCGCATGCGGTGGTGTCCGGCGACCTCGACGACTGGCCGTTCCGCAACAACAGCGGCCTGTTCGAAGCGGATGCCGATATCCGCGATGCGGTGCTGAAATTCCAGCCGGATTGGCCGGAACTGCACGGCAAGCTCACCCGCGCGCAATTCATCGGCCCGGGCATGCACATCGAAACCGATGGCACCATTGCCGGCGTCAACGTCACCCGCGTGGTGGCCGACATCCCGAGTTTCGACAGGGCCGAGCTGACCATCAAGGCCGAAGGCAATGGCGATGCCAAACAGATGCTGCAATTGTTGCGCCAGAGTCCGTTGGAGAAGGATCTCGGATCGGTGTTCGCCCAACTCGATGTCGCCGGTGCGGCGCGCACCAGCCTCACCCTGTTCCTGCCGTTCCACGACGATCTTCCCTACAAGCTCGACGGCGTTGCCACCCTCGATGGCGCGCAGCTTGCCCATCGCGAATACGGACTGCGCTTCGACAACGTGCGTGGCAGCGCGAAATACGACCGCAGCGGTTTCGTCGCCGATGGCCTGAGCGTGGTGCATGAAGGCCAGCCCGGCACGCTTGCCCTGCGCGCCGGTGGCGACGTGCGCGACCACGACAACGTGTTCGAAGGTGCGCTCGAAGGCACGCTGGGCGCGCGCGAATTGCTGGCGCGCGTGCCCGACCTGAAATGGCTGCAACCGCATGTCGATGGCCGTTCGCGCTGGACGGTGGCGGTGGACGTTCCGAAGGGCGCGAGCGCGACGACGGTCAATCGCGTCGAATTGCGTTCCGATCTCGTCGGTACCGCCATGGACCTGCCGGCGCCGTTCGCGAAAGCGGCGAACGCCACGTTGCCATCGGTCATCACCTTGCCGCTGCCATTGGGGCAGGGCGAGATCGGAGTGAAGCTGGGACGCGTCGTCAACGTGCGGGCGCGCAGCGCGAATGGCCGCACCGGCGTCGCAATGACGATGGGCGATGGCAGCGTCGATGCCCCCCCCGATTCCGGATTGGTGGTGACCGGGCACGCGCCCAGCCTTGATGCGCCGGCGTGGCTGGCGATGCTGGGTGGCGACGATGGCACGGGACTGGCGCTGCGACGCATCGACATCACCACGGATCGATTGATGCTCGGTCCCGCGGTGTTTCCGGCCTCGCGACTGCGCGTCGTTCCAAGCGGCAATGCGCACATGGTGCAAGTACAGGGTGACGCACTGCAGGGGCAACTGGTCATTCCCGACGCCAGCAACGCCACCATCAGCGGCAAGTTCGATCGCGTCCACTGGACGCCGCCGCAGGCGAAGACAGCCGCAGCCGCGCAAGCAGCGTCGGCAGCGGGCGGAGACATCGACCCCGCGCATATCCCGCCGCTGGCGCTCGACATCAACGACCTGCGCATCGGCACGCTCGCGTTCAACGCCGCGTCATTGCGCACGCACCAGGTCGCCGGTGGAATGCAGGTGGACCGTCTAGACCTGCAATCGCGCCAGCAACACATCGCCGCGACCGGCAGCTGGATGGGGACGGGACGGAATGCGCAGACCCGCGTGCAGGCGCGTCTCGACACCCAGGACTTCGGCGCGTTGATCGATGGCCTGGGAATGAAGGGACAACTCGGCGATGGCAAGGGAACGCTGCTGATGGATCTGCGCTGGCCAGGCGCACCGGTCGATGCCAGCGGCGCGGCGTTGGCGGGATCGATGAACATCGACATGCGCGACGGACAGTTGGTGAAGGTGCAACCGGGTGTCGGTCGCGTGCTCGGCCTGCTCAGCCTCGCCCAGCTGCCGCGCCGACTCACGCTCGATTTCCACGATTTCTTCGACAGCGGTTTCCGCTTCAACAGCGTCACCGGCGACATTCGCTTCGATGGCGGCAAGGCGCACAGCAACAATCTGGCGATCAAGGGATCGGCCGCCGATATCCGCATCGAAGGCGTCGCTGACATGGCCGCGCAGCAGTTCGATCAGACCATCCATGTCTATCCCAAGACCGGAAACGTGTTGACCGCGGTCGGTGCATTGACCGGCGGGCCGGTGGGCGCGGCGATCGGCGCGGTGGCCGGCGCGGTGTTGCGCAAGCCCTTCAGCCAGATGGCCGAGAAAACCTATCGCGTCACCGGGCCGTGGAGCGATCCCAAGGTGCAGGAAACGGGGAAGGCGGCGGCACAAGCGCCAGCGCGATGAGTGTTTCGCAATCGCCCTGGCGGTCGCAGGTGGCCTATCCCGTGCGCGACACGCCGTGAATACATCCATGTAGGCTCGACTCGGCCCGCTGCGCGGGACCGGCCATTCGCTTGCGCTCGTGGCGTTCGGAATCGCCACGCGGCATGCCGCGTAAGCGGCGCTTCCTCACCCATACCTCGTATGGTCGCGCCCGAGACAGGCCACCCGCGCCCCGGGCGATTGTTCGGCCCCGCGTGCGCTGGCGCTTGATTTCCCGCGCTTTCATCCCGACATGAGATGATCGCTCCCTCGTTTTCCGCCGGGAAATCCATGCAAAACCCGCTCCAGATCGCCAGTTCCACCTTGCTGGTTCCGTCCGGGCTCGACCTGCAACGCCTCGATCCCGCTTTCGCCGCGCTGATGGGCAGGGGCATCGATTTCGGCGACCTCTACTTCCAGCACGCCAGGCGCGAGAGCTGGAGCATCGAGGACGGCATCGTCAAGGATGGCGCGCATTCCATCGACCAGGGTGTCGGCGTGCGCGCGATCAGCGGCGAGAAGACCGGCTT
>JAFEBZ010000199.1 GCA_018242405.1 Pseudomonadota bacterium | reverse complement strand
CGGCGATGCCGGTGGCCGGCAGCATCGCGACATAGGCCAGCACCCAGATCGGCGCCCAGCGCCAACCGGTGGGATCACTGTTCTCGGGAGAATTCGTCGTAGACATCGAGGGTCGCTTGTTGCATTGCCGACAAAGTGTACGGAATCCGCTGCGGCAGCGCCGGTGGATGCTGGAGGAATGCCCGCGCGCGTTCGGCCAGCGCGGCGCGATCGCCCGGCAACACCCGCCCTTCCGGCTGCAACGCCGCCAGCACTTCGCCGACACCACCGTGGTCCCAGCCGATCACCGGCACGCCGATCGCCAGCGCCTCGACCACGGTGCGCCCGAACGATTCCGGCTTGCGCGACAACTGCAGCACCAGGTCGCTGGCGCGATAGGCATCGGCCAGCGCGTTCGTCGGCTCGCTGATGACGACGGCATCGATCACGCCGAGGTCGCGCGCTTCGCGTTCCAGTTCGGCGATGTAATCGGCACGTTCCAGCACCCGCGCACCCGGCATCCACAGGCGTGCATCGATGCCGTCGGCACGCAGGTCAGCAAGCAGGCGCAGCGCATCGGCATGCCCTTTCAATCGCGTGCCGCGGCCCGGCAACAACAGCAACGGACCATCTCCGCCCAATTGCGGCCAGCGTTCGGAAAGTCGCGCGCGCGCTTCGTGATCGACGCCTGCGCGGCGTGGATACTGCTGTGGATCGATGCCACGCGGAACCACCCGCAATCCCCTCGGATCGGTTCGCGGATAGTGGTGGAGCACGTAGTCACGCACGGTGTTCGACACGCAGATCACGCGATCGCCGCGCGCCATGATCGCGCTGTAGCGCGACGGCGAATTCAGGCCATGCACGGTGGTGACGAAGCGCGGTTTCATCGCGCCCATGCCGCGCACTGCCAGCCAGCCGATCCACGCCGGCAGGCGCGAACGGGCGTGGACGATATCGACGCGCTCATCGCGCAACAGGCGTCGCAACGTGCGCACATGGCGCAACGTCAGCAACGACTTGCGACCGATGTCGAGGGTGACGTGTCGCGCACCAGTCGCTTCCAGCACGGGCTGCATGCGTCCACCGGCGGAGACGACCAGCGCGCGATGGCCGGCGCGCACCAGCGCGTCGGCGATTTCCAGGGTCGAACGTTCGACGCCACCGGCATCCAGTGCCGGCAGCAATTGCAGGACGGTCAGCGGCCTCACGGGGCCACTCGATCAATCAACCAGGACGTACTGCTCGCCGCAGTAGGGGCACTCGGCGCGGCCGCCTTCGGCCTCGATCGCGAGATAGACGCGCGGATGCGAATTCCACAGGCTCATCGATGGCAGCGGGCACGACAGCGGCAAGTCGGCGCGGCGGACTTCGTGAACGCACGGCTGGCGCGGCGCGGAAGTGGATTTGGCGGCGTCGTTCATGGCGGTGGATGCTGCGTGGAAAGTCGTCAGTGTATCAGCGCGGCACGTCGAAGCTCAGGACTTCGGACGCCGCGGTCGCCTGCAGGACCAGACCATCGCGCGGCCCTTCCAGGCCAATGCCGTCGCCACTGGCGATGTCCTGTCCGGCGATCGTCAGCGCACCGGCGATCGCCTGCAGCCACAGGCCGCGATCCGCAGCCACCTCGAGCGCCACCGATTCGCCGGCGGCGAGCCGGATCGCGCGGATGCGTGCGTCCTGGCGAATCGCAATGCCGCTGCCACCGACCAGGTCCTGCCAGCGCCCTTCGCGCAGCGCCGGGTCGAACGCCTGCTGCGCATAAGCCGGCGGCGCATTGACCTGGTCCGGCTGGATCCACACCTGGAGGAAATGCACCGGGGCATCCGGCGATGCGTTGAACTCGCTGTGCTCGATGCCGTGGCCGGCACTCATCCATTGCACGTCGCCGGCGCGGATCACGCCCTGCGTTCCCGTGCTGTCACGATGCGCGAGCACACCTTCGAGCACGATGCTGACGATTTCCATGTTGGCGTGGCGATGCGGCGGGAATCCCCCGCCGCCGGCAACGCGATCGTCGTTGATCACGCGCAACGCGCCGAAGCCCATCCACTGCGGATCGTAGTGGTGGCCGAACGAGAAGCTGTGGCGACTGTCGAGCCAGTCCGTCCGCGTGTGCGGCCGCTGGCCCGATCGCCGCAACAGCACTTCACTCACTTCTTGTCGCCGTGCGCTTCGGTGGTGATGCGCAGTTCGATGTCGTCGCCGATCAGCGGCACGCCTTGGGAGATGCCGAAGGCCGAGCGCGAGATCGTGGTGCTGGCATCGAAACCGATCGCCGGCACCTTCATCATTTCCGCGATGCCGACCTTGTTGAGCTTGGCCTTCAGCGTGACCGCCTTGGTCACGCCGTGCAGGGTGAGGTCACCCATCACCTTCAGGTGGCCGTCCTTCATCGTCACCTTGGTGCTCTTGAAGGTTGCCGTCGGGTACTTCTGGGCATCGAAGAAATCCGGACCCTTCAGGTGCTCGTCGAGCTTGGGCACGAAGGTATCGATCTGGTCGATCGG
This sequence comes from Pseudomonadota bacterium, assembly GCA_018242405.1. Classification (GTDB taxonomy): domain Bacteria; phylum Pseudomonadota; class Gammaproteobacteria; order Xanthomonadales; family Xanthomonadaceae; genus Solilutibacter. The sequence goes on along the minus strand of JAFEBZ010000199.1, from coordinate 6,211 downwards.
AATCATCACTTCGACGCTCGACTTCTCCGGGTTCTTTTCGTCGTAGCGGATGGTGCCGGTGGCGCCGCGGAAGTTCGCACTGGGATTGGAATAACCCATGTGGTTCCAGCTGGCCAGCACCATGGTGTGGTTGGGGTCGATCTTGTAGTCGGCGGCGACGGCGGAACCGGCGACGGTGAGCAGGGACAACAATGCGAGCGGAAGCAGTTTCATGCGGGGAGATCTCCGTGGGAGGTGGGCGTTCACTCGATGCGGCAGGCTTCGTCGAAAGGCAGGCGCGGCGAACGCGGGAAAATCGAGGCCGGGTCACCCTTGCCGAGGTTGACCAGGAAGTTGGATTTCCATTGCGTGCCGGCGAAGAATGCCGCATCGACCTTGGCGTTGTCGAATCCCGACATCGGACCGCAATCGAGGCCGAGCGAACGCGCCGCCAGCATCATGTAGGCGCCCTGCAAGGAACCATTGCGTAGCGCCGGGACGAAGCGTTTTTCCTCCGCCGGGCCTTCGAACCAGGCACGGGCATCGGTGTGCGGGAACAGCAGCGGCAGCTTGTGGTGGAAATCGAGATCGTAGGCGACGATCACCGTCACCGGCGCAGCCATGGTCTTGTCGTGGTTGCCGGCATCCAGTGCCGGCTCGAGGCGGGCCTTGGCTTCCGGGCTGCGCACGAAGACGAAACGCGCCGGCGTGCTGTTGGCAGCGGTCGGGCCGTATTTCAGCAGATCGTAGAGCCGGTGCAGGGTCGCGTCGTCGATCTCGCCGCTGAAACTGTTGTAGGTCCGCGCCTGCACGAACAGTTGGTCGAGGGCGGCGGCATCCAGCGGATGGAACAGCGACATGGGCGAATCCCGAAAGAAAGCGTGCAGTGTATTGTCTTGGGGATGAATGCGCTGTTTTCAATCCCGTGACCGTGCTGGCCGTCAGCGATGGCCGCGCCGGCAATGTCCGCCAGGCGCGCGCACTGACCGATGCGCTGACGGGCGACGCAGCCCCGCATCTGCGCATCGATGCATCGGCGCCCTGGCGCTGGTTGTCACCGCGACGCCTGCCGGGGGCAACACGGGGGCTTGGTGATGACTTCCTCGCGGCCTTGCGGAATCCGCCGACGATCGTGATCGGTTGCGGGCGGCAGGCCGCACTGGCGACGCGGTTGTTGCGTGATGCCGGGGCACGCGCGGTGCAGGTCCTCGATCCGCGCATCGACCCGCGCTACTGGGATTGCGTGATCGTGCCGGAACACGACCGCCTGCGCGGCACCAACGTGCTGACCATGCTTGGCAGCCTCAATCCGGTCGATGACCGTTGGCTCGCCGATGTACGCGCGCACCAGCCACGGACATGGCGCGATGGCGGATTGACCTCGCTGTTGATCGGTGGCCCGACCTCCGCGGTGCCGATGACGGTCGATGCGCTCGTGGCGCATGTCCGCATGCTGGTGGATGAAACCACGGCTGACGGCAGCCATCTCGCCATCTGCACGTCTGCGCGCACGCCGCGCGCGTGGTTGCCGGAATTGCGCGCAGCGATCGCCGATACCTCCGCCACGCTGTGGACCGGTGAACACGATGGCCCGAATCCCTATCCGACCTTGTTGGCGCATGCCGAACGCATCGTCTGCACGCCGGATTCGGTGAACATGCTGTCGGAAGCCTGCGCGACTTCCGCGATCGTCGAGTGGTTGCCGTTCGTCGCGCATGGCCGTATCGCCGCGTTCCTGTCATCGCTGCAGGATCGCGAACGGGCGCGACCGCTGGGGAGCGCGACCATCGTCAAACCCGAGCCTTTGCGCGAAACCGCGCGGATCGCCGCCGAAGTCAGGCGTCGCCTGCAGGACCTGCGCTGAAATCGAGACCGTGTTCGCGGCATGCCGCGCGAATCGCGCAACGCGCGCGCTCCACGTCGTCATCCATGCGCACGCGACGCGGCCGGCGATCAAGCGTGCATGCCAATCCCAGCGATGACAGCGTGGCGTGTGCATCCAGCAATGCATCGGCCGAACCGGTCACCAACACCCCCGCATCTGCCAATGCCGCGACCAGGTCGACGCTGCGGCGCGGCAGGCACAACGACGGATGCGCATGGGCGTGGCGCAACACCAGCGCCTGCAGCAGGAATTCGAGATCGACCAGCCCGCCCTCGCCCTGCTTGAGATCGAACCATTGGGCACTGTCGCCGCGATCGAGTTCGCGGCGCATGCGTTGACGCATGGCGACCACATCCGTCGCGAGTGCGGCCGGATCGCATGACCGCCCCAGGACTTCGGCGCGCACCTCCTCGAAAGCAGTCGCGAGCAGACCCGCGTCATCCGCCAGTACACAGCGCGCGCGCACCAGCGCCTGGTGCTCCCAGGTCCAGGCACGTTCGCGCTGATAGTCCGCATAGGCCGCCAGCGACGTCACCAGCAGGCCACTGGCGCCATCAGGACGCAGACGCACGTCGACGTCGTACAGGCGCCCGGCGCGCGTCGGCGTCTGCAACAGCGACACGATGCGTTGCGCCAGTCGCGCGAACCAGCGCGCGGCATCGAGCGGACGCGCACCATCCGATTGCGCGGCGGGATCGCCGTCATGCAGGAACACCAGATCGAGATCGGAACCGAAGCCAAGCTCTTCGCCACCGACGCTGCCGTAACCGAGCACGACGAAGCGCGCGCCATGGATTTCGCCATGCGCTTCGGCGAGACCGGAGCGCGCAAGCTGCACCACCGCCGCGACTACCGCGTCGGCCAGCCACGCCAATTGCCGTGTGCTGGCACTGGCAGGTTGCTGTCCATCGAGCGCCGCCAGCGCGATGCGGAAACTCAATGCCTGGCGGGTTTCGTTGAGCAAGGCCAGCGACAATTCGACATCGCCATCCCCCTGCGCCATTGCGCGCAAACAAGCGGCGCGCATCGCGGCGGCATCTGCCAAGTCGCCGCCGGCGCGATGATCAAGCAGCTCGTCCAGCAATACCGGATAGGCCGCCAGTCGTTCGCCCAGCAAGGCACTGCGCGACAACGCATCGACCAGTCGTTCCAGCGCCTGCGGCTGTTCGTCGAGCAGCGCGAGATAGTTGCTGCGCTTCAGCACGTTCTGCACCAGCGACAATGCGCGCGGCAAGGCGACATCCGGCTGCATGGCGCGGCCGCTGGCCGCGAGCAGCGCCGGCATCAGGCGATCAAGCCGGCTGCGCGCTGCATCGGACAGTGCAGTCGGCACCAGGCCGCGCACGAACTGGCGCAACTGGTGATCGACGGTCTCCACGTCGGTGTATCCCGCATCGACCAGCGCGCTCGCCTCGCCACCTTGCGGCAACGCGCGCCAATATCCTTCCAGCGCGTTGTCGGCGTCTTCGCCACGGCGATTGCCGAGCAATGCGGCGAATTCGGCGGAGACATGCGCGCGATGATCGTCGAGATCGACCAGCAATGCCGGCCAGTCGCGATATCCCATCGTGTTGGCGATGCGTTCGCGATCCTCGTCGTTGTCCGGCAACTGATGGGTCTGCGCATCGCGCAACATCTGCAGGCGATTTTCCAGGTGCCGCAGGAACAGGTAATCCTCGCGCAAGGCAGTGCCGGTTGGCTGATCGATCTGCCGCTGCATCACCAGCGCGCCCAGCGCCGCCAGCAATCCGCGTTGCTGCAATTCCGGTTCGCGGCCACCACGAATCAGTTGCAATGCCTGCGCCAGGAATTCGATCTCGCGAATGCCGCCGGGCCCGCGCTTGATGTCGCCCTGCATCTCGCGGCGCTCGACTTCCGCGGCGATCATCGCCTTCATCCCGCGCAAGCCTTCAAGCGCACCGAAGTCGAGATAGCGGCGATAGACGAACGGCCGCAACGCCTGCAGGAACGATTCGCCCGCCGCGATATCGCCGGCGACCGGTCGGGCCTTCTGCCAGGCATAGCGCTCCCAGTCGCGGCCCTCGCGCTGGAAATACTGTTCGAGCGCGGCGAACGACCAAGCGACACGGCCGGCACTTCCATAGGGGCGCAGGCGCAGGTCGACGCGATGGCTGAATCCTTCCGCGGTGACTTCGTCCAGCAATTTCGCCAGCTGTTGCCCGAGCCGCGCGAAATACTGTTCGGCTTCCAGCGGGCGCGGGCCATCGCTGCTGCCGTCCTCGCCGTAGGCGTACACGATGTCGATATCGGAGGAGAAATTGAGCTCGCCGCCGCCCAGCTTGCCGAGTGCGAACACCACCAGTCGCTGCACGCTGCCATCGGCCGCACGCACATGCCCATGCCGCTCGACGAACGCCGATTCGAGCGCGGCCAGCGCGACCTCCAGGCAGGTTTCCGCAAGTACGCTGCTGCCGCGCAAAGTGTCCTCGACGCGATCGAGGCCGAGCACATCGCGCCAGACCAGTCGCGTCGATTCCGCCTGCCGGTAGCGCCGCAACAACGATGCCCATGAGCCGGCATCATCCGCGGCCAGTATCGGCGCCGCGAACGACTCCGTGCCGTCATCGCGCAGCAATGCCTGCATTACCGCCGGCTGGCGCCGGAATGTCTCGATCGCGAAATCGCTGGCGGCCGCGACCGCGCGCAACTTCGCCAGCGCCGCGGCATCCGGCGCGAGTGCGGTCAGGTCGAGCGTGGCGAGAGCGGCATCGGGATCGAACATCTCCACATGATGCCGCATATGGTTTGGTGGGCCCACCAGGACTCGAACCTGGAACCAAAGGATTATGAGTCCTCTGCTCTAACCATTGAGCTATAGGCCCGCACGCAGCCGTCTATTGTGCCCGATCAGGCCGGATTTCCCGAGCTTCGTTCAACCAGAAACCGCTCCAGCTCCCCGCGCGCAGGCGTGCCCGATTGCGCGCCCAGTTTCGTGCACGCCAGTGCTGATGCCGCGGCTGCATGCTTCATCGCGCTTGCCGGCTCTGCGCCACCGGCAAGTTCCGCGGTGAACACGCCGCAGAACACGTCGCCTGCACCCGTGGTATCCACCACTTCGACCGGAAATGCAGGCTGCTCGATCATCGGCTGATCGCGCCGCCACAACAACGCCCCACGCGCGCCAAGAGTGACAACGACACAGGACACACCAACGACATTGCACTGCGCGGACAGACTCGTGCCTGCCTGCGTTCCGGCCAATGTCGCCAGCTCGCCTTCGTTGACGATCAGCACATCGATGTTGTCCAGCAATTCGCGCGGCAACGATTGCGCGGGCGCCGCGTTCAACACCACCTGCACTCCGGCTTTGCGCGCGGCCTGCGCATAGGCCTGCACGCTCGCCAGCGGGATTTCCAGTTGCATCAGCAGATGACTCGCGCCCTCGAACGCGGGCAGATGTTCCGGCAACAAATGCAAGTTGGCGCCCGGCGCGACGGTGATCGAATTCTCGCCATCGTCGGCGATGCAGATGAAGGCCGAACCCGATGCGCTGCCCGCAATGCGCACGATCCGCGCATCGATCCCGGCATCGCGCAACGGCGCTTCCAGTTGCGCGGCGAAACTGTCGTCGCCCAGCGCAACGAGCATGCGCACCGAGGCACCACCCGCACGCGCAGCAGCCACCGCCTGGTTGGCGCCCTTGCCGCCCGGAAACAGCTCAAGTTCGCGCCCGAGCACGGTTTCTCCGGGCGCCGGCACGTGCGCGGCGCGCACTACGAAATCGAGATTGGCCGATCCGGCGACCAGCATCTTCTTCGTGTTGGGCATGGTTTCCCCTCGGTATTCGTGCGATAGCGGAACGTAGCACGATGGACCATCATCCAAAAGAAAGCCCCGCTTTCGCGGGGCTTTTCTCGTCACGCATGTTTCGCGTGATCATTCCATGTCGAGGAAGCTGCGCAGCGTTTCCGAACGGCTCGGGTGACGCAGCTTGCGCAACGCCTTGGCTTCGATCTGGCGGATGCGCTCGCGGGTGACGTCGAACTGCTTGCCGACTTCTTCCAGCGTGTGGTCGGTGTTCATGTCGATGCCGAAGCGCATGCGCAGCACCTTGGCCTCGCGCGGGGTCAGGCCGGCCAGCACGTCGCGCACGGTTTCCACCAGGCTGATGTTGGTGGTCGCCTCGATCGGGGACTCCGCATTGGTGTCCTCGATGAAATCGCCGAGGTGGGAATCCTCGTCGTCGCCGATCGGCGTTTCCATCGAGATCGGTTCCTTGGCGATCTTCATCACCTTGCGGATCTTGTCCTCGGGCATGTCCATTTCCTTGGCCAGCTCCTCCGGCGTCGGCTCGCGGCCGTACTGCTGGAGCATCTGGCGGGAAAT
>JAFEBZ010000198.1 GCA_018242405.1 Pseudomonadota bacterium | reverse complement strand
TGGGTGGCGAGATCTACTTCATGATGGCGACGATGCTGATCTCCATCCCGACCGGCGTGAAGGTGTTCAACTGGGTCAGCACGATGTGGAAGGGCTCGCTGAGCTTCGAAACCCCGATGCTGTGGGCGGTGGCCTTCGTCTTCCTGTTCACCATCGGCGGCTTCTCCGGCCTGATGCTGGCGCTGGTGCCGGCCGACTACCAGTACCAGGACACCTATTTCGTGGTGGCGCATTTCCACTACGTGCTGGTGACCGGCGCGCTGTTCTCGATCATCTGCGCGATCTACTACTGGTGGCCGAAGTGGACCGGTCGCCTGTACAACATGAAGGCCGCGAACTTCCACTTCTGGTGGACGGTGATTTTCGTCAACCTGCTGTTCTTCCCGCAGCACTTCCTCGGCCTGGCCGGCATGCCGCGCCGCATCCCCGACTACAACGTGGTGTTCGCCGACTGGAACCTGGTGAGCTCGATCGGCGCGTTCGGCATGTTCCTGACGCCGTTCATGATGTTCGCCATCCTCTATCACTCGAAGAAGCACGGCGCGCCGGCCCCGGCCCGTCCGTGGGAAGCTGCCCTCGGCCTCGAGTGGACGCTGCCGTCGCCGGCGCCGCACCACAGCTTCACCACGCCGCCGGTGATCAAGCTTGGCGACCTCGCGCACGGCGATCCGGAACACATGGATCATTGATGATCGAGGCGCGCGCGACGACTGACTCCAAGGCGGCCGATCCGCAAGTCGCCGAAGCGCGTCGCCGCGCCCGGCGCACGGCATGGATGGTCGCCGGTGTCGCGCTGGCGATCTATGCAGCGTTCTTCGTGCTGGGAATGACCGGGCATGTCCGCTGAGATGACGCCCGACGCGCCCCGCAGCACCACCCGCGGGATGGGCAAGCTGGTGCTGGTGATCGCCGTCGCCTTCCTGGTGACGTTCTCGCTGGTGCCGTTCTATCGCATCGCCTGCGAGAAGGTGTTGGGCGTGCGCCTGACCAAGGGCCCGAACGAAGTCGCAGCGGTTGCCGCGGCACCGGTGGCGTCGCGCTGGATCACCGTGCAATTCGACGGTCGCGTCAATTCCAAGCTGTCGTGGGATTTCGCCCCGAACCAGTTGCAGATGCGGGTGCAGACCGGAAAGCCGTATTCGGCGAGCTATCGCGCCCACAACAACAGCAGCCACGTGGTCGTCGGCAACGCGGTGCCGTCGATCGCGCCGGCGCAGGGTTCGAAGTATTTCGCCAAGACCGAATGTTTCTGCTTCACCGAGCAGAAGATGCAGCCGGGCGAAACGCGCGACATGCCGGTGCGCTTCGTGGTCGATCCCGCGCTGCCGTCCGACATCGATATGCTGACGCTGTCCTACACGTTCTACCAGAATGACACCCTGACCGAGCGCGCACTCGCCGCCGGCGCAACAACGGCGGCTCCGGCCGCGCCCTGACGAGAGAAACCACAGCCATGGCCAAGACGGACGCCCACGCTCCCGACCACAACGTGTACTACGTGCCGCACAGCAGCCCCTGGCCGGTGATCGCGTCGGTCGCGCTGTTCACCACCATGTTCGGTTTCGGCGGACTGCTGAACCACGAGAGCTGGGGCAAGACCACCTTCCTGATCGGCCTGGTCTTCCTGGCGTCGATCCTGTTCAAGTGGTTCGCCGACGTGATCACCGAATCGGTGGGCGGCTACTACAACAAGCAGGTCGACACCTCGTTCCGCATGGGCATGGTGTGGTTCATCTTCTCGGAAGTGATGTTCTTCGCCGCCTTCTTCGGCGCACTGTTCTACACCCGCCAGTTCGCCCTGCCGTGGCTCTCCGGCGAAGGCCATGGCGGCAGCACCAATGCGCTGCTGTGGGAAGGATTCACCGGCGGCTGGCCGACCAATGGGCCAGCCAGCATCGGCGGAACCTTCAGCACCGTGCCGGCCTGGGGCCTGCCGTTGCTCAATACGCTGATCCTGCTGTCGTCGGGCGTGACCATCACCATCGCCCACCACGCGTTGAAGGCCAACAAGCGAGGCACTTTGCTGTTCTTCCTCGGCCTGACCATCCTGCTCGGCTGCACGTTCCTGTTCTGTCAGGCCAGCGAATATCGCGAGGCCTACCACGAACTCAACCTGACGCTGGCGTCCGGCATCTACGGCTCGACCTTCTTCATGCTCACCGGCTTCCACGGCCTGCACGTGACGCTCGGCACCTTCATGCTGATCGTGATCTGGCTGCGCTGCCTCAGGGGTCACTTCACCCCGCAGGACCACTTCGGTTTCGAAGCGGTGGCGTGGTACTGGCACTTCGTGGACGTGGTGTGGTTGATGCTCTTCCTGTTCGTGTACGTGCTGTAAGGAACGTATCGAACGCGCGTTGAACAAAAAGGCCGGCTTAGTGCCGGCCTTTGCGTCAAGAAACCAGGCTGGGATCAGCCCGGATTGCTGCCCACGCCGTGCGGCGTGATCCAGCCCATGTAGATGGCAAGGATGATGAAGAGGATCAGCGCGATGGATAGCGCGATGCGGCGCGTCAGCGCATTCACGGTGCGCTTCGACTGGCCGCGATCCGTCAGCATGTAATACAGGCCTTGGCCGAGGTTCCAGACGATCAGGATGAGCACGCCCACTATCAGTACGAGCTTCAGCGACGGATTCATGGCGACGGCCTGCATGGGGACGATGCCTCGATTATCGCAGCTTGCGAGTATGGCGCGATGAAGCGTTTGCGCTGGTGGCTGCTGGCGATCGTCGTGGCGGCGTTGTTCGGATCGCTGGGCGTGTGGCAGCTCGGTCGCGCGCAGCAGAAGCGGGCGATGCTGGCCCAGGCGCAGGCGACCATCGCGCAGAAGCATGCCATTGCATTGATGGCCGCCTTCGATCCGGCGCATGCATCTGCCTACGATTGGGCCGTCGGGGCGGGTCGTTTCCTGCCGGCACCTGCAGTGTTGCTCGACGGCCAGGTCCACAACGGCCAGGTTGGCGTGCGTGTGTATCGGATGTTCCTGCCCGATGGTGCGACGCAGCCGCTGCAGGTCGATCTCGGCTGGTTGCCGGTGCTCGATCGCCACCACATGCCGACGCTGCCGGTGCCGGAATTGCGCGAGGTGCGCGGCCTGCTGATGCCGCCGCCTTCGCATGGATTGATGACGCCGGTCGCCACCCGACTGCCCGATGGCGACGTGCTGGTGACGGCGTTGTCGGCGCAACAACTGCCGACGCTGCTCGCTCAGCCGACATTGGCGCCGCGCGTGCTGCGCCTCGATCCCGGCATCCGCGTCGGCGGCGAACGCGATCTCGACGTGCTACCCAACACCATGCCGCCGGAACGCCACATCGCCTACGCGGTGCAGTGGTTCGCGATGGCGGCGACAATCCTGATCATTGCCTTCCTGTTAACTCGCCGTTCGCGGCGACGTGATGCCCATGTCTAATCCGAACATGCCCGATGCCCGTAATCGCAATCGCCGGATGTTGCTGGCGATTGCCCTGTTGTTCCTTGGCAGCTTCGCGCTGGCCGGTGCCCTGCGTTTTTCCGGCTGGCGTCCGCAGGGCCTGAAGAACAAGGGCGAATTGCTGCAACCGCCGACCGACCTGCGCGGCGTGGCCCTGCAGCTCGCCGATGGCAGCGCCTATCCGTGGTCGCCGGCGGAACGCCACTGGCGCATCCTCGCGGTGCCGTCCGCCGATTGCCGCGAACGCTGCGACAAACTGGCGCATGATCTCGACATCGTCTGGCAGGCCTTGGGCCATACCCGCGACCACGCCGAAGTGCTGTGGGCAGGCGCGGTGCCGGCCACTGCGCCGAAGACCAGTGCGCCGCGCGCGGTCGGCCCGGTGGATGTGCTGAAAGTCCATTTGCCGCGTGCCGATGCGCCCAATGACGCGGTGGTGTACGTGATCGATCCAAATGGCTTCGTGGTCTTGCGGTACGCTCCCGGATTCGATCCGGCCGACCTGCGCACGGATCTCTCCAGGCTGTTAAAACTGCAATGAAGTTGAAGCTGCAATGAGCCGACCTCTCGTTCCCGTGTTGTCCCGTCATTTCCATCGCCTGGCCTGGCTGGCGACGGCGTTGGCGTTCACCGTGATCGTGTTCGGCGCGTTTGTGCGCCTGTCGAATGCGGGCCTGAGTTGTCCCGACTGGCCAACCTGCTACGGTCGCGCGGCGTGGCCGACGGCGACCAGCGACATCACCAACCACGCCGCGACCGCGATCCGCGAGCTCGATCCGACCAAGGCCTGGCGCGAGCAGATGCATCGCCATCTCGCCGCGACGCTCGGCTTCCTGGTGTTCGTGCTGGCGGTGATCGCCGCGCGCCGGCGCCGACTCGGCATCCTGCAAGTGATCACCTCGGCGATCCTCGTCGCGCTGGCGATCCCGCTCTACATGCGCGGCATGCACGAAGCATCGGCGGTACTCGCCATCGCCGCGGAAGCAATCCTGCTCACGGCGGCGTGGCGCTGGAACAACGAGGATCTTTCGCGCGTCGCCATGCTGACCTTCGCGGTGATCATCGTGCAGGCGCTGCTTGGCATGTGGACGGTGACGTGGCTGCTGAAACCCATCGTGGTGATGGGTCATCTGCTCGGCGGGTTCACCACGTTCGCGCTGCTGGTGTGGATGGCGTGGCGCGCGACCAATGTGCCGATCCGTCTCGCCGACACGCGTTTGCTGCGACGCCTGCTGATCGCCGGCGTGGTGCTGCTGACGATCCAGATCGCGCTCGGCGGCTGGACCAGTTCCAACTATGCCGCGTTGTCCTGCGGCGCCGGCAGCATGTCGATCGACAACTTCCCGAAATGCGCCGGTCATTGGTGGCCGAATGCCGACTGGCACAACGGTTTCGTGGTGTGGCGCGGCATCGGCGTCGACTATGAAGGCGGCATCCTCGATGGCCAGTCGCGCATCGCCATCCAGATGGCGCATCGGGTGATGGCCTGCGTGGTCTTCCTCTACGCCTGGTGGCTGGGCATCCGCCTGATCCGCCTGCCGGGCATGCGCACCTGGGGCGTGTTGCTGGCGCTGCTGGTGACGACGCAATTCGCACTCGGCGTCAGCAACGTCAAGCTGGCACTGCCGCTGACGGTGGCGGTGATGCACAACGCCGGCGCGGCGATCCTGCTGTTCCTGCTGGTGTCATTGCTGGCGCGCATCCAGCGACCGTTGCGGATGGTGCCAGCGGCATGACGAGCTGGGCGCACTACTGGCCGCTGACCAAACCGCGCGTGGTGGCGCTGATCGTGTTCACCGCGCTGGTCGGCATCTGCCTGGCGATTCCCGGATTGCCGACTGCTGACGACTTGCGTCATGGCGCGCTGGGGTTGCTCGGCATCTGGCTGGCGGCGGCATCGGCGGCGGCGATCAATCATCTGATCGATCGCCGCATCGACGTGCTGATGGCGCGCACCCAGCATCGTCCATTGCCATCGCATTCGCTCACGCCGCGACAAGTGCTGGTGTTCGCCTTGCTGCTCGGCGCGATCTCGATGGCGATCCTGATCATCGGCGTCAACTGGATCTGCGCGCTGCTCACCTTCGCATCGCTGATCGGTTATGCCGTGGTCTACACCGCGTGGCTGAAGCACGCGACGCCGCAGAACATCGTGATCGGTGGACTGGCCGGCGCTGCGCCGCCGTTGCTGGGCTGGTCGGCGGTCACCGGCATGCACGGCCACTGGGATTGGCCGTACGCGTTGCTGCTGGTCCTGATCGTCTTCGTATGGACACCGCCGCATTTCTGGGCGCTGGCGATCTTCCGTCGCGCCGATTACGCCAAGGCGCTGGTACCGATGTTGCCGGTGACCCACGGTGTCGAATACACCCGCAAGCAGATCCTGCTCTACACCATTCTTCTCGTCGCGGTGACGGTGTTGCCGTGGGTCGCGGGCATGAGCGGCGTGTTCTACCTCGGTGGCGCGCTGTTCCTCGGCGTCGTCTTCATCTGGTACGCGTGGAAACTGCAGAATCCGCCAGACGAACTGTTCGCCATGCAGGTGTTCAAGTATTCGATCATCTACCTGATGGCGCTGTTCGCCTTCCTGCTGGTCGATCACTGGCTGCTGCCGTGGCTGCGCCCGGTGCCGCCATTCGTCCTTGATCGGGTGTGATTGATCGGGCGCGATGCCGGGTTTAGTGCCCGAACAATCGCGTCACCCCGATATTCACCAGCAAGCCACCAACGATCAGCCACGCGAACAGTGTGGTCGCCAGCAGCAGCGGCTTGAGGCCGGCCTGGCGGATCGCGCCGGCATGCGTGCGCACGCCGAGTGCGCCCATCGCCATCGCCAGCAGGAAGGTGTCGACCATCAACACCACGTCGACCAGCGCCTTCGGCAGCAGGTGGAAGGAATTGAAGGCGCCGACCAGCAGGAACAGGATCGCGAACCACGGGATCACGATCGGCGCACGCTTGCCGCTGGCGTCGTTCTTGTCGCGCAGCCATGCCGAGAGCAGCAGCAGGAACGGCGCGAGCAGGATGACGCGGATCATCTTCTCGATCACCGCGATGTTCGCGGCTTCGTCACCGACCGATTTGCCGGCGACCACCACCTGCGCGACTTCGTGCACACTCGAGCCGACGTAGAGGCCATACGCGTGCTGGGTGAAGCCGTGGTGTGATTGCAGCAGCGGCCAGAACAACGGATACAGGAACATCGCGATGGTGCCGAACACGACAACCGTCGCCACCGCGACCGACACTTTGTGCGCCTGGGCCTTGACCACCGGCTCCGCAGCCATCACCGCGGCAGCACCACAGATCGCCGCACCGGAGCCGATCAGGATCGAGCTGTCGCGATCAAGCTTGAACACGCGGCGACCAAGGAACAGCGCAAGGAGGAACGTGCAGGACACCATGATGATGTCGACGACAATGCCGGTCATGCCGACGCCAAGGATGTCTTGGAAGGTGAGGCGGAAACCGAACAGGATGATGCCGAGGCGCAGCAGGCGCGAGCGCGCGTAATCGACGCCGGCGCCAGCGTGCCCGGACATGCGCGGGAACACCGTGTTGCCGAGGATGATGCCGAGCACGATCGCGGTCGGC
>JAFEBZ010000197.1 GCA_018242405.1 Pseudomonadota bacterium | reverse complement strand
GGCGACCACGACGGCATCGCAGTTCGCGTCTCCGCACATGCGCCGGTGATCGCGTTGTGCGAAGCGTTCGCTGGCGCGCTGGTGTCGACCAGCGCCAACCGCGCCGGCAATGCCGCGCCAACGCACGGATCGGATCTTGATCCCGAAATCGTGGCCTTGATCGATGGCGTGCTTGATGGCGAAACCGGTGGATTGCTGCAGCCGACACCGATTCGCGACGCCCGCAGCGGGGCCATCCTGCGCGGCTGAAAACCCGGGTTTCGTTTCGCCTGAAACGAAAATTGTGGCAGTGCACAAATTGTGGTTTATTCGGGGAAAGAGGCACTCCGCGCACGCGAGCCGCCCTCTCACCACCGACATGACTGGACCACGATGGACGACCGGCGCAACCCACTGGCTGGCGGTCTGTATGACGCCGGAATCGAGCACGACAGCTGCGGCTTCGGCCTGATTGCCGATATCGCCGGTCCGGGTTCTCGCGCGCTTGTCGATACTGCGCTGGAAGCATTGTCGCGAATGGAGCATCGCGGCGGCGTCGCCGCGGATGGCTTGAGCGGTGATGGCTGCGGCGTGCTGCTGCACGGCTGCGAAACGTTCGTGCGCGCATTGGCGAAGGACGCCGGCATCGAATTGACCGATGGCAGCGTCGCCGCCGGCAACGTCTTCCTGCCGCGTGGTGAAGAAGATGCCGTGCGTTGTCGCAACGTATTGGAGAATGAGCTGCACCGCGTCGGTTTTGCGGTTGCGGGTTGGCGTGTCGTTCCGACCGACGATCGCGTCTGCGGCGCACTGGCGCGCTCCAACATGCCGCGCATCGAACAGGTGTTCGTTGTCGATGCGAAGGACGATCCGGACGCCTTCGAACGCGCGCTCTACCTCGCCCGCCGTCGTGCCGAACAGGCATTGCGCGATCTCGCCGATTTCCATGTCGTCGGTCTGTCGGCAAAGCTCCTCAGCTACAAGGGCATGGTGCTGCCGGAACATCTGCGCACGCTGTATCCCGATCTCGCTCATCCGGCGCTGAGTGCGCGCGTGGCGGTGTTCCACCAGCGCTTCTCCACCAATACCCAGCCGCGCTGGCCGCTGGCGCAACCGTTCCGCCGCCTCGCCCACAACGGCGAGATCAACAGCATCGCCGGCAATCGCGCCTGGGCGCAGTCGCGCCGAAACATCTGGAAATCACCGCTGCTCGACGTCAGCGAATTCGATCAGGCGGTGTCGACGAATGGTTCGGATTCGCAGAGCCTCGACAACGCGCTGGAGTGGTTGCAACTCGGCGGCATGGATCTGTTGCAGGCGATGCGCATCCTGATTCCACCGGCGCTGCAATCGCTGGAATACAAGGACGCCGACCTGGTCGCGTTCTACGAGTACTACGCGATCAATTCCGAGCCGTGGGACGGACCCGCCGGCATCGTGATGTGCGATGGGCGACACGCCGCCTGCACGCTCGACCGCAATGGCCTGCGTCCCGCACGCTGGACGCTGTCGCGCGACGGCGTGTTCGTGATCGCCTCGGAAACCGGGGTGTGGGACCTGCCGGCGGAAGATGTCGAAGCGAAAGGCAAGCTCGGTCCCGGCGAGATGATCGCGATCGATCTCGAACAGGGCAAGCTGCTCGATACCCATGCCATCGACGCCATCAACCGCGCCCGCGCGCCGTACAAGCAATGGTTGCGCGAGGGCATGTCCTATCTGCACACCGAGCTGATCGATCCGGCGCTGACCGACGCACCGTTCGATACCGAAACCCTGCTCGGTTTCCAGCGCCTGTTCCAGTTGAGTCGCGAGGAGCAGGAACAGGTGTTGCGTCCGCTCGCCGAGACCGAACAGGAGGCGATCGGATCGATGGGCGACGACGTGCCGATGGCCGCGATCAGCCAGCGCATTCGCCCGTTGTACGACTGTTTCCGCCAGGCGTTCGCGCAGGTCACCAATCCGTCGATCGATCCGCTGCGCGAAGGCAGCGTGATGAGCCTGACCACCCAGATCGGCCGCGAAGGCAATCTGTTCGAGGACAAGGCGGAGAACGTCAACCACGTCCTGCTGAATTCACCGGTACTGTCGCAACGCAAGCTGCACCAGTTGCTGTCGCTGCCGCGTTTCGCCGAATCGCATCTCTACATCGATCTCTATTTCGACGCCAACACTTCGCTGCAGGAGGCGCTGCAACGCATCTGCCGGCAGGCCGAAGACGCTGCGCGCGCCGGCATCGAACTGCTGATCCTGAGCGATCGTCGACCGCTGCGTGACTGCGCCGCGGTACACGCGCTGCTGGCGACAGGTGCGGTGCATCAACACCTGGTGCGCAAGGATCTGCGCTGCATCAGCAATATCCTGGTCGAGACCGGCACCGCGCGCGATCCGCACCATTTCGCCTGCCTGGTCGGCTGCGGCGCGACCGCGGTCTACCCCTATCTCGCCTATCAGTCGCTGCACGCGCTGGCGCGACGCGGAATCCTTGGTGGCAAGACCAATGGCGAACCGCTGCAGGTCGGTCGCAGTTATCGCCGCGGCGTGAAGAAGGGATTGCTGAAAATCCTGTCGAAGATGGGCATCGGCACGATTGCGAGCTATCGCGGCGCACAGTTGTTCGAGATCGTCGGGCTCGATCCGGAAGTGGTCGCGCAATGTTTCGCCGGCACGCCGTCGCGGATCGGCGGCGCCGGATTCGCGCGACTGGAAGCCGACGCGCGCACGCTGGCGCAACAGGGCTGGGATCTCAACGCGCTGCCGGAAGCCGGCGGCCTATTGCGCTACCTGCCCGGCGGCGAATACCACCAGTACAACCCGGACGTGGTGCAGTCGCTGCAACGCGCGGTGCTGACCGGCGATCGCGGCGACTGGAAGCGCTATTCGTCTGCGGTGGATGAACGCCCGTCGGCGGCATTGCGCGACCTGTTGCGCGCCAAGCCGATCGGGCCTGCAATTCCATTGGATGAAGTCGAACCGATCGAAGCGATCATCCGTCGTTTCGACAGCGCCGGCATGAGCCTCGGCGCGTTGTCGCCGGAAGCGCACGAGGCACTGGCGATCGCGATGAACCGCCTTGGCGCGCGCAGCAATTCCGGCGAAGGTGGCGAAGATCCGGCGCGCTACCACGACGATCGCCGCAGCAAGATCAAGCAGATCGCATCGGGACGTTTCGGCGTCACTCCCGAATACCTGATCAATGCCGACGTGTTGCAGATCAAGCTTGCACAGGGCGCCAAGCCCGGCGAAGGCGGCCAGCTGCCGGGCAGCAAGGTCGACAAGCTGATCGCGCGCCTGCGTTACGCCAAACCCGGCATCGGCCTGATCTCGCCGCCGCCGCACCACGACATCTATTCGATCGAGGATCTCGCGCAACTGATCTTCGATCTGCGCCAGATCAATCCGCGCGCGCTGATCTCGGTGAAGCTGGTCAGCCATGCCGGCGTCGGCACGATTGCCGCGGGCGTGGTCAAGGCGGGCGCCGATCTCATCACCATCTCCGGACACGACGGCGGCACCGGCGCCAGCCCGATCGGATCGATCCGCTACGCCGGCGTGCCGTGGGAACTCGGGCTTTCGGAAGCGCGCCAGGCCCTGCAGGGCAACGACCTGCGCGACAAGGTGTTGCTTCAAACCGATGGCGGCCTGAAGACCGGACTGGACGTGATCAAGGCGGCGCTGCTCGGTGCCGACAGTTTCGGTTTCGGCACCGCACCGATGATCGCGCTCGGCTGCAAATTCCTGCGCATCTGCCACCTCAACAACTGCGCCACCGGCCTGGCCACGCAGGACGCGCGCCTGCGCGAGCAGCACTTCAAGGGCTTGCCGGAACGCGTCGAAACCTTTTTCCGCAATGTCGCCGAGGACGTGCGCGAACATCTCGCCACGCTCGGCGCGCGTTCGCTTGGCGAGATCGTCGGCCGCAGCGACCTGCTCGAACAGTTCCTGCACCACACCCGCGACGATGTCGACATCGACCTCTCGGCGTTGTTGCGCAGCGATCCCGACAAGGCGGCGAGCTATTGCGGTGCACCGGCCCTGCAGGTTCCACCCAATGGTCTCGCCGCCACGCTCGAACGTGAACTTTCCGATGCCATCGTGCGCGGCACAGGGGGCGAAGCCAGCCACGTGATCCGCAACATCGATCGCAGCATCGGCACGCGCTTGTCGGGACTGATCGCGCAGCATCACGGCAATACCGGGATGAGCGATCGCCCGGTCACGCTGCGCCTGCACGGCACCGCCGGACAAAGCCTCGGCGCGTTCAATGCCGGCGGACTGCACATCGATCTTTCCGGCGACGCCAACGATTACGTCGGCAAGGGCATGGCCGGCGGACGCATCGTGCTGCGACCGGCGGCAGGCAGCCGTTACGCCAGCGAAGCGACGCCGATCCTCGGCAACACCTGCCTGTACGGCGCGACGGGTGGCGAACTGTATGCGGCCGGTCGCGCCGGCGAACGTTTCGCCGTACGCAATTCCGGCGCGATCGCGGTGGTCGAAGGCGCCGGCGATCACTGTTGCGAATACATGACCGGCGGCACCGTGGTCGTGCTCGGCGATGTCGGCCTGAATTTCGGTGCGGGCTTCACCGGCGGCATTGCCTATGTGCTCGATCGCGAACGCGATTTCGTCGACCGCTACAACCACGAACTGATCGACATCCAGCGCATCACCGCCGAACACTTCGACACCTATCGCCAGCACCTGCGCGAATTGATCGAAACCCATGCACGCCTGACCGGCAGCGCGTGGAGCGCACGCATCCTCGACCACTTCCGCGACTTCGTCGGCAAGTTCTGGCTGGCGAAACCGAAAGCCGCCGACCTCGACGCGCTGGCCGATGAACTGAGGCGCGCCGCATGAGCCGCAAGCATCCTTTCCAGTATCTCGATGCCGCGCGCCAGATGCCCGACAAGCAACCGCTGCAATTGCGGCTGCAGGGCGACTGGAGCGAACTCTACGGACGCTTCGACGTGTCCGCGGCGAAGCAGCAGGCGGGTCGTTGCCTCGATTGCGGCAATCCCTATTGCCAGAACGCCTGCCCGGTGCACAACCACATCCCGCGCTGGCTGCGGCTGGTGGAAGAAGGCCGCATCATCGAGGCGGTCGAGCTCTGCCACGAAACCAATCCGTTGCCGGAAATCTGCGGCCGCGTGTGTCCGCAGGATCGCCTGTGCGAAGGCGCGTGCACGCTGGAAGACGGTTTCGGTGCCGTGACGATTGGCTCGGTCGAGAAATACATCGTCGAGACCGCGCTCGCGCAGGGCTGGCGTCCCGATCTGTCGCGCGTGCAGGCGACCGGCAAGCGTGTCGCGATCGTCGGCGCCGGACCGGCCGGACTCGCCTGCGCCGACCGGCTGGTGCGCAAGGGCATCGCCGCGACCGTGTTCGATCGCTATGAGCAGATCGGCGGCCTGCTGCAGTTCGGCATCCCCACCTTCAAGCTCGAGAAATCGGTCGTTGCACAGCGACGCGAACTGCTCGAAGGCATGGGCGTGCGCTTCCGCCTCGGCATCGAGATCGGTCGCGACATTTCGCTTGATGCACTGCTGCAGGAATACGACGCGGTGTTCCTCGGCCTTGGCGCCTACCGCTACACCGATGGCGGGCTGCCCGGTCAGGACTTGCGCGGCGTGATGCCGGCGCTGCCTTTCTTGGTGCAGAACGGACGTCGCGTTGCGAATGATGATGTCGATGCAACGCACCCGATAGCGGGTTGGGAGTACGGGATGGAATTGCCCGACCTCGCCGGCAAGCGCGTGGTGGTGCTCGGCGGTGGTGATACCGGCATGGACTGCGTGCGCTCCGCGGTGCGACTGGGCGCGGCGAACGTCAGCTGTGTCTATCGTCGCGACGAAGCGAGCATGCCCGGCTCCGCGCGCGAAGTCGCCAACGCCCGCGAGGAACAAGTCGAGTTCCTGTTCAATCGCCAACCGCTGGCGATCGAATCGGATGGAGATGGCTCGGTTTCCGGCGTGCGCGTCGCCACGACCGAATTGGGCGAACCGGATGCGCGCGGTCGCCGCAACGCAGTAATCGTGCCAGGCAGCGAAACCGTGATCGCCGCCGATGTGGTGATCATCGCCTTCGGATTCGCGCCGCAGCTGCCGGACTGGCTGGCCAACGCTGATGTGCAAGCGCAGGCCAACGGACGTCTCGTCGTGGCCGGGGGGAATCGTCGCGCCTGGCAGACCACGCATCCGCGCCTGTTCGCCGGCGGCGATTGCGTGCGCGGACCGGATCTGGTGGTCACGGCGGTGCAGGAAGGTCGCGATGCCGCCGCGAGCATCGCCGCCATGCTTCTCGACAACACGATGCACGGGTAGCAAGTCCCGGGTTCAGCGCGCAAGATGGCGTCATGCGTCCGGCTGCCGCCATCGCCCTGATCCCTTTGCTCGCTGCCTTCAGCGCACGCGCAGCGCAGAACGAAGTCACCGTCTATCGCTGCACCGATGCCCGCGGTCAGGTCGAATTGCGCGACAGCCCCTGCCCGGCCAACCAGCGCCAGCAGACGCGGCAGATGCTGCGCCCCAAGGACGCGCCGCCGAGCGCAACGGTACCGGTCACCACTACACCGACCACTCCGCAAAACGTCCGCGAAGTGCGTTACATGCTGCGCCAGCCGCGACCGTTGTACGAATGCACGGCAGCCGATGGCAGCCGCTACACCAGCGAAAGCGGCGAAGGAAACCTGCGCTGGCAACCGGGATGGATCGCTGCGCCGCCGTGGGGCGTGCGGCCACCGATCGTGCCATTAGGCGGCGGGGCACAGGTCAGTTATCGCGATCGCCACACCAGCGTGCGCATCGGCCACGGCGGCGGAGTCGGTTTCTATCCCGACATCGCCTACGGCGGCGGTGCGTGGGTGCGCGACAGTTGTTCGCCGATGCCGCAGGAGCGCATGTGCGCGACGCTGACGCAACGACGCGATGACATCCGTCGCCGCAACGTGCTGCGCCAACCCAGCGAACAGGCGCAGCTGGATGCCGAGGAATCCTCCATCAACACAAGGTTGCGCGACGAATGCGGCGGCTGACGATTGCGACGAAAACGATGCTTCTCGCTGGCGGCACGCTGCTGGCACTCGCCATCGGCGACGGCGCGGCGCAATCCGCACGCACGCGCAAAAGCAGGACGCCGGTGAATGATCCCAACGCCACCGTGATCTATCGCTGCACGGATGCCAGCGGCATGCTCAGCATCCAGAGCTCGCCCTGCCCGCGCGGCCAGCACCAGGAACGCAGCGTGATCGCGCGGCCGGTCGATCCCGTTCCGGTACCGGCGACCGCAACCGTTGCACCTGCCGTTCCCGTTGCCGATGCTCCGCAACCGCAGCCAGTCGCGCTGCCACCGCCGCCCGTCGACGACACGCCGTTGCCGCCGCCACCGCTGTATCGCTGCCACACGCCGTCAGGCGGCAGCTATGTCAACGAGACCGACAATCCACCGGAACGCTGTCGCGACGTGCCGCTGGTGAACATCAGCGGCTCGCAAACGGTGCCCGACCACGAGTGCGAACTGGAGCGCGATCGGTGCGAACGCATCCCCGACCAGGAACTGTGCGCAAGCTGGAAACAGCGACTGGGCGAGGGCAAGGCGATGCTGGAACTCGGCAACCCGGATCTGGTCGAACGGGCAACCCTGCAGCGCGACCAGGCGGAGCGAGTGATGAATCGTTCATGTTTGACCCGGAACTGAAAGTTTGATAGAAGTCACAATTTGAGATGAATTAGACGCACGTACAACCGGATGCCTGATCCCGTGATGGAACTCGAGCGACTGACCATCCCCGAATTCAGCCTCGGGATCGCCCGCGAACCCGGCAGCGAGCGGCTGGGTGCCCAGATCATCGAACCTGCGCAGTTGCGTACCAGCGATCTTCCATTGGCGATGGTGACTCGCGAACACCGGCCTGAATTGCTGACGAAGGCGAACCGCCTGCTCGACACATCCCTCCAGGCGGCCCTGGACCAGGTCCCGTCGCGGCGCAGCGGCGCGGTGGCATCGATGCAGACGCAATTCCTGATCGACCAGTACCTGCACTACCTCGGCTGGGCCAAGACCCATCCCGCCGGCGAACTCGATGTCGACGGCATCCATTGCCGGTGGGGGCGCACGCAGACCAACACCTTGATCGAGACGCTGGAAGAGCGCCTGAAGCAGCTCGGCGTGCATGGCGATCGTCCGACCCGCGACAGCAGCCAGACCGCACTACACACCCACGCCGACCTCGCGCAAAGCCTGGTCGCGCGCATTCCCGCCGCCGCGATCACGCGCATGGCGGTCGGCGTGCGTGCGGAAGACATCGCGTTCGCGCTGGCCGATGCCGGTCGTCGCGAAGGTTTCGTGCCGACGTCGCCGGTCTCGGTGGTGTCGTCCAGCGACGGCAGCCGGGTGTTCGCGGTGCAGGGCGATCTTGCCAACCCGGCGAGCATGCGCGTCAGTGTCGCGATCGACCAGGTACGTCCCGGCACGGCTGCGGCGTTGCGTGAATCGTTGGAGCTCGTGGATGCGGCGCCATCGGATGCAGCACCGCAACCGGCGCTGCAATCCTCGCGTTGACCGCTAGAAACCGTAGCGCAGGAACCCGCCATCCACCGCGATGCATTCGCCGGTGATGTAACTCGCCGCCGGCAGGCACAGGAACGCCACCGCTGCCGCGACCTCTTCGGGATCGCCGACACGGCCCATCGGCGTGCGTTGCAGGACATCGTCGAGATATTCGGGATCGGACAGCTTCGTCGACGTGCGCCGCGTGCGGATGTACCACGGCGCCACCGAATTCACCCGCACACCGTCTTCCGCCCATTCCATCGCAAGATTGCGCGTCATCTGGTGCAGCGCGGCCTTGCTCATGCCATAGGGCGCGCCGGTGCGCACATGGGTGAGCCCGGACACGCTGCCGACGTTGACGATGCTCGATGCCGCGTGCTGCGTCAGCAACGGATGCGCCATCCGCGACAGTTCGAATGCCGAAAACAGGTTGGTCTCGAAGATCTGCCGCCACTCGTCCTCGCCGTATTCGACGCTGGCGCGGCTGCGATTGGTGCCGGCATTGTTGACGAGGATGTGCAGGCCGCCCTGGTCCTCGACCCAGCCCATCAACGCGCTGCGCTCTTCCTCGTCGCTGACGTCGCAGTTGAAGGCGAACACGCCGCTGTCGGGGAATTCATCCTGCAGGTCGGCGACGACCTGTTCCAGCACGCCGCCATCGCGCGCAGCCAGCATCACTTCCGCGCCGAGGCCGAGCAATTCGCGCGCGATCGCCAATCCGATGCCGGCGCTGCCGCCGGTGACCAATGCGGTCTGTCCGTCCAGTCGCCAGCGCGGGTTGTGCATGTCGCCTCCTCGAAGCGTTACAGCGAATCGAAACCGCAATAGCAATGCGCCATCGCCTGCACCGGCGAACGGGCACGCGTGAACTGGTCGCGCAGATCGTTCAACTGGCGCTCGACGCGCGCGTCGGCACTGCCCGCGGCCAGTCCGCGCAGCCACGGCGAGCGCGCCAGCGCGGCTTCAGCGATCCGCGATTCGACATTGCCCGAGAGCAATGTATCGAGCGTGCCAGCGCGGCGTTCGATGTAGCGCACGCGCACATCATCCTTGGCGATCTTCGCCTTGCTTGCGGCGAAATCGACCGCGTCCTGCAGCCCGCCGAACTCATCGACCAGGCCACGCTCCTTCGCTTGCGCACCGCTCCACACGCGACCGCGCGCGATCGCATCGATCTGTTCGACGCTCTGTTTGCGCGCCTTGGCGACCTTGCCGGTGAAATCGCGATAGCCCTTTTCGATCACCGATTGCAGGATGGTGGCGACGCCCGGATCCATCGGCCGGGTGATGTCGAGCGCACCGGCCAGTGGCGCGGTGGCGACGCCATCGCTGTGCACGCCGATCTTGCCCAGCGCGCGCGACGCATTCGGGATCAGGCCGAAGATGCCGATCGATCCGGTGATCGTCGACGGATCGGCATAGATGCGCTCGGCGTTCATGCTGATCCAGTAGCCACCCGACGCGGCGACATCGCCCATCGACACCACCACCGGCTTGCCGGCGTCCTTGAGCGCCTGCACTTCGCGACGAATCTGTTCGGAAGCGAACACTTCGCCGCCGGGCGAATCGACCCGCAGCACGACGGCCTTCACCATGTCGTCGAGGCGCGCTTCGCGCAGCAATTCCGATGTCGAATCGCCACCGACGCGGCCACCGCCCTGCTTGCCCGGCACGATCTCGCCTTCGGCCACCACGATCGCCACCTGCTTGCTGCCATCGCCCTTCGGCAACTGCGTCTGCTGGTTGCGCAGGTACTGGACATAACCGATCTGGCGGAACCCGCCATCGGCGTCCTTGTCGGCAACACCGGCCTTGGCCAGCATGTCCTCGACTTCGGCACGCGTCTTCAGGCCATCGACCAGTTTCTGGTCGAGCGCGTATTTGGCGAGGTCACCCTGCGCATTGGCGACGCCTTGCGCAATGCCGTCGACACCAGCCTTGACCACATCCGGCGACAGCTTGCGCGCGCTGGCGATGTCGCCGATGTAGCGCTGCCAGAGATCGTTCATCCAGAACAGGTCGGCTTCCTTCGCTTCCGGCGATGCGTTGTCGCGCACGAACGGTTCCGCCGCCGACTTGTACTCGCCGACCTTGAACAGCTTGAAATCGATGCCGAGCTTGTCCTGCAGGCCTTCGCGCATGTACGGGCGGTAGCTCGACAGGCCTTCCAGCAGCAGTCCGTGGCCATCGGGATCGAGATAGACCTGGCTGGCCTGTGCGGCGATCAGGTACTGGCCTTGCGTCATCCCTTCGGAGAACGCGATCACCTGCTTGCCACTGGCCTTGAGGCGTTGCAGCGCGGCGACGATTTCGTGGGTGCTGGCCATGCCCGACGGATACAACTTGTCGACATCGAGGAAGACGCGTTCGATCGAGCTGTCCTTCGCTGCTGCATCGATCACCTTGATCAGGTCGCGCAGGCGTACCACCTTGCGGCTCGGGTCCTCTTCGCTGTTTTGCGCGATCAGTTTGGTCAGCGCATCACGACCATCTTCTTCCATCACCTTGCCTTCCGGCGCCAGCACCAGCGTGGTGCGATCCTGCACCGGCGTGATCGCCGCGCGCCCGCTCATCGACAGGAAGCCGATGACGACGAACAGCAAGACGAAAAAGACGATGTTGAGGACGAGGCGACGGGTGAAGTTGGCGACGTCCCAGACGCCCTTGAAGAAGCTGAAAATCGGGTTGGGACGACGCGGTGCAGGCTGGTTCATTGATGGCAAATCGCGACAGGATGCGGACAGCCTAGCAGGCTTGCAGTCGCCTGCATGTGCCGGAAGACGGCACTCCTGTCATCGGCAATCAGGCCAAGCGCTGGCTGCTGCGCCAGGCACGCCGGCCGAGCAGGATCGCGGCAACAGTCAGGCCCGCGATCAGCCCCGCCCACATCCCCTGCGGGCCGTAACCGAGCCCGAGGCCAAGGCCGGCGCCGATCGGCATGCCCACGCCCCAATAGGCGAACGCAGCAAGCAGCATCGGCACGCGGGTGTCCTGCATGCCGCGCAACGCGCCGGCCGAAATCACCTGCACGCCGTCGGGATACTGGAACGCGACTGCGAACAGGATCAACTGCGCCGCCAACGTCGCGACCACCGCATCCTGGGTGTAGGCGCCGACGATCAGGTGGCGACCGAACACCATCACCAGCGCACTCGCGGTCTGGGTGATCAGCAGCAAGGCGTAACTCGCGCGCAACGCCCGCCGCAACGCCACGCCGTCCTCGCGACCGCGTGCATGCCCGACGCGCACTGTCGTCGCTTCGGCGAGGCCAAGCGGGATCATGAAGCACAGGCTGGCGACGTTGATGGCGATCTGGTGCGCCGCCGCCGGGATCGCACCGAGGCGTCCGATCAACAGCGAAGTGACGATGAAGAGGCTGCCTTCCATCGCCACGGTGACGCCGATCGGCAATCCGGTTGCCAGCAGGCGTCGCAACTCGACCCAGTCCGGTGCTTCCACATGCGCGAACAACGCGAAACGCTTGAAGCGCGGCGACCACCACAGGTACAGCGCGAATGTGCACGCCTGCATCCACATCATCACCGCCGAAGCGATGCCGAGTCCGGCGGCGCCACGCGCTTCGAAACCGAAACGTCCAAACGCCATCGCATACCCGAGCGGCGCCAACACCAGCAAGCCGCCGAAGCCAAGCACCATGCTCGGCAGCGTCCAGTGCAAGCCGTCACTGAGATAGCGCATGCACAGATAGAAGGTGAACGCCGGAATGCCCCAGCGAATACCGAGCAGGAAGGCCTGCGCGTGGGGACGCACCGCTTCGGCGATACCCATCGTCGGCAACAGGCTGGCCGCCAGCGTGAGGAAGCCGAACATCAGCACGCCGATCACCAACGCCAGCCATAGCGACTGGCGGAACAACGGGCCGATTTCTTCGTGGCGACGCGCACCATCGAGTTCGGACACGCGCGGCGGCAACGACATCAACGTGCCCATCGGCACCAGCATCGGCAGCCAGAACAGCGCATTGCCGACCGAAACGCCGGCCAGGGTATCGGTGCCGTAATGGCCCGCAACCGACGAATCGACGAAGCCGATCAATCCTGACGACAGATGGCCGAGCGTGAGCGGCGCTGCCAGCAGGGCGCTGGTGCGCATCTCCTGTGCAAAGGAAGTCGGTCTGGATGCCACGGAAAGTGCCTGCAACTACGACGGGGTGGCCGCAACACGGCGCGGCCCGGTATCTTAACGCCTCGTACGGAGGGCCCCGATGACCAAGCCGCTGGATCCGATCGAACCGATCACCGCAACCATGTCGCACGATGGCCCGCATCCATCGAACTGCGAAAACTGCGCCACCGCGCTGCAGGGGCCGTATTGCCACGCCTGTGGCCAGCATGGCAACAATCCGCTGAAGAGCTTCAAGCACGCCATCGAGGACGTGTTCGAATCGTTCTGGCATGTCGATGGCCGCATCTTCCGCACCCTGCGTGACCTGCTGCTGCCGTGGCGCATCATCAACAACTATCTCGCCGGTCAGCGCGTGCGCTACATCCCGCCGCTGCGCATCTTCGTCATCCTCAGCCTGGTGACGTTCTTCGTCGCCCACTTCGCCATCCATTCGGAAACCACGCCGATCCAGTTCAATGGCTCGGATACCAACGGGATCGCCGCGGCGACCACGGTGGAAGACGTGCAGCGCCTGCGCGACAAGGCGCTCGCCGATATCGACAAGGGCGGCGCCGACAAGGACAACCCGGCCTTCGTCAAGGGCGTGATGGATGTCGCACGCCAGGCCGTGCAGGCGCAAGCAGACGCCCGCACCCGCGAGCTGCAGGATGCCAAGGCCAAGGGCTTGCCGGTGCCACCGCCGAACACGGCCGCGATCGAACTTCCCGAAGGCAACGACGGCGGCGACTGGAACGTGACCACCGAACGCGTCCATGTCTCGTGGCTGCCGGAGTTCGTCAACAACGCCCTCAACGGCGCGGTGCAGCGCGGCGCAAAAAATGCCAAGCGCTTCGCCAAGGATCGTTCGGCACTGTTCCAGGCCTGGGTCGGCTCGATCCCGACCGCACTGTTCTTCATGGTGCCGTTCTTCGCCTTGTTGCTGCGCGTGTTCTACCTGTTCACGCCGT
>JAFEBZ010000196.1 GCA_018242405.1 Pseudomonadota bacterium | reverse complement strand
GCACACAGACGTTTTTCGCCACTCTCGGGCTCGCCATCCTCGTCCTCGCTGGCGATCTCGAACAATTCGGATTCCATCGTCGCGGCCAGGAGTTTGGCGAGCTGGGTCTTGCCGGTGCCCGGTGGGCCATGCAGGAATACGTTGGTGCCCTTGCGCTTCATGTCGAGCGCCTTGCGCAGATAAGGGATGAGCAGGGCCAGGGGTTTTTCCAGATGCGGGTAGTCGTCCAAGGTCAAGCGTGGAGGCGCGGCACGGGATACCACGCCACGCAGCAGGTCGATTGCCTCCATGTCCGGCAGCATGGCCAGGTTTGCCAATTCGCGCGATATGAGGCTGAGCTTGTCCTCGAAATCGTTGTCGTTATGCGCGATGGACAACAGGCCAGTTCGGATCAATTTGCCATCACGCCCCAGCGCCCTGTGCACTTCGTTTTCCGACGTGTTCAGGATTGCGGCCAGGGTTGTGTGCAACCGATCGGACGCGATTGGATTGAGCATGCTGCACACTGACCTCAGCAGCGGATCGTTTCGCACCAAGATCGCGAATGCGAGGATTTGACGATCGACCGTGTCCAGATTCGCCAGGTCACCAAGCAATGCGATGTTCGATTCGAGGGCAGCAGGAAAGCCGATTTCATCATGTCGATGCTCGATTTCGGCATGCTGCGCCTTGAGCGTGCGCAGGATTTTCTGGCGGCTTTCGGCATCCATCGTGACGTCGATCCATTTCCCCAGCCCGAGGGCATAGGCCAGGTCATCGTCAAAGAATCCAACCACGCTGATAAAGCGCCTGTGGCCCTGCAGTGCCACCAGGATGCGCAGCACCCACAGCCGTGTCAGGTCGGACAATTCGCCGGGTGGGGGCGAATAGCGATGGCGCTTTCTGCGGGATATTCGTGCAGTGATTGGAGTCGTCATGCAGGTCATGCTCCGCATCCCTGCGACGAGATGTGTCGGATGGGACGCCATCCCCGTCCGTTGGCAACATGCTCCCAAGACAGCTATCCTCGGGCTCCCAGGAGAAGGAGCTCCGATATGTACGGGACCATGGCTGCCCGCAGGCTGGTTCGCGGGATGGAAACACTGCCGGGCATCCGGCAGGCCGGAGCTGCGCTGTACGAGCAGCATTTTGCCCGCGCCGACAATGCAAACCTCTTTCGCGGGGTCTATCGCGACTACGCATCCGCGCTGGCCTCGGCGCCGACGACCAAGCCGCAGGGCTACGACCACGACGAACCGGCCGCGATGTACGACTTGCGGCGCAAGCTGCTGGCGCCGAGCGACTATCCGGCACTGTTCTGGATATCGCGATTGCTGGCGACGAACGCGCGCGGCATCTTCGATTTCGGCGGTCACGTTGGCCTGTTGTACTACGCGTTCTCGCGCCATTTGCCGATGCCGGCGGACCTGCGCTGGACCGTCTGCGACGTACCCGCGGTATGTCGACGTGGCGAGGCGCTGGCGGAGCAGGCGGGTGTGGGCGCGTTGCGCTTCACCGATCGTTTTGCCGATTGCCGCGGCCATGACGTGCTGTTCGCGTCGGGATCGCTGCAATACCTGCAATCGTCACTGGCGGAGATGCTGGTCGAAGCCGATGCGCGTCCGCGCCATCTGCTGGTCAACCTGACGCCGATGCACGAGCGTTTCGACTACTGGACGCTGCAGAACATCTCGACGGCGTTCTGTCCGTACCACATCGTCGTTCGCGAACGTTTCGTCGGCGAACTGCAGGCGCTCGGCTATCGCGTCATCGATTGCTGGACGAATCCGGACAAAGGCTGCCTGATCCCGTTCCATCCGGATCATTCGCTGTCGTCCTACGACGGGATGCTGTTGTCGCTGCCCGATTGAGCAGCGACGCTTCAAGCGGACTCAGCCGTTGCGCGGGCCGCGATGGCCGCCGCCACCCGGACGACCACCGCCACCGGGGCGCGGGCCACCGGAACGGTTTCCGCCCGGACGCGCGCCTTGCGGACGCGGACCACCGGGGCGTGCGCCGCCGGGACGCGGGCCACGCGGACGGTCATAGGCACCGCCGTGGCCGTGATCGAAACTCGGGGTCGCGTGGTCGGACGGGAAACTCGGCGCGTTGCCGGGATGCCCGTAGGGATGGCGCGGCTTACCCTGACCCGATGAGGCGCCGTAGGGGTTGTTGCTGTTGAAGCCACCGCCCTGTCCGGGGCCGCGCGACTGGCCCTGGCCACCGCCACCGGAGCCACGCGATTTCTGCCCGTAGGGTTTCTGGCCGAACGGCTTCTGCTGGCCGAAGGGCTTCTTGGGGCGACGATCGTCGGCATTGCGATGGCCGGTCGGTCCGGTTTCGACACCTTCCGGCACGTACCAGGTTTTCATCGCGGCGGGATTGTCGCCACCACGCACTTCGCCCGGACGCATGCGCTGTCCCGGCTGGCGTTCCTGGCCCTTGATCTTGAAGCGCTTGTTGGCCTGGTTGGCGGCGGCGTCACCGGTGACGGTGAGTCCACCCGACTTGCGCGGCGCACCGCGACCGCGGCGATCCTCGCGGACGTGATCGAAGCGGCGCAGTTCGCGGCCTTCGTCGGCGGCGGCGTGGCCGTTGACGTAACCGCCCTGCGAGCGGCGCTCGTTGAAATGCATCGCCGACTTCTTACTCGCCGTGCGCTGGCCGATCACTGGCTGCAGCGTGAGTGCCGACGGCGGACCGTCTTCCAGGCCCAGCGACTTGCGCAACGCTTCCACCTGCGCATCGGAGAGTTCCTGTGACTGGCCACGCAGCAACGGTTGGGGCAGGGTGACATTGCCGTAGCGGATGCGCTTCAGGCGCGACACCTGGCAGCCCTGCGATTCCCACAGGCGGCGCACTTCGCGGTTGCGGCCTTCCTTCAGCAGCACCTTGAACCAGTCGTGCGAGTCGGAACCGCCGACGCGCTC
>JAFEBZ010000195.1 GCA_018242405.1 Pseudomonadota bacterium | reverse complement strand
TGCGTGGGTGACCAGCTCCGTTGCGCGGGACGCCGTGAATACGTCCATGTAGGCTCATGCGCCGCATCCATGCGGCGCAATGCCCGCGCACCGGACTGGCGCACCCACTTCCGCGCGCGTGTTGTGACTTCACGGAGATTGAAAAGCAACAGCACAGCGGGCTGTTGCTCTTACGCCCTCCTGAAAGCTTCCACCGGCGGCGCCGTGCGGTTCGTCCGCAGGGGCCGACCATACGAGGCATGGATGCCGAGTCGAGCCCCCATGGACGGGTTCACGGCGTGTCGGCCACTGCGGATAACCGCTAAAGGCGCTCAGCCGGGCGATGCTTCATTTACAACTATTGCACCCGCCGCACTCGCCCGACGCCAGCGCCGAAGCCGGCGCGATCCAACGACCGATCGACCGCATCCACGCTGGACGCCCTTCGCGCAACAGCGGAATCGCCAGCGCCACGCGCAGGCGCCGCCACGACGCCGGGAAGCGCGTTCTCCACACGAATGCAGCGCTGAGCACCACCAGCAGTGCGATCACCGCATATTGCAGCGCGATCGACATCAGCCTGCCCCCAGCGCCTTGGCGACCTGATAGGTCACGAACGATGCCGCATACGCCATCGCGAACAGATAACCGGCAGCGACCACCGTCTGCTTCCACGAACGCGTTTCGCGACGGATCGTCGCCAGGGTGGAAATGCATTGCGGCGCGTAGATGAACCACACCAGCAGCGACAGCGCGGTCGCCAGCGACCACTGGTGCGCGATCAGCGGCGACAGCGCTTGCATGCTCGCCTCGTCATTTTGTGCAGCGACCGCATAGACCGTCGCCAGTGACGACACGATCACTTCGCGCGCGGCCATGCCGGGGATCAACGCGATCGAGATTTCCCAATTGAATCCGACCGGCGCGAAGATCGTCGCCATCACGTGGCCGATGCGTCCGGCGAAGCTGTAATCGATCGCCGGGCCGGTGGCGCCCGCCGGTGCGCCGGGGAACGTCAGCAGGAACCACAGCAGGATGGTCATCGCGAGGATGATGCCGCCGACGCGCTTGAGGAAGATCATCGCGCGCTCCCACAGGCCGATCGCGAGATCGCGCAGGGTCGGCACGCGATAGGACGGCAGCTCCAGCAGCAGCATGTGGTCGTGGTTGTCGCGACGCCAGCGTTTCATCACCCACGCTACCAGCAGTGCGCTGGCGATGCCGGCGGCATAGAGCGCGAACAGCACCAGTCCCTGCATGTTGAAGACGCCACCGACCTTGCGATGCGGGATGAAGGCGCCGATCAGCAGCGTGTACACCGGCAGGCGCGCCGAACAGGTCATCAGCGGCGCAACGAGGATGGTGGCGAGGCGATCGCGTGGATCCTGGATGGAACGCGTGGCCATGATGCCGGGCACCGCGCAGGCGAAACTCGACAGCAGCGGGATGAAACTGCGTCCGGACAGGCCCGCGCGATGCATCAGGCGATCGAGCAGGAAGGCCGCGCGCGGCAGGTAGCCGGATTCTTCCAGCGACAGGATGAAGAGGAACAGGATCAGGATTTGCGGCAGGAACACCAGCACGCTGCCGGTGCCGGCGATGATGCCGTCGACGACGAGACTCTTCAGCGGGCCATCGGCCATGTGCGCACCGGCCTGCACGCCCAGCCATTTCATCCCGGCATCGATGCCGTCCTTCAGCGGTTCGGCCCAGGCATAGACCGCCTGGAACATCGCGAACATCACCACCGCGAGGATCACCAACCCCAGCACCGGATTGAGCAACCATCCGTCAAAGCGCTGGTCGAGGCGCGAGATGCGTTCCGGCATGCGCACGGCGACATCCATCAACCTGCGCGCTTCTTCATGCAGGCCATCGTCATCGAGCGCCGCCGCATCGACGGCGATCGGCGTTGCTTCGGCGATCCGTGCCAGCAACTTGTCGCCACCGCCCGACTTCACCGCGACGGTCGGGATCACCGGCACGCCGAGTTCGCGCGACAGCGCATCGATGTCGATCTCGATGCCGCGCTTGTCCGCCGCGTCCATCTGGTTGAGCGCGACCACCATCGGTCGCCCGAGTTGGCGCACTTCCAGCGCGAAGCGCAGATGCAGGCGCAGGTTGGTCGCGCTGACCACGCACACCAGCAGATCGGGAATCGGTTCGCCGGGATAGAAGCCACGGCAGACATCGCGTGCGATCGCTTCGTCGAGGCTGGCCGGCGTCAGGCTGTAGGCGCCGGGAAGATCGAGCAGCACCGCATGGCGTCCGTCCGGCAGGCGCAGCTGGCCTTCCTTGCGCTCGACGGTGACGCCGGCGTAATTGGCGACTTTCTGGCGGCTGCCGGTGAGCTGGTTGAACAACGCGGTCTTGCCGCAGTTGGGATTGCCGATCAGCGCGCAGCGGAGCATGGCGGCACTCATGGCGCTTGCTCCACATCGACATGGACCTGCTCGACTTCGATGCGCGCGGCTTCACTGCGACGCAAGGCAAAACTGGACGTCCCGACGCGCACCAGCAAGGGATCGCGCCCGAACGGGCCGAAACCGGAGACGCGCACCGGCTCCCCGGACACGAATCCGAGTTCGCGCAGGCGCCGCGCCACGACATCGGCGGAACGATCGTTCCCGTTGTCATGCACGGTCACCACCCGCGCGCGCACGTCGCGTGGCAGGTCGACCAGTCTCAAGGCCGGCAGTTTCAAGCGTGGTCCCAAATAGGAATCATTCTCATAATATCAGAATGAACGGGGCTCCGAGGGCCGTGCCCGCTATCATTCAGGCAACCGATTGGAGGTGCTTCGATGGTGGAGACGTTGCAGGTCAGGCAAGCCGGCGCAGTGGCGCGGCTGCGGCTGAACCGCCCCGAGGTGCATAACGCCTTCGATGACGGCCTGATCGCCACCCTGACCGCCGAATTGCGCCGGCTCGGTGACGACGCCGGGGTGCGCGTGGTGGTGCTGGAAGCCGAGGGTGTCTCCTACTCCGCCGGCGCCGATCTCAACTGGATGCGCGGCATGGCGAAGATGTCGGAGGCGGAAAACCGCACCGACGCACTGGCGTTGGCCGGGCTGATGCGCACGCTCGACGAACTGCCGAAGCCGACCATCGCCCGCGTGCAAGGTGCGGCCTTTGGCGGTGGCGTCGGGTTGGTGGCCTGCTGCGACATCGCCATCGGCGTACCGGAAGCGAAGTTCGGACTGACCGAAAGCAAGCTGGGCCTGTTGCCGGCGGTGATCTCGCCCTATGTCATCAACGCGATCGGTCCGCGCCAGGCGCGACGCTGGTTCGCGACTGCGGAAATCTTCGACGCCGCCGAAGCGCTGCGGATCGGCTTGTTGCACCAGGTGGTCGCGGCCGATGCGCTGGATGCCGCAGTCGATCGCCAGATCGATCTGCTGCTGAAGGCCGGCCCGATCGCCACCGCCTCGGCGAAGACGCTGGTGCGTGATGTCTGCGCGCACGCCGACGGATCGCGTCACGATGCCGACAATGCCGCACTGATCGCCCGCCTGCGCGTTTCACCCGAAGGACAGGAAGGTCTCGGCGCCTTCCTCGACAAACGCAAACCGAACTGGACTGCTCAATGAAGGCTGCCAACTGATGTTCGACACCTTGCTGATCGCCAATCGCGGCGAAATCGCCTGCCGCATCATCCGCAGTTGCCGGCGGATGGGCATCCGCGCGATCGCCGTGTATTCCGATGCCGATGCCGACGCGCAGCACGTGCGCCTCGCCGATGCCGCGTACCACATCGGCGGTTCGCGCCCGCAGGAAAGCTATCTGCGCGGCGACGCGATCATCGACGCAGCGAAGAAATCCGGCGCGCAGGCGATCCATCCCGGTTACGGCTTCCTCTCCGAAAACGCCGATTTCGCCGATGCAGTGGAAGCTGCCGGCCTCGTGTTCGTTGGGCCGCGCGCGGCGTCGATGCGCAAGATGGGCAGCAAGGCCGGCGCCAAGGAACTGATGCAGGCCGCGGGTGTGCCAGTGGTGCCCGGCTACACCGGCGAGGATCAATCTCCGGAACTGTTGCAAAGCGAAGCCGATCGCATCGGTTATCCGCTGATGATCAAGGCTGCGCACGGTGGTGGCGGCAAGGGCATGCGCATCGTCCACGCGCCGCTGGAATTCCTGCCGCATCTGGAAAGCTGCCAGCGCGAGGCGAAGAACGCCTTCGGTCGCGATCGCGTGCTACTGGAACGCTATATCGAGCGTCCGCGCCACATCGAGTTCCAGATCTTCGGTGACAGCCACGGCCAGGTCATCCACCTCAACGAACGCGAGTGCTCGGCACAACGCCGCTACCAGAAGGTGATCGAGGAATCGCCCTCGCCTTTCGTGACGCCGGAACTTCGCCAAGCAATGGGCGCGGCCGCGATTGCCGCCGGTCATGCCATCGATTACCAGAACGCCGGCACCGTCGAATTCATCGTCGGCCAGGACGGCAGTTTCTATTTCATGGAAATCAACACGCGCCTGCAGGTGGAGCATCCGGTGACCGAAATGGTCACGGCGCTCGACCTGGTCGAATGGCAGTTGCGCGTCGCTTCCGGAGAAGCGCTGCCCTTGCCGCAGGATGCGATCTGGTCGAGCGGCCACGCGATCGAAGTGCGCCTGTACGCAGAAGATCCCGACGCCGGCTTCCTGCCCGGCTCCGGAAAACTGGTGCGCCTGCGCCTGCCGGAAACGTCCGCGAAGATCCGCATCGATTCCGGCGTGGTCGAAGGCGATACCGTCTCGATCTTCTACGACCCGATGATCGCAAAGCTCATTGTGCGTGACAGCGATCGTCCGCGCGCCCTCGCCCGCCTGCGCGAGGCATTGGCCCAGTGCGAGATCGAGGGGCCGAAATCGAACATCGAATTCCTTGAACGATTGATCCGTCATCCGATCGTGGTTGCCGGCGATATCGATACCGGCTATCTCGATCGCCATCTCGACGAGTTCATCGGCGCCACGTCGCGTCCCGACGAAGAAACCCGCACCCTGCATGCGCTGGCCGCGGCGACGATGCGCATGTCTTCCGAAGCGGCGGATGCCGCATCGCCGTGGTCAACCGGTGACGGCTGGCGTCTCGATGGTGCCGGCTGGACCCCGCTGCATCTGGTTTCCGGCAACGAGGATTTGCGGTTGTCGATCCGCGGTCACGACGGCGATTACGACGTCCGCGAAGGCGAACACGTCAGCGTACTGCGCAGCCTGCGCCTGCAGGACGGCTGGTTGAGCGGGCGTGCCGGTGATCGCCAACGTCGCGTGCAGGTCGCGGGCGATGGCGAGCGCGTGCTGTTGCACGATGGCGCGCGCCGATTGCAGTTGCGCCGTGCCTCGCTGTATCGCCACGCCGACGAAGGCGGCGGTGCCAGCGGCGACCGCGTGATCGCGCCGATGCCGGGACGGATCGTGCAGGCCAAGAGCGCGGTCGGCGACAACGTCGAAGCCGGACAGGTGGTCATGGTGATGGAAGCGATGAAGATGGAACTGGCGTTGAAGTCCCCTCGCGCCGGCAGGATCGCCGAAGTGCGCGTGCGCGAAGGCGATTTCGTCGAAGCCGATGCCGCGTTGATCCTGCTCCAGACGGATGCGAAGGAGCCAGGCGCATGAGCATGCCGAGCCAGGTTCGCATCGTCGAAGTCGGTGCGCGCGACGGCCTGCAGAACGAGAAGACCTTCGTCGCCACCGCCGACAAGATCGCGCTGATCGAACGCCTCGCCGATTGCGGCTTGAAGAGTATCGAGGCGACCGCTTTCGTCAGCCCGAAATGGGTGCCGCAGATGGCCGACGCCGTCGAGGTGTATTCGGGCCTCAAGCGCAAACCCGGCGTGCGCTATCCGGTGCTGGTGCCGAACCTGCAGGGCTACGAACGCGCGCGCCAGGTCGGCGTCGAGGAAGTCGCGGTGTTCACCGCGGCGTCGGAAGCGTTCAACCGGAAGAACATCAATGCGACGATCGACGAATCGATCGAGCGCTTCCGCCCGGTGATGGATGCCGCGAAAGCCGACGGCGTCGCCGTGCGTGGCTATGTCTCGACCGTGCTCGGCTGCCCGTTCCAGGGTGAAGTGCCACTGTCCGATGTCGTGCGCGTCGCCAAGGCGCTGCATGGACTCGGCTGCTACGAAGTCTCGCTGGGCGACACCATCGGCGTCGGCACCCCGGCCAAGGCGCGCGCGATGGTGCAAGCCGTCGCGCAGGAGGTCCCGGTCGCTGCCCTTGCCGTGCACTTCCACGACACCTGGGGCCAGGCACTGGCCAACATCCTCGCCTGTCTCGAAGAAGGCGTCGCGGTGGTCGATTCCTCGGTCGCCGGGACCGGTGGCTGCCCGTACGCGCCGGGCGCGACCGGCAATGTCGCCAGCGAGGACGTCGTCTACATGCTGCAGGGCCTCGGCATCGAAACAGGCGTTGACCTGCAGAAACTCGCCGAAACCGGTCGCTGGCTGTCCGGCGTACTCGGCCACGCCACCAACAGCCGCGCCGGCAAAGCGATGTCGGTGAAAAACGACGCGGCGCGCGCATGAGCTGGCACATCCGCCCGATCGAAGCGCGTGACGATGCCGCGATGGCGCGCATCATCCGCGCGGTGATGCCGGAATTCGGCGCCTGCGGAAGCGGTTTCGCGATCAACGATCCCGAAGTCGACTGGATGTCGCGTGCCTACGCCGAACCGCGCCACGCCTACTTCGTGCTGGAAC
The DNA here is from genome assembly GCA_018242405.1 of Pseudomonadota bacterium. Classification (GTDB taxonomy): domain Bacteria; phylum Pseudomonadota; class Gammaproteobacteria; order Xanthomonadales; family Xanthomonadaceae; genus Solilutibacter. Next base: position 8,118 of record JAFEBZ010000195.1, on the reverse strand, counting down.
GCGATGGCGACGTGATCGGCGGTGGCGGGATGGCGCCGCTGGCTGGAGGTGATCCTTCCGTCTGCGAACTGCGCAAGATGTATTTCCTGCCGGAAGCGCGCGGACTCGGCGCCGGTGCCGCGATGATGACGATCTGTCTCGATGCCGCACGCGCTGCCGGGTTCCGCCAGTGCTATCTGGAAACGCTGACCGGGATGGACGCGGCGATGCGCCTGTACGAACGCAGCGGTTTCAAGCGCATCGATGCCTCGATGGGCGCGACCGGCCACGGCGGCTGCAACACCTTCTACCTGCGGGAGCTGTGATGCGCAGATGGTTCGCTGCACTGTTGATCGCGCTGTTGCCAATCCTTGCGTCGGCAGCCGAGCCGGCATCGACTTCGATCCTGCTGGTCCCCGATCGCGTGTGGACCGCCGATGGCGACGCCAGCCACGTCGGCTGGGTGGTGCTGGTGCGCGACGGCAGGATCTCCGCGGTCGGACCCGCTGCGAGTGTCAAAGTACCCACCGATGCGCAACGCATCGAACTGCCGGGTACCACGCTGACGCCGGGCCTGATCGATCTGCATTCGCACGTCCTGCTGCATCCCTACAACGAGACCTCGTGGAACGACCAGGTGTTGAAGGAGGCGGTGCCCTATCGCGTGCTCGAAGCGGCCAACCACGCCCGCGACACGCTGATGGCCGGTTTCACCGCCCTGCGCGATCTCGGCACCGAAGGCGCGGGCTATGCCGACGTCTCGATCCGCAAGGCGATCGATGACGGCACCATCATCGGGCCGCGATTGTTCATCGCCACCCGCGCCATCGTCGCGACCGGCAGTTACGGGCCGGGACCGCGCGGATTCCGCGACGATATCGACCTGCCGACCGGCGCGCAGGAAGTCAGCGGCGTCGACAACGTGATCGCCGCCGTGCGTGAACAGGCTGGCCACGGCGCCGACTGGATCAAGGTCTATACCGACTATCGCTGGGGGCCGGGCGGCGTCTCGCAAACCACCTTCACCGCTGCCGAACTCAAGGCGCTGGTCGATGCCGCGCATGTCTCCGGTCGTCCGGTCTCGGCCCATGCATCCACCGATGCCGGCATGCGCATGGCGATCGATGCCGGCATCGACAGCATCGAGCACGGCTATGGCGGCAGCGTCGATACCTTCAAGCGCATGCACGATCGCGGCGTCGCCTACATCCCCACGCTGACCGCGGTCGAATCCACCGAAACCTATTTCAACCACTACGTGCCCGGCCAGTCGCAACCCACGCCGAAGATGCTGGAATCGCAACAGGCCTTCCGCCGCGCACGCGAAGCCGGCGTACGCATCGGCAACGGTAGCGACGTCGGCGTGTTCCGCCATGGCGACAACGCCCGCGAACTGCTGTGGATGGCCAAGCTGGGCATGCCGGCGCCGCAGGTGCTTCACGCGGCCACCGATGTCGCCGCTCGCGTCTTGCATCAGGAAAGCAATTTCGGTCGCATTGCCCCGGGATTGCGCGCCGATCTCGTCGCCTTCCAGGGCGATCCCGCCAGCGACATCGCCGCGACCATCCATCCGGTGCTGGTGATGAAGGACGGTCGGGTCTACCGGCGGCCGTGAGCCCCGCACGCTAGAATTGCCGCTTTCCAGCTCCAGGAATCCCGCATGCAACTCGCCCAAGTGCGCGCCGTCATCACCGGTGGCGCTTCCGGACTCGGTTTCGCCACCGCCCAGCATCTGGTCGCCGCCGGCGCCAAGGTCGCGCTGTTCGACGTCAACGACGAGAAAGGCGCCGCCGCCGTCACCGAACTGGGCGCGGACAAGGCCGTCTTCATCAAGACCGACGTCACCAGCGAGGCCGATGTCGCCGCGAATGTCGCCAAGGCGAAAGAATTCCTCGGCGGACTGAACGCCTGCATCAACTGCGCCGGCATCCTCGGCGCCGGCCGCATGCTCGGCAAGACCGGCCCGATGGCGCTGTCGCAGTTCCAGGCCACCGTGATGGTGAATCTGGTCGGCAGCTTCAACGTCGCCAAGGCCTGCGCCGACCTGATGCAGCACAACGAGGCCGGCGTCGACGGCGAGCGCGGCGCGATCATCAACACCGCGTCGGTCGCGGCCTATGAAGGCCAGATCGGCCAGGCTGCGTATTCGGCGTCAAAGGGCGGCGTGGTCGGCATGACCCTGCCGATGGCGCGCGAACTCGCCCGCTTCGGCATCCGCGTGATGACGATCGCCCCCGGCGTGTTCTGGACGCCGATGGTCGACGGCATGCCGCCGGAGGTGAAGACCTCGCTGGAAGCATCGATTCCGTTCCCGTCGCGCCTCGGCCAACCCGGTGAATACGCCGATCTCGTCGCCTACATCCTGCGCACGCCCTATCTCAACGGCGAAACCATCCGCCTGGATGGCGCCACCCGACTGGCCCCAAAGTGATCCAGGACCCCGGCCCACGCACCACTGCCTGGCTGGAGAAGCGCTGGCCGGCAATCCACGCACGCGGTGCCGCGCGTTTCATCCTGCTGCGTGGCGTCCTGTTCTGGGGTGGCGTGATGTTCATCGCCATGTCGACGTTCTCGGCAATCAAGCTCGGCGTGCACCACCCGCGCCTGCCGCTGATGATCGCGATCGCCGCCCTGCTCTGCGCGATCGGTGGACTGGTCTGGGGCGTACTCACCTGGACCATCAACGAACGTCTCTTCCGCACTCTCAACAAGCATCGCACCCCATGAAGGCTTACGACATCAAGAAAGGCAACGTCATCGAACACAACGGTGGCGCCTACCAGATCCGCGACATCGAACGCAGCTCGCCGCAGGGCCGCGGCGGCAACGTCAAATACCGTTTCACCATGTACAGCGTACCGGGCGGCAACAAGCTCGACCTCAGCGTCGGTGCGGAAGACGAGTTGAAGGAAGTCGAACTCGCGCGCCGCCAGGCGACGTTCTCGTACAAGGATGGCGATGCCTTCGTCTTCATGGACGATGAAGACTTCACGCCCTACCAGCTCGATGCCGACGTTGTCGGCGATGGCGCCGGCTACATCACCGACGGATTGACCGGCTGCTATGTGCAGGTGATCGACGAAGCACCGGTCGGCCTGCAACTGCCGACGTCGGTGATCCTCGAAGTCGTGGAAACGCCGCCGGAACTCAAGGGCGGCACCGCGACCAAGCGCCCGAAGCCGGCGCGCCTCAACACCGGCATCGAAATCCAGGTTCCGGAATACATCGCCAATGGCGAACGCGTGTGGGTGAACACCACCACGGGTGAGTTCGGTGGTCGTGCGGACTGACTTCCGCGCATTGTTGCTGCCGATCCTGCTGGTGTCGGCAGGATCGCTTGGCGCCGCACCGCTGCAATCGGTTCCGGCGTCGGCATTGCAACAGCCAGCGGCGACCGAATCCGGCAAGGGCACGCAGGACCTGCCCGAAGACGTCCGCAGCTACATCCTCAAGCACCGCATGTGCGTGCATTTCCAGAAAGACGAAAGCACTGGCGATGCAGGCACGCGCGCGACCAACAAGAACATGGCGAAATCGCTATGTCCCGGCGCCGATGCCGCCACCTGGAAGAAACTGGTGCGCAAGTACGAGGGCAAGGATCCCATTCCCGGTATCCTGCTGGCGGAACGCCCGGCCGGGATCGACGTGGACACGAGCAAGCTGAAATGAGCGGTATCTCGCCGGTGACGTTGCGCGGTTGGGGCGTCAGCCTGGAACCGCTGCACCACGACCACGCCGATGCGCTGATGCGGGCGGTACAGGACGGCGAGATCTACAAGCTCAATTTCACCAACGCGCCGGATCCGACGCCCGAGGCCGTGCAGCGTTATATCGACAAGGCGCTAACCGGACAGGCGAATGGCACGATGCTGCCGTTCGTGGTGCGCACCGCCGACGGCGACACCGTCGGATCGACGCGCTATTACGAGATCGAACCGAGCGTACCCACGCTATGCATCGGTCACACCTGGTACGCCGCGCGCGTGCAGCGCACGCATGTGAACACCGCCTGCAAGCGATTGCTGCTGGGCCATGCGTTCGATTCACTCGGGATGGCCGCGGTGTATTTCCACACCAGCCATCTCAACGCACGTTCGCAGGCGGCGATCGAACGCCTTGGTGCGACCCGCGATGGCATCATCCGCAACCACAAGCGCCATCGCGATGGCGGGCTGCGGGATACGTACTGGTATTCGATCACTGCCGGCGACTGGCCGCGCGTGCGTGACGGGTTGGACTCCAAGCTGGCGAACGTGACCCGCTAAGCACGCGCTGGCTGAATTGTCTCGAGAAAAGCATCGCCCGGCCGAGCGCCTTGCGTCGGTTGTCCGTATGTCCGACACGCCGTGAATACGTCCATGTAGGCTCGTACGCAGCATCCATGCTGCGTACGGTCGGCCATACGGACGAACCGCGCCGGCGCTGCCGGTGGATGTTTTCAGGAAGGCGTGAGAGCAACAGCCGCGCGAGCTGTTGCTTTTCAATCTCCCCACAGCAACAACACGCGCGCGGAAGTGGGTGCGCCAGTCCGGTGCGCGGGCATTGCGCCGCATGGATGCGGCGCATGAGCCTACATGGACGTATTCACGGCGTCCCGCGCAACGGAGCTGGCGACCCGCGCACCAGCGCGTGCGATGCTGTTGCGCCCTAATCGAATATCTTGCCCGGATTCATGATCCCGTCGGGATCGAACACCGCCTTGATCGCGCGCATCGCGGCGATTTCCGCTTCGCTGCGCGTCTGCTGCAGATACGGCTTCTTCACCAACCCGATCCCGTGCTCGGCGGAAATGCTGCCTTCGTGGTGCTGCAGGCATTCCGACAGCAGTTTGGTCGCACGCTCGCAGGCCGCGACGAAGTCCGCCTGCGACAACGCCGCCGGCTTGAGGATGTTGATGTGCAGATTGCCGTCGCCGATATGGCCGAACCACGCCACTTCGAATTCCGGGTAGGCCGCGCCGATCAGCGACTGCGCTTCGGCGAGGAAGGCCGGCATTCTTGACGTCCGCACTACCACGTCGTTCTTGTATGGCGTGTGCGGCGCCAGTGATTCCGTGATGCCTTCGCGCAACCGCCACAGGGCTTCAGCCTGGGCATCGCTGGCGGCGATCACGCCGTCCTCGACCCAACCCTCGCCCACGCAGGTTTCGAAGACTTCGAGCAAGCCGGCTTCGTCGGCGTCGACATCGGCGATCGCGTAGTACGAATGCGCCTCGGTAAATGGCGGCGTCGCGCCGGCATGCAGGACATGCTTCAACGCGCAACCATCGAAGAATTCGAACGATTGCAGGCGCAGGCGATCGCGCAACGCGGCGAACACCGGCATGATCGCTTCGAACGACGGCAGCGCGAACAGCACGGTCGACGCCGGCGGATCGCGATCGGCCAAGCGCACCGTCACTTCGACGATGATGCCGAGCGTGCCTTCCGATGCCACGAACAGATGGCGCAGGTCGTAGCCGCTGGAATTCTTCACCAGCCCGCGATTGAGCCGCAGCACCTCGCCACGGCCATCGATCACGGTGAGGCCGGCGATCCACTCGCGGGTATTGCCATGGCGCAGCACCTGGATGCCGCCGGCATTGGTCGCGACGTTGCCACCGATGCTGGCGCTGCCGCGCGCGGCGAAATCGACCGGATATTGCAGGCCGTAACCGTCGGCGATGCCCTGCAGCGTTTCCAGCGCCATTCCCGCCTGCACGGTCAGCAGGCGATCGACCGGATCCCAGGCGAGTTGCGCGCGCATCTTCTCCAGGCTCAGCACCAGCTCGCCATTGGCGGCGACGGCACCACCCGACAATCCGGTACGCCCGCCCGAGGGCACCACCGCCACCTTGTGCGCCCGTGCCCAACGCACGATCGCAGCGATCTCTTCCACCGTGGTCGGCAGGGCGATCGCCAACGGCGCCGGCGTCCAGCGCCGGGTCCAGTCGCGGCCGTAATGCTCGAGATCGGCGGCTTCGGTCAGTAGCGACAACTGCGGCGAAACGGCACGCAGATCGTCCAAAAGATTCGCATTCATGGTCCCAGCCTGCCATTCCGCCGCGGCACCCGCAAACCCGATTCTTGTGCCAATATGCTGCATGGCACAACAAACCTCGTTCCCTCGCCAGGACATCCAGGTCCTGCTGCTGGAAGGCATCAGCCCACGCGCGGCCGAAGCCTTCCGTTCCGCCGGCTATACCCGCATCGAGGAGCACGCGAAAGCGCTGCCGGAAGACGAGCTGAAACGTCGCATCGCCGAGGCGCATATCGTCGGCCTGCGTTCGCGCACGCAACTCAATGCCGGCGTGCTGGCCGAAGCCCGCAAGCTGATGGCAGTCGGCGCCTTCTGCATCGGCACCAACCAGATCGACCTCAACGCCGCCAAGGCGCTGGGCGTTCCGGTGTTCAACGCCCCCTATTCCAATACCCGCAGCGTCGCCGAACTGGTGATCGCCGAAATCATCATGATGTTCCGTGGCATTCCCGCCCGGAACATGCAATGCCATCGCAACGGCTGGAGCAAATCGGCGACCGGCAGCCACGAAGCGCGCGGCAAGACGCTGGGCATCATCGGTTATGGCCACATCGGCACCCAGCTCGGGCTGCTTGCCGAAGCGCTGGGCATGCAGGTGATCTTCCACGACATCGAAACCAAGCTCGCGCTCGGCAACGCGCGCCCCGCCGCCGATCTCGACGACCTGCTGCAACGCGCCGACGTGGTCAGCCTGCACGTCCCGGAAACGCCGGCAACCAAGCTGATGTTCGGCAGCGCGCAACTGGCGCGGATGAAGCCGGGCGCGCACCTGGTCAACGCCTCGCGCGGCACCGTGGTCGATATCGATGCGCTCGCCGCTGCCTTGCGTTCCGGTCATGTCGGTGGCGCCGCGGTCGACGTCTTCCCGCAGGAACCCGAGAGCAACGGCGACCGTTTCGAGTCGCCCCTGTGCGGCATCGACAACGTGATCCTGACCCCGCACATCGGCGGCAGCACGCTGGAAGCGCAGGACAATATCGGGCTGGAAGTCGCGGCGAAACTGCTGCGTTACAGCGACAACGGCAGCACCCTGTCGGCGGTGAATTTCCCGGAAGTGAGCCTGCCCGAACACGCCGGCAGCCATCGCCTGCTGCACATCCATCGCAACGTGCCCGGCGTGCTCTCGGCGATCAACGACATCTTCGGCAAACGCGGCATCAATATCGATGGCCAGTACCTGCGCACCGATCCGCAACTGGGTTACGTGGTGATCGATGTCGGCGTGGATTCGCTGCAGTCCGGCGAATTGCGCAACGAACTGGCGGCGATCCCGGGAACGCTACGCACTCGCGTGCTGTTCTAGCCAATGCTTCGCCATCCGCTGCAGGGATTCGTCCGCTAATGAATCCCCGGCGATCCCGGCGATATCGCGCCACGCCAGTGCGTTCGATTCGTCGCTGACGACGAACGCCTCATTGTCGCCCGCGTGCACAACGTAGCGCACGTCGTAATGCCAGTGCCCGGGCACGTCGCCGCGTTCGGGAATCCAGTGCCGGTCGAGATCGAAGATCGCGTCGTCAACCGTCAGACCAGTGAGCCCGGACTCTTCTTCCGCTTCCTTCAACGCAACCGCGCGCAGATCGACATCGCCGTCGGCATGGCCACCGAGCTGCAGCCAGCGATCGAGCTTGCGGTGATGGGTAAGCAGCGCGCGCGTTCCATCGCGACTCACCAGCCACGCCGAGCCGGTGAAATGCCCATCCAGGCGCTCGCGCACGAAGGCGTGCACGTCTTCTTCGAGCAGCTTCAGGTAGTCGTCGGCCAGTCCGGATTGTTCCGGAAACCGCTGTGCATGAATGCGCAATGCCGTGGCAAGTCGTGTCGTCATCACTGCATGGTGCATCGCAACAGACTTACAGGCAAGCGTCCTACCATGCCGGACGGCGCTTGTGCCGCCATGTGAAATGCGGTTAAGGTCGGTCAGTTTTGTGGCGGCGCCATGCCGTCATCCACCACCGAATGATTGCCCAACAGGGGGAATACCGAATGCTTTTTTGGCGCGTCAAGCCGCTCGACAAGATTCTCGAGACCGCAGAGAAGAAGGCGCTGAAGCGCCAGCTCGGACCGGTCCAACTCACCCTGCTCGGCATCGGCGCCGTGATCGGCACCGGCATCTTCGTG
>JAFEBZ010000194.1 GCA_018242405.1 Pseudomonadota bacterium | reverse complement strand
GACGGCGAAGTGTGCCCGGCCAAGTGGAAGGAAGGCGCCAACACGATCAAGCCGTCGATCGAACTGGTCGGCAAGATCTGATTGCACCTGCTGCAATCCCGCCCTCTCCCGCAAGGAGAGGGTTGGACCGAGTGGATGCACGCGTCCGCTCCGTCCAGCTCTCTCACCAAAATCCCGAAGTTGTTTCGTCGCGACGCGCCGGAACGCAGAACCGTGTCCGCAAGGAGAACATCATGCTCGACAACGACCTGAAAACCCAGCTCGCCGGCCTGCTGCAAAACCTGCGCACGCCGATCGAACTGGTCGCACACCTCGACGGCAGCGACGCTTCGAAGGAAACGCGTGCCCTGCTGACCGACATCATCGGTGCCGGTGCCGGCAAGGTCACATTGCGCGAGTCCAGCTCCAATGACGGCGAGCGCGTCCCGAGTTTCCAGATCACCCGCGCGGGCGAAGATGTCGGCGTGCGCTTCGCCGGCCTGCCGCTCGGCCACGAATTCACCTCGCTGGTGCTGGCATTGCTGCACGTCGGCAAGCATCCGCCGCGCCTCGAAGACGACGTCATCGCGCAGATCGAAGCGCTCGATGGCGAGTATGTGTTCGAGACCTATTTCTCCCAGTCCTGCCAGAACTGCCCGGACGTGGTGCAGAGCCTCAACACCATGGCTGCGCTGAATCCGCGCATCCGCCACGTCGCCATCGATGGCGCGTCGTTCCAGAAGGAAGTGGAGGAACGCGAAATCCTCACCGTGCCGCAAGTCTTCCTCAACGGCCAGCCGTTCGTGCAGGGTCGCCTGACGGTTCCGGAGTTCCTCGCCAAGCTCGACAGCGGCGCCGCCGAACGCGCTGCCGAAGCGCTGAAGAATGTCGAACCGTTCGACGTGCTCGTCGTCGGTGGCGGCCCGGCCGGCGCTGCCGCCGCGATCTACGCCGCGCGCAAGGGCATCCGCACCGGCATCGTCGCCGAGCGTTTCGGCGGCCAGGTGCAGGACACGATGGCGATCGAGAACTTCATCTCGGTCGAATACACCGAAGGCCCGAAGCTGGCCGCGGCGCTGGAAGCGCATGTACGCAGCTATGGCGTCGAAGTGATCACGCTGCAGCGCGCGGAAGAACTGATCCCGGCGAAGGAAGTCGGCGGCATGGTCGGCGTGCGCCTGGCCAGTGGCCCGGTGTTGCAGGCGAAATCCGTCGTGCTCGCACCCGGTGCGCGCTGGCGCCAGACCGGCGTGCCCGGCGAAAGCGAACACCGCAACAAGGGCGTGACCTACTGCCCGCACTGCGACGGCCCGCTGTTCAAGGGCAAGAAGGTCGCGGTGATCGGTGGCGGCAACTCCGGCATCGAGGCGGCGATCGATCTCGCCGGCATCGTCGACCACGTGACCGTGCTCGAATTCGACGGCAAGCTGCGCGCGGACGAAGTGCTGCAGCGCAAGTTGCGCAGTCTGCCGAATTGCACCGTGCACGTGAACGCGCAGACCACCGGCATGCACGGCGACGGCAGCAAGCTCAATGCGTTGAGCTTCACTGATCGCAGCAGCGGCGAAACCCGCCAGCTCGACCTGTCCGGCGTGTTCGTGCAGATCGGCCTGCTGCCCAACAGCGAATGGCTGAAGGGTTCGATCGAACTCAGCAACCGCGGCGAAATCGTGATCAACGATCGCGGCGAAACCTCGCTGCCGGGCGTGTTCGCCGCCGGCGATGCCACCACGGTGCCGTTCAAGCAGATCGTGATCGCGATGGGCGCGGGTTCCACCGCCGCACTCTCGGCCTTCGACTACCTGATCCGCACCAGCGCGCCCGCCGAAGCCGAAGCCAAGGCCGCCTGATCGACATGGAGACGGCGATGCGTCCGTTCGAACTGCAGCGTATCGATCACGTGGTGTTGCGCGTCAGCGATCCAGAACGATCGCTGGCGTTCTATCGCGACGTGCTCGGCTGCGAAGTCGCGCGCCGACGCGACGATCTCGGCCTGATCCACCTGCGCTGCGGCGCCTCGATGATCGACCTGGTCGATGTCCACGGCAAACTCGGACTGGCGGGAGGCGCTGCCGCCGGCCAGCAGGCACGCAATGTCGATCACGTCTGCCTGCGCATCGAGCCGTTCGACGAGCCCGCTCTGATCGCGCATCTCGCGGATCATGGATTGAAGCCGCTCGGACCGGCACAGTCGAACTTCGGCGCCGAAGGCGATGGCCCGTCCATCTACCTGCACGACCCCGATGGCAATACCATCGAACTGAAGGGACCCGCGACCTCCGGCGGAATGATCGATCAATGAACCTGCGCGACCTCCGCTACCTCGTTGCACTGTCCGATCTCCGCCACTTCGGGCGCGCGGCGCAGGCCTGCCACGTCAGCCAGCCGACGCTGTCGATGCAGATCAAGAAGCTCGAGGAAGAATTCGGCGTGCCGCTGGTCGAGCGCGCGCCGCGACGGGTAATGTTGACGCCGGTCGGGCACGAGATCGTCGAGCGCGCCAGGCACGTCATCGACGATGTCGACCAGATGAAGGAACTGGCCCGGCGCAGTCGCGATCCCGAAGCCGGCAGCCTGCGTCTTGGCGCATTCCCGACGCTTGGCCCCTATCTGTTGCCGCAGGTGCTGCCGGCGCTGCGCACCCGCTTCCCGAAGATGGAATTGCTGCTGAGCGAGGAAAAGAGCGACGTGCTGGTATCCGACCTGCGCGAAGGCAGGCTCGATGCCGCGTTTCTCGCACTGCCGCTGGGCGATGATCGCCTGCACGCCGAACTGCTGTTCGAGGAACCCTTCCTGCTCGCAGTGCCAAGCGGCCATCACCTCGCCAAAGCCGCGCACCTGCGCATCGACGACCTGGCCGACGAACAATTGCTGTTGCTCGACGACGGCCATTGCCTGCGCGAACAGGCGCTCGATGTCTGCGGACTCGCCGGGGCGCACGAAAAACCCGGATTCCGCGCCACCAGCCTGGAAACGCTGCGGCAGATGGTGGCACTCGGCAACGGCGTGACATTGCTGCCGGACCTGTCGGTGCGACCGCCGCATGTGCAACCGGATGGGCTGGAACTGGTGCGCTTCGAATCGCCGGCGCCACACCGGCGAATCGCGCTGGCCTGGCGCAACAGTTCGCCACTCGACGGATTGCTGCGCAATGTCGCCGCGACCGTGCGCACTGCGATCGACGAATGATGATGGGCTGGCGCGTCACCCTGTGGTCGCTGGGTGCATGCGTGCTGGCGCTCGCCATCTGGATCGGCATCGTGCAGTGGCAGGACGCGCATTCGCCGCGGATGCAACAGGCGGAAGCCGTCTTGCCGACAACGCCATGGTTCCAGGCATCGCCGTATTCACCGCCGGCACGACCGCAACAAGTGACAGCGAACCCTGCCTGTCCGCAACCGCAGGCCACCGGCGATGGCGAAGCGCCCTTGCAGACATCGGTGCCGGACGGGATTTCGCGATTCGATGTCGCCCATGGCCGCCTCGACGCTCTGGCCGGCTTCAGCGTCGATGCCCGCGTGCTGTCGCGCCACGACTACAGCGGTGATCGCCCCGCGCTGTTTTCGCCGGTCGATCTCGCGCTCGGCTGGGGACCGATGACCGACACCGCGACGCTGGCGCAACTCAACGTGCGCCAGTCGAACCGCTGGTACCGTTATGGCTGGATCGGCGATCCGCCGCTCGATCCCGGCGCGATCATCCGCAACAGCGCCAACATGCACATGATCCCGTCCGATGCCGCGATCGAAAAAGCGCTGGATGCCGTGCAGCGCGACGATCGCGTGCGCATCGATGGCTGGCTGGTAGAAGCGCACGATCGCGGAGGCTGGAACTGGCGCAGCTCGATGACGCGCGACGATACCGGCGCTGGCGCCTGCGAGGTCGTATACGTGTGTCGGGTGACGAGATTCTGAGAAGGATTACTGGCCCGTCGCCGGCGCTTCCGGTTCGGCGTCGGGCGGCAACTTCGATTTCGATTTCGTCTTCAGGCCTGCGATGAAAATGCCGGCGAGGCTCACCGCCAGTCCCAGCCATTGCCGCGATGTCGGCGTGTGCGGGAACACCAGGATGTCGAGCAGGTAGGCAACGATCGGCTGGAGCAACAGCAACAGGCCGACCATGCCGGCGCCGAGCGACTGCATCGCGCGCGAGATCAATATCCAGCCCAGGCAATGGCCGAAGACCGCGAGCACCACCAGCACCAGCGCCGACTGCGCATCGGGAATCGCGAAGGAATCGCCCTCCGCCAATGCGGCGATGCCAAGCAACAATGCACAGCCCGCCGAGGCGAAACACAACACCTGCTCCACCGGCACGCGCGCATGCAGGCGCGCAACTTCCTCCTGCGCGCGCTTGATGCCGACGTTGTAGAACGCATAGGCAATCCCGGTCGCGAGTCCAAGCCAGACGCCCCAGTGATAACTCGCGGGCAATGTCGCCCAGTCGCCACCGAGCAGCAGCCACAATCCGAAGAAGGCGCACAGGAGGCCGAGGTAGAAGCTCCCGCCCAGGCGTTCGCCGAACACCAGCACGCCGGCCACCGCCATGAAGAACACCTGGGTGTTGGCCAGCAGCGTCGACAACCCCGGGCCGACGATCAGGATGCTCCGATGCCACATCCACAGATCGCAGGCGAACGCGATCGCGGGCACCGCGATCCACAGCCACGCCGAACGCGGCATGCGCTTCCAGCCATGGCGGAACTGCACCAGCAGCGCCAGCACGATCGACGCCAGCAGCATGCGCCAGAACGCGGAAACCGTCGGCGAGGTATGCGCCAAGCGCACCATCATGCCGTTGGTGCCGATGATCGCCGCGCCGACCAGCATTTGGGTCAGCGCAGCGCGCGAGGCCTGTTGCGTCATCCGGCGATCGCTCAGGCGCCGGTGCCGACCGGGCACGACACGCCAGTGCCGCCGAGTCCGCAATAACCGTCGGGATTCTTGGCCAGGTATTGCTGGTGCTCGTTCTCGGCGTAATAGAACTCGGGCGCGGGGAACACGATCTCGGTGGTGATCTGCCCGAGCCCCGCTGCGGTCAATCGCTTCTGGTAATCGTCGCGACTGGCGAGCGCCAAGGCATGTTGATCCGCCGTGGTGCACTGGATCATCGAACGGTATTGGGTACCGACATCGCCGCCCTGGCGCATGCCCTGGGTGGGATCGTGGTTTTCCCAGAACGCCTGCAACAACGCGCCATAACCGATGATCGCGGGATCGAAGATCACCCGCACGATTTCGGCGTGGCCGGTTTCGCCGCTGCAGACTTCGCGATAGGTCGGATTCGGCGTGTAACCGCCGGCATAGCCCGGCGCGGTGCTGACGACGCCCGGCAGCGACCAGAACATCCGTTCCGCACCCCAGAAGCAACCCATGCCGAAACGGGCATCGCCGTAACCGGCGAATTCATCGCGCAAGGGTCCACCGATCACGAAATGGACGTTGTCGATCGCCATCGGCGCGTCACGCCCCGGAAGTGCGCGCTCGGGCGCGATCATGCGGTCCTTCCACGGTCCAATGCCGCCCATGTCAGTTGCTCCTTGGATCAGGAGCGACAGTTTACCGCGCCCTATTCGGAAGCCGGATCGAACGCGGCGGCGTCGAGATCGAAACGCACCTGGTTGCGGCCGCGGCGCTTGGCGTCGTACAGCGCCTGGTCGGCGCGTTCGAGCAGATGCACGGGTTCGTTTTCGTCACGACGGCGCATCGCGATGCCGACACTGATCGTGATCGGGACCCGGTGCCCTTCCCACTCGATTTCGAGCGATTCCACCGCGGCACGGATGCGTTCGCCCAGTTGCTGGGCCACCGCCAGCGGCGCACCCGGCGATACCACCACGAATTCCTCGCCACCATAACGTCCGAGCAGGTCGCCGGAACGCAGGCTCGATCGCAGCAGCCGGGCAACGGCGCGCAGGCACTCGTCACCGGCGGCATGGCCCAACTGGTCGTTGATGCGCTTGAAGTGGTCGATGTCGAGGAACAGCACCGCCAGTGGCGAACGCGAGCGCGCAGCCTGGGCAAGCGAGGCAACCAGATCGCCATCGAGCGAATTGCGGTTGAGGACGCCGGTCAAAGCGTCGATGCGCGCGGTCACCATCAGCGCACGTGCTTCGCGTTGCTGCTCCAGCGCCTCGCGCACGGCGTTCGCCATGCTTGCCAGCGCGGCGTGGTCGGCGGCGCTCAAGGCCGGCGCATCGGCGCTGCGTTCGATCACCAGCACCGAATGGCTGCCCTTCAAGACCTGCGCCGGCACCAGCAGCGAACGCAATCCGCGCCCGACCACCGGGGTGTGGTTTTCGACCGGCGCGGCACCGGTCGCCACCGACTCGACCCAGTTGCGACGCGGCGCCAGCCAGCCCCGCAATTCATCCAGCATCGTCGTCGGCAATGCATACGCCTGCGGCGCGCGGCGCCCGGGGAATTGCACCAGACCCGCGCCTTCCAGCGCGAGACAGGCGGTTGCAGCCGCCAGCATGCGATGGATGGCGGCGAATTCAAGTTCGGGATCGGCGATGTCGCCCAGCGAATGGGCGAGATCGCGTTCCAGCTCGCGCACCGCGGTTTGCGCATCCATCTGCCGGCGCAGCTGTTGCTGGTTCTGGCGCACGCGCGCCAATTCGATCCGGTAGCTCTCGATGCGTCGCACCAGGCTGATCGCGACAACGGTGCAGAGCACGGCGCCGGTGATCTGCACCAGTCGCCCCGCCCACCACCAATGCGCGATCAAGCCAGTTTCGTATGCCAGGTGCGCGAGGCTGGCAGTGAACGACACCATCACCGCGGCCAGCACCGCCCAGCGATGCGGAATCCGGTTGCGGAAAGCACGCACGCAGAACGTCAGCGCGATCAGCGCGAGAACGAACCACGAACACTGCCCCAGCCCCCACGCCACGACCGGTGGCAGCGGTGCAAACAGCAACACGCAGGACACCGCGATGGCAGCGATGGTGGCCGCTGCCGCCACCCGCTTCCAGCGCTGCGCATGCATTTCGCCGGCCAGCGCACCATGCTCCTGCACCAGTTCGATGCCGGCGGCCACCATGAGGATCATCAGCACCAGCGTGCCGTGATTGCCGAAAATGCCGAACCAGGACATCCCCGGGATCTGGTAGAGATGGCCGTTCACCGACATCAGCACCAGCAAGCGCAACAACGCGAACCACGAGAAGGCCAGCATGCTGCGTTGCTTGGTGGCGATGTAGAGCGCGATCATCACCAGCGCCAGCACCAGGTACACGGCGTAACTCATCGCCGCGGTACCGGCGATGCGGCGATCGTCGCGCCCCGCCAGCAGATGCGGTTCCAGTCGCGCCATCAATGCGCTCGGGATGGCCGATTGCGCGCGGATGCGCAGGTGCAGGTCGCCTTCCCGCGGCACCATGACATTGAACTGGTAGGACGAGCTCAATCCCGGCAGGCGCTCACGGTTCACCTCATAGAAACCGTCCACCACCACCTGGCCGGTCGCCAGGTCTTCGACCTCGATGCGGTCGAGCGCGGTGCGCTCGAAGCGCAAAGCGACAATGCCCTGTTCGCGCGTGGCATCCGGCACGCTGGCGGTGACATCGAAAGACACCAGCCGATTGCCCCCGGGCACCCGCGCGACCAGACCGTCACCGTCCTCGCCACTCTCGCCTTGCTGGGTGACGTCGCCATCGATGGAGTGCCAGGCGATCGGGAACGAGGCAGCCGGCGGCGTGAATATCCGTCCAAGCAAGGCGACGCAGACCGCCCCCAGCAAGGCCACCAGGACGGCCAGCTGCACGCGATCGGACCAGCGCTCGAATCGGGGGAGGAATGAGCCGGACATGAGGCGGATACGCTACTGCGCATCAGGGCCCGCGGCTACCTGTCAGAACCTGCTTACTGTGACCGATGACCCAAGTCGATTTGGCAGACCCGTTACACTGCGCACACCGTTCCAGTTCCAGTCCCGCATGTCCGAGCCCACGACCACGCCGGCGCCCGCCGAGCGTACCGATTTCATCCGCAATATCGTCCGCGACGACCTTGCCGCCGGCCGCCACGCCGCGGTGAAAACGCGCTTCCCGCCGGAGCCCAACGGCTACCTGCACCTGGGGCACGTCCGCGCCATCCACGCCAACTTCGGCATCGCCGGCGAATTCCACGGTTCCTGCAACCTGCGCTTCGACGACACCAATCCGGCCAGGGAAGATCCCGAATACGTGCAGGCGATCCAGGACGACGTGACCTGGCTCGGCTACCACTGGCGCGACTTGCGCCACGCCTCGGATTATTTCGACGTGCTCCATCTCGGCGCGGAACAACTGATCCGCGACGGCAAGGCTTTCGTCTGCGATCTCAATGCCGAGGAAGTGCGCGCCACCCGCGGCACCCTGACCGAACCCGGCACCAACTCGCCCTATCGCGATCGCAGCGTCGAAGAGAATCTCGACCTGTTCAAGCGCATGCGCGCCGGCGAGTTCGCCGATGGCACGCGCACCCTGCGCGCGAAGATCGACATGGCCTCGCCCAACATGAACCTGCGCGACCCGGCGATCTATCGCATCAAGCATGTCGAACACCAGAACACCGGCGACGCCTGGCCGATCTATCCGATGTACGACTACGCGCATGCGATTTCCGACGCCATCGAAGGCATCACCCATTCGTTGTGCTCGCTGGAATTCGAGGATCATCGCCCCCTGTACGACTGGGCGGTCGACAACGTCGGACTGACGCGCCATCCCGAGCTGCTGAAACCGCTCACCGACAAGGGCTTGCCGAACGAAGCCGGCAAGCCGCGCCAGATCGAGTTCTCGCGACTCAATCTCGATTACACGGTGATGAGCAAGCGCAAGCTGATGGCGCTGGTGCAGGAAGGGCTGGTCAGCGGCTGGGACGATCCGCGCATGCCGACGCTGCAGGGCATCCGTCGCCGCGGTTACACGCCGGATGCGCTGAAACTGTTTGTCTCGCGCCTCGGCCTGTCGAAGCAGAATTCGACCATCGACTACACCGTGCTCGAGAACACCCTGCGCGAAGACCTCGACACTCGCGCGCAACGCCGCATGGCGGTACTCGATCCGCTCAAGCTGGTGATCAACAACCTGCCGGCCGATCATCGCGAAACGTTGCGCTTCCATAATCATCCCAAGGATGAAAGCGCGGGCGAGCGCGACGTGGCGTTCTCCAACACCCTGTGGATCGAGCGCGAGGATTTCGCCGAAGTGCCGCCCAAGGGCTGGAAGCGCCTGGTTCCCGGCGGCGAAGTGCGCCTGCGCGGCGCCGGCATCTTCCGCTGCGACGACATCGTCAAGAATGACGCTGGCGAGATCGTCGAAGTGCAGGGCTGGCTCGATCCCGAATCGCGTCCGGGCATGGAAGGTGCCAACCGCAAGGTCAAGGGCACCATCCACTGGGTGGATGCCGCGACCGCGGTGCCGACCGAATTCCGCCTCTACGATCGCCTGTTCACCGTCGCCGATCCCGACGACGACAGCGACGGCAAGGGCTATCGCGACCACCTCAATCCGGAATCGCAGCGCAACGTGCGCGGCTACGTCGAAGCCGACGCCGCCAATGCCGCGCCGGAAACCCGCTTCCAGTTCGAACGCGTCGGCTATTTCGTCGCCGATCGCCGCGATCATGTCTCCGCGAAACCGGTGTTCAATCGCGCGGTGACCCTGCGCGACACCTGGATGCAGAAGGAAGGCTGAGTCGCGATGATCCCGCTGCAACTCCATCTCACCCTGCCGATCTGGGCACACGAGTTTCCGCTCGCCGATCGTTATGAAAGCGACGACGACAAGGTCGCGCTGGCGGTGGCGTTGTCGAAGCGCAATGTCGAGGCTGGCAGTGGCGGCCCGTTCGGTGCAGCCGTGTTCTCGCCGGACCACAAGGTGGTCGCGATCGGCGTCAATCGCGTGGTGCCGCAATCGTGTTCGGTGGCGCACGGCGAAATGATGGCCTTCATGCTGGCGCAGCAACGCCTGCAGCGGCCGCGCCTCAATCGCAACGACGACGGCAGCATCTGGGCACCGATCACGCTGGCGACATCGGCGCAACCGTGCTGCCAGTGCTACGGCGCCAGCGTCTGGGCCGGAATCGATCGCCTGCTGATCGGCGCGCGTGCGGAAGACGTGATGGAACTGACCGAATTCGATGAAGGCCCATTGCCTGCCGACTGGATCGGCGAACTGCAACGCCGCGACATCGAAGTGGTACGCGACCTGCAACGCGATGCCGCCTGCGCGGTGTTGCGCACGTTCAGCGAAAGCGGGACGCATTACTGATGAGCACCCTCTCCGGCCTGCTGTGCTGGTGCCGGGCGGGATTCGAACCGGAACTGGCCGCCGAACTTGGCGAGCGCGCCGCGCTGCTCGGCCATCCCGGGTATGCACAAACCAATCGCGACAGCGGCTACGTGCTGTTCCGCTGCGAGGACGGTACCGCGCTGGATGAAGCATTGCCGTGGCGCGACCTGGTGTTCGCACGCCAGAAACTGCGCCTGATCGCCGAACTGTCCGATCTCGATCCCGCCGATCGCATCACGCCCTTGCTTGCCGTGCTGAAGGAATCCGGCGACGGTCCGTTCAACGATCTCTGGGTCGAACATTCCGATTCCGACGAAGGCCGTCCGCTGTCGGGGCTGGCACGCAGTTTCGGCAACGCGCTGCGTCCGGCATTGAAGCGCGAAGGCCTGCTCGACCCGAAGGCGCAACGGAGATTGCACGTCGCCTTCATCGACGGACGCCACGCCTTTCTCGCCAGCGCCGATCGCGACGACAGCGCGCCGTGGCCGCTGGGCATCCCGCGCCTGCGCATGCACGCCGACGCGCCCTCGCGCTCCGCACTGAAGCTCGACGAAGCGTTGGGCGTGCTGGTCACGCCTGAAGAACGCGAAGCGTGGCTGCAACCCGGCATGCGCGCCGCCGACCTCGGTGCCGCGCCCGGCGGCTGGACCTGGGTCTTGCTGCGCCAAGGGCTGAGCGTCATCGCCATCGACAACGGTCCGCTGCGCCCGCACCTGTTCGAGATCGGGCAAGTCACGCATCTGCGCGAAGACGGCTTCTCCTGGCATCCGCAGGAACGTCTCGACTGGATGGTCTGCGACATGGTGGAACAACCGATCCGCGTTGCCGAACGGATGGCGGCATGGCTGCGCGAAGGCTGGTGCCGGCGCATGATCTTCAATCTCAAGCTGCCGATGAAGAAACGCTGGCTGGAAACGCAGCGCTGCCTCGACCTGTTCCGCGCGCAGTGTGGCGGCGATGTCGATCTGCGTGCACGCCAGCTCTATCACGACCGCGAAGAGATCACGGTGTTCGCTGCGCACGCGAATTCGCGTTGACAACACGGTATCGTCGCTCGCATTCATTTCGCGCAAATCACGCATTCATTTTTTTGCTGTCCGCTTTCGCGACGGATTGCGTTGGACAAATGTCGATACCGCCGTTTCTTGCCTGAAAGCGATTAGCCTGAACGTCGATTCATGCGCTTAGCGCAGCGTTAACTTGCGCGGTCTCGCATCGGGATTACGGTCGAGCCTCCCCCCCGACGTTGCAAGAGGTTCCCTCATGAATCGCACCTCCCTGTTCATCGCAACCGCCGCGTTGCTCGCTTCCACCGGCCTGGCTTCGGCGCAGACCGCACCACAATCCGCGCCGCAGCAGCAGGCGCCGGCCAGCACCGCGCCGAGCACCACCCCGGCGCCCGCGACCGACAGCATGTCGACTCCGGCACAGACCGCCCCGGCGACACCGGCGATGGATCCGGCGACCGCCACGCCGACCGATCCGGCCAGCACCGGCAACAAGGACACCAAGAAGAAGAAGCACGGCAAGAAGGACAAGACCGCCGAACAGCCGGCGCCTTCCACCACGCCGTAACAGCTTCCTGCGGATCAACTGGATGAAGGCAGGCGAAGTCCCGCTCCGGCGGGGCTTCGTTTTTTCAAAGACCCGCAGCGTGACGCCACAACGCGTGACGCAACATCGGCATGCGTCCGGCGAGTTCCAATGCATGTCCGCGCAGCAATGTCGTGATGGGCTGATCGTTCGAATACGCGCGATTGATCGCTTCGAATGCCAGCGTCGAAACCGTGTTGTCGCTGCGGCGTTCGCGCGCCCATCGTTGCAGGCGTGACGATGCATCGAAATCGCGACCTTTCGCCTTGGCATCGCGTACGCTGCGCAGCCACGCCGAGACATCGCGCAGACCGAGGTTGACGCCCTGCCCGGCCAGCGGATGCACCACGTGCGCGGCGTCGCCCATCAGCAACACGCGCCCTGCGCGTTGTGCCTGGGCCAGCTTGCGCCGCAACGGGAAGGCAGCGCGCGCCGAATCGAGTACCAACGCACCGAGGCAGGCATCGGAAGCGCGGGTGAGTTCGTGATTGAACGCCGACGCATCGATCTCCAGCAATCGCCGCGCCTCGTCGACAGGCAACGACCACACGATCGAACTGCGCCCGTTCGTGCAGGGCAACAAGGCCAGCGGGCCGCCCGGGAGGAATCGCTGGAAGGCGGCCCCGGCGTGCGGCTGTTCGCTGCGCAGGTAAGCAACCAATCCAAGCTGGTCGTAGTCGCGATCATCGGTCGCGATACCGGCGAGCTCGCGCAACGCAGACTGGCCACCATCCGCGGCGATCGCGATGCGCGCATCGAGCGTGGCGCCATCGTCCAGCGTGATCCGCACGCCGGACGCATCCTGTTCAAGACCGGTCACGCGCGCCGGACAGCGCACGACGACACCGCGCCGTTCCAGCTGCCGCCACAGGCAATCGACCAGCAACCCGTGTTCGACGATCCAGCCCAATTGCGATCGCGCCAATTCGTCGGCGTCGAATTCCAGTGCAGCGCCGCCCGCGGCATCCCATACGCGCATGCGTCGGTACGGCTGCACGCGCTGGCGCGTCACATCGCTCCACACCTTCAGCGCATCGAGCAGCGCCGCGTTGTCGGGCGCAAAGGCATAGACCCGCAGATCGGGATGTTCCGACGACCACGCCGGCGGCTGCGCCGCTTCAACCAGCGCGACATCCAACCCGGCATCGGCCATGCCCAGCGCGCAGGCGATGCCGACCACGCCGCCACCGACCACCACCGCATCGAGGCGACCGCGACTGCTTCTTGCCGACACACTCATTGCACGACCTCGCGGCACAGCGCCGGGACATCGCCGCGATAGCCCATCGCGCCACCAACCAGCATCGATTGCACCGCATCGACTTGCGCGATCGCGCCCATGCCGAGCGAGCGCAGCGGCCGCAACAAGGGGGACGGATTGGCGGCGAGACGCGCGAGACCATCGGAAAAGGCGATGGTGCGCGAACGATCTTCCACGCGCCGTTGCGCGTAACGTTGCAATACATCGTTCGCGCCGGCATCGACCACGGATGCGGCGATGCATTCGACCAGCGTCAACGCATCGCGCAAGCCGAGATTGAAGCCCTGCGCACCGATGGGATGGATGGTCTGGGCGGCATTGCCGATCACCACGCCGCGTTGCGCGGTCAAGCGTTCCGCCAATACACGCTGGGCCGGATAACGACTGCGCTGGCCGGTGGATAGAAAGCGCCCCGCGCGCCAGCCGAAAGCGTCCTGGATGCGAGCGCACCACGCTTCGTCGTCGAGTGCGGCGACGGCATCGGCTTCGTCGGCGGACACCGCATGCACCACGCCGTAATGGCGATCGCCGCGCGGCAACAACGCGGTCGGGCCGTCATCGCCCAGACGTTCGTATGCCGTGCCGTCCGGTGCGCGATCACAGCGCATGCGCGCCACGAACAGCACCTTGTCGTAATCGTGATGTTCCGCGACGATACCAAGTGCCGCACGCACCGTGCTCTGCGTACCATCAGCACCGACCAGCAATCGGGTGGCGAGAACGCGCTCGCCGTTGCCATCGGCAATGCGAACGATGCGTTGTTCGCCATCGACACTTGATTCGATGAAGCGCGCCGGTCGATAGCGCGTCAGGTTGCGCAATTCGCCAAGCCGCGTCTCCAGCGCCTCGCCGAAATCGCTGGCGACCACCACCTGCCCGAATGCCTCGCGATCGTAATCGCGGGCATCGAGTTCGACACGACCAAAATCTCCATTGCGGCTGACATGGATGCGGCGGATCGGACCGGCCGGCGCGCGCAGCAATCGCCACACGCCGAGATTGGCCAGTGCATTGCAGGTGGCTTCGGCAAAGCTGAGGTTGCGCTGGTCGAATACCGCGGGCAGCGCCCCCGCGGGCGCGGCCTCCACCATCGCGATATCGAGGCCAAGGCCATCGAGGGCGATCGCCAGGCTGGCACCGACCAGCCCGCCGCCGACAATGACGATGTCGTGGTGGCGCGACGCGGGACTGGGCGTTGT
>JAFEBZ010000193.1 GCA_018242405.1 Pseudomonadota bacterium | reverse complement strand
GGTGCTGGCGCGGGAAGATGCCGGGTCGCCGCGCGCGTTCGCCACGATCAAGCGCGCCGATTACGAAGCGCATGTCCACAACGCGCAAACGCTGATCCATGACGGCGACGTCTACCAAATGGTGCCGAGCCAGCGCCTGCGCATCGAGCAGCCGCCGTCGCCGCTCACAGCCTATCGCCGCATGCGCCGGCTCAATCCGAGTCCTTACGGATTCCTGCTGGAATGGGGCGAATTCGCGCTGGCCGGCGCCTCGCCGGAAATGCTGGTGCGGGTGAACGGTGGCGAAGCCGAAACCCTGCCGATCGCCGGCACCGTGCCGCGCGGTGGCGATGATGCCGAGGATGTCGCGCGCTTCGAAGCATTGCGCCGCGATCCCAAGGAACTCGCCGAACACCAGATGCTGGTCGACCTTGCACGCAATGACCTCGGTCGTTGCGCCGCGCCCGGTGGCGTGCATGTCGAGAAACCACTGGCCTTGCAGCGCACCAGCCACGTGCTGCATCTCACCACCACGGTCAAGGCGCAGTTGCGCGAAGATGTCGACGCACTCGATGTACTGTCTTCGTGCTTTCCGGCCGGCACCGTCAGCGGCGCGCCGAAACTGCGCGCGGCCAAGCGCATCGCCGAAATGGAACAGGACGCACGCGGTCCCTATGCCGGCGCGCTGATCAAGCTCGGCGCCGATGGTGCTTTCGACAGCGCGCTGATCCTGCGCACCGCGGTCTACGCGAATGGTCACGCCTGGTTGCAGGCTGGCGCCGGCATCGTCCGCGCATCGGATGCGCACAAGGAATACATGGAAACTTTGCACAAGCTCGGCGCACCCGCCACCGCCATGGGTGTGTCGCTGGACTCCCTGGAGGGCGCGGAATGATCCTGCTGATCGATGCACTGGACAGTTTCACCTACAACCTCGTGCAGGCCTTCCAGGCGCTGGGTGAGCAAGTCGAAGTCGCACGCTTCGACCAGATCACCCTCGAGGATGTGCGTGCACGCAATCCCGAATTGATCGTGCTGTCGCCGGGACCGGGCCATCCGACCGAATGCAGGATCCATGTCGATATCGCCGCCAGCGACCTCGACATCCCGGTGTTCGGCGTCTGCCTTGGCCAGCAGGCATTGGCGGCGGGCAGCGGCGGTCGCGTCACCCATGCGCGCGAACCCCTGCATGGCGAAGCGACGCCGGTGGAACACGACGGCACCGGTGTGTTCGCTAACCTGCCGCAACCATTGATGGTCGGCCGCTATCACAGCCTGATCGTCGATGACGCCACGCTGCCGCCGGAATGGCAGATCACCGCACGTTCCACCTCAGGCGAACCGATGGCGATGGCGCATCGCACGCTGCCGCGCTGGGGCGTGCAGTTCCACCCCGAAAGCATCCTCACTCCCGATGGCCCGGCGCTGCTGGCCAACGTGCTGCGCCTCTCAGGTCTGCGTTCATGACACTCCTCACTTCCCACAACCCGATCCGCCCGCTGCCGGCCGATACCGCCGCCGAATTGATGCGGACCTTCGTCGACCAGGACACCGACGCACTGCTGGTCGGCGCCTGTCTGGCACTGCTCGCACAACGTGATCCAAGCGCCGAAGAACTGCATGCGTTTGCATCGGTCCTGCTCGCGGAAGCACAGCCGTTCGATCGCGGCGATGTCGCCGTGCTCGATGTCGTCGGCACCGGTGGCGACGGCGCGTCCACGCCCAACCTCAGCACCTTGTCCAGCCTGTTGCTGGGGCATCTCGGCGTGCCGGTCGCCAAGCACGGCAATCGTGCGGCGACCTCGACCTGCGGCAGCGCCGACCTGATGGAGGCACTCGGCTACGATCTGGCGCGTTCACCATCGCAACTGAAGCAGGACCTCACCGACCACAGCTTCGCCTTCCTGTTCGCACCGGCATATCACCCGCTGCTCGGCCGCCTGCGCGAGATCCGTCGTCGCCTCGGCATTCCCACCATCTTCAACTTGCTCGGCCCGTTGCTGAATCCCGCGCGCCCGGCCTACCAGGTACTCGGCGTCAATCGCGATACCTTGCTGGAACCGATGGCTGGTGCACTTTCGCAACTCGGACTACAGCGCGGCTTCGTCATTCACGGCAAATGCGCGGAAGGCAACGGGATGGATGAAGCTTCGATCGAAGGTCCGACTCGCGTGCTCGAATTGCGCGATGGCGAATTGAAATCGATCGAAGTGCTGGTGCCGCGCGATCTCGGCATCACCGCACCCGACCGCGGCGCATTGCGCATCGATGATCGCGCGCAGGCACTGGCGGTCGCGCGTGGCTGCCTGCATGGATCGACCTCCGCCGATTTCCGCCCCGCCGTCGCCGATGCGGTCGCGTTGCAGGCCGGGCTCGGATTGCTGCTGCACCGGAATGCATCGCTGTCGGAATTGCCGGCTGCCATGCACGAATGCCGCAATGTGCTGGAAAACGGCTTCGAACCACCGTTGCCGGCACGGGAGATCGCGGCATGAGCGCGTTGTCGTCATTGCACGACGTGTTGCGTGATGCGCAACTCCCTGCCGGATCGCATCTCACCCGCGTTGTCGAAAGCGAGGCCGCGCGAATCGCTGCCGCGAATTTCACCCCGGCGCCGAGGCGCGAGGTCGATGCCCGCTTCGAGCGATCGCTGCGCGAGACCAAGGCCCGCAACGGTGGCGCGGTGATCGCCGAGTTCAAGCGTGCCTCGCCGTCACTGGGCCCGTTCGCCGCCGATCGCGATTTCGACACGCAATTGCAGGCCTATCGCGATGGCGGTGCCGCGGCGGTATCGATCCTTGCCGAACCGGCGTTGTTCCGGGGCAACGCTGACGAGGTGCGCGCCGGCCAACGCCATGGCATGCCGCGCCTGTACAAGGGTTTCGTGCTGGATGCGCGCCATCTCGACGAAGCGGTTTCCGTCGCAGAAGCCGACGCCGTGTTGCTGATCGCCCGCGTGCTCGGCAAGCACACCGCCGCGTTCGCCGATGCCGCCCGCGAACGCGGACTTGAACCATTGGTGGAACTGCACGAACTCGGCGAGATTCCGTTCGCACGCGACAGCGGCGCGACGCTGATCGGCATCAATGCCCGCGATCTCGCCAGCTTCGCCATCTCGACACCCACCGCCGATCCGCTGCGCGAGGCTTTCCCCGATGCCGTGCTGATCCGCGAATCCGGACTCGCGACGCCGGGCGACGCACGCGCCGCATTCGCGCAAGGCTTCGACGCTGCACTGATCGGCGAAGCATTGATGCGCAACGACGATCCCATCGCCTTCCTGCAGGCATGCAAGGCATGAGTCTGATCGCCAAGGTCTGCGGCATCACCACGGCTGCCGATGCACGGATCGCACTCGCCGCTGGCGCGGACCTGGTCGGCTTCGTGCGTCATCCGCCGAGTCCGCGTCATTGCGAAGACCTGGAATCGGTGAGCGCCGGCGTCGGCATGCGTGGCGTGCTGGTCAGCGTCAGCGATGACATCGGCATCATCATCGATGAGGCAATCAGCTGCGGATTGGGCTGGATACAACCGTATCTTCCAGCCAATGAGCGCACTAGCGCGTTAACACGCTCCCGCGCTGCCGGCTTGAAGCTGCTGCTGCCGTGGCCGGACAGTCCCGATCAGGAAGCCGTCGCCGCCGATCTCTTCCTGTGGGAAACCGCACCTGCGCAAACCGGCGTGCATGGCGGTTCGGGTCAGACCCACGCCGGGAAATATCCGCCACCGGGATCGTTCCTGCTCGCAGGCGGTCTCGATGGCGACAACGTGCGCGATCGCATTAACGCGTTAGCACATGAACACCGCACCCACTGCCACGGCGCCGATGCCGCATCGCGCCTGGAAGCAGCGCCCGGCCGCAAATCAGATTCCAAAGTCCAAGCTTTCGTGAGCACCGTCCATGCCATCCAGATTTGAACTCCCTACCCGCTTCGGTCGCGCCGGTTTCGGCGGCTGCTACGCGCCTGAAACATTGATGACGCCGCTGCTGGAACTGGAGGCGGCCTTCATCAATGCCATCGATGATCCCGCCTTCCAGCGCGAACTCGCCGAACAGTTGCGCGATTTCGTCGGTCGCCCGACCGCGCTCACGCACGCGCCGCGACTGGCGAAAGCCGTCGGCCTCGAGCATCTCTACCTGAAGCGCGAAGACCAGTGCCACACCGGCGCGCACAAGATCAATAACGCGATCGCACAGGTGTTGCTGGCGAAGCGCATGGGCAAGACCGAGATCATTGCCGAGACCGGTGCCGGACAGCATGGCGTGGCGACCGCTGCCGCCTGTGCGCGACTCGGCCTGCCCTGCACCGTCTACATGGGCCGCACCGACATGGAACGACAGGCACCGAACGTGTTCCGCATGCGCATGTTCGGCACCAAGGTGGAAGCCGTCGACAGTGGCCAGGGCACGCTGAAGGAAGCGGTGAACGCCGCGCTGCGTGCCTGGGCCGCGCGCTGCGATCGCGCGCATTACGTGCTTGGTTCCGCGCTCGGTCCGCATCCGTTCCCGACCATCGTTCGCAGCTTCCAGACCGTGATCGGCGACGAAGCGCGCGCGCAGATCATCGAACGCCACGGATCGCTGCCCGATGCGGTAATCGCCTGCGTCGGTGGTGGCAGCAACAGCTCTGGCCTGATCAAGCCGTTCCTTGATGATTCACTGCGTCGCGTCGCGGTCGAAGCCGGTGGCCACGGCACCGCATTGGGCGAACATGCCGCGCGCGTCGGTGGCGGTCGCGTCGGCGTGCTGCATGGTTGTCGCACATTGCTGTTGCAGGACGCAGCAGGCCACACCGCCGAAACCGCGTCGGTCAGCGCCGGCCTCGACTATCCGGCGCTCGGCCCTGAACTCGCGGCGTGGGCCGACGAAGGCCACATCGACGTCTGGCGCGCCAGCGACGATGAAGCCCTGGCGGCCGCGCGCGAATTGTGCGAACTCGAAGGCATCCTGCCCGCGCTCGAATCCAGCCACGCGCTCGCGCGACTGCGCGATCTCGCCCGCGATGGCGCCCGCACCGTATTGCTCGGCCTGTCCGGCCGCGGCGACAAGGATCTCTCCACCTACCGTTCGCGCCTGGAGCTCTGAATGGACCGCCTCCTTCCCTTCATCATGGCCGGCGATCCCGCGGTCGATGCACTCCCGGAACTGTTGCGCGCGGCGCAAGCCGCCGGCATTTCCACCATCGAGGTCGGCGTCCCGCATTCCGATCCGATCGCCGATGGCCCGGCACTGCAGTCCGCGGCGCAGCGCGCGATCGAACGCGGCGTCACCGCGGAATCGGTGCTGCAACAATTGGCCACGATCACGGACAGCCCCGACATCGTGCTGTTCACCTATCTCAATCCGCTGCTGCAGATCGGCACCACCCGCCTGATCGAGTCGCTGAAGAAAACGCTGGTGCGTTCACTGTTGATCGTTGATCTTCCCTTCGGCGAGGAACCGGAACTCGAAGCGGCATTGCGCGAAGCCGGCTACCCGATCGTTCCGCTGCTGTCGCCGACCACATCGATCGAACGCGCGAAACAGTTGCTCGCCGAGCGCGCCGATCCCGGGCCGTCGGCGCCGTTTGCGCAGCGTTTCGCCTATGTGGTCGCGCGCCTCGGCATCACCGGCGAAGGCACCCGCGATTTCGCGCCGATCTCCGAGCGCGTCGCTGCATTGCGCGCGATCAGCGATCGTCCGTTCGCAGTCGGGTTCGGCCTGTCGGAACCGCAGGCGCTGGCAAGCATTCGCGCGATGGGCGCGACGCCGGTGGTCGGCACCGCACTGGTGCAGGCGTTGGCGAACAATACTTCGCCGGATGCAGCGTTTGCCGCGTTTGCCTGATCAGGCAGCCAGCGCCGCTTCCAGCACCGCCATCCGCACCGCGACACCATTGGCGACTTGCCGCAGGATCAGCGACTGCGCGCCATCGGCGACCTCGTCGCTGATCTCGACACCACGATTCATCGGGCCCGGATGCATCACCACCGCATCCGGTTTCGCCAACGCCATGCGCGCCGCGGTGATGCCGTAAGTGCGGTGGTAGTCCTCGAGCGAAGACACCAGGCCTTCCTGCATGCGTTCACGCTGCAGGCGCAACGTCATCACCACGTCGGCGCCGGCGATCGCCTTGTCGACATCGGCTTCCACCGTGCAGGCCTGCAACGTCTGCGCATCCGGCAACAATGACTCCGGCGCGCACACGCGGATATCGGTTGCACCCAGCGCACGCAACGCGCACAGGTCGCTGCGCGCCACTCGCGAATGCTTGATGTCGCCGACGATGGCGATCTTCAGCTTCGAGAAATCAGCGCCCTTGGCCTGGCGGATGGTCAGCATGTCGAGCAGGCCCTGCGTCGGGTGCTGGCTGCGGCCATCACCGGCATTGATCAGCTTCGTTTCCGGCCGCACCACTTCGGACAGGCGCGCGACTGCACCGTCCTCGCGATGGCGGATGACGAAACCGCGCACGCCCATCGCTTCGATGTTGCGCAGGGTATCGACGTCCGTCTCGCCCTTGGTGGTCGATGAAGTCGCCGCGTCGAAATTCAGCACGTCTGCGCCGAGTCGTTGCGCGGCGCGCTGGAAACTCAGGCGCGTGCGCGTCGAAGGTTCGAAGAACAACGTGCACACCGCGATCCCGGCCAGTCGTCCGCGCGCATCTCCACCATCGGCAAACTGTTGCGCGCGATCAAGCAGCGCTTCGAGATCGCCGCGCGCCATGCCAGCCAGCGTCAGCAGGTGTTGTCCAGCCATCGTCACGTCGTCACTCCGGGAACCGGTACCGCATCATCGGGGGAAGCCAGCCAGCGCTCGACGATGATCGCCGCCGCCATCGCATCGAGCGCATTGGCATCGCGCCGGCGCGACGCGCCCGACGCCCGCCGCTCGGCGAATGCGCCCGCGGCTTCCACCGAGCTCGAACGCTCATCCATCATCACCACCTCACGCTTGCTGCGCACCGCGATGTCGCGCGCGAATTGCTGCGCGAACTGGCGAATCGGCTGGTCGTCGCCGGCCAGCGTCAGCGGATCGCCCACCACCAGACCCGAGGGCAGCCATTCGCGGATCAACTTGTCGATCGCCTTCCAGTCGATCACGCCATCATGGACGTCGACCACCGCGATCGGGCGCGCACCGCCACTGAAGGCGCTGCCGACGGCGACACCGATGCGCCGCTTGCCGACATCGAAGCCGAGGACGGTGCCATCGGCCCGCATCAGGCGCGACCGGAGTAACCGGCCATCTGGATCAGATCGACGCCAAGGCGACCGGCGGCAGCCTGCCAGCGCGACTCCAGTGGCGTAGTGAACAGCAGGTCGTTGTCGGACGGCACGGTGATCCAGCTGTTCTCGGTGATTTCCTGCTCAAGCTGGCCCGGACCCCAGCTGGCGCAACCGAGCGCGACCAGCGCACGTTGCGGACCGGTGCCGGAGGCCAGCGATTCCAGCACGTCACGCGAAGTCGTCAGTGCAAGACCGTTGCCGAGCGCGAAACTCGAATCCCAATCCTGCTCGCCATCGTGGAGCACGAAGCCGCGTTCGGGGTGCACCGGGCCACCGGCAAGCACGTGGTGCATGCGCAGTATCTCGTCGCCGGTGGTGACCTGGATCTGCTGCAGCAACTCGCCGAGCAGCATGTCGGACGGGCGATTGACCACGATGCCCATCGCGCCGTTCTGGTCGTGCTGGCAGATCAGCGCGACAGTACGGGAAAAGGTGGGGTCTTCGAGGGCCGGGACCGCCACCAGCAGCTGGTTGGCCAGCGAGTTCGGTCCGGTCGGGATTTCACGGGGCATAAACACCATTCTACAGCGCTGCGGCGAGGCGCGAACACGGCGTGGCGGGACCGGCCAGTTGCGAGGATTCGCGCAGCCGGGTGCGTACTGGTCTGTCGACGACCGTTCCGCCGCATGGATGCGGCGGACGAGCCTACATGGATGTATTCACGGCGTGTCGGAGATAGACCGGTACGCACCCGGTTGTGCGAATCAGCGCACTTCCGAAATTTCCACCCCATCCAGCCCCTGCGCCAGCGTGCGCGCATCGCCACCCTGGGCCAGCTTGATCTTGAGGCGCACCTCGTTCTGCGAATCGGCGAAGCGCAGCGCGTCCTCGTAGCTGATGTTGCCGCCCTGGTAGAGCTCGAACAGCGCCTGGTCGAAGGTCTTCATGCCCTGCTGGGTCGAATCCTTCATCACTTCCTTCAGCTTGTGGATCTCGCCGTCGCGCAGGTAGTCCTGCACCAGCGGCGTGCCAAGGAGGATTTCCAGCGCGGCGC
>JAFEBZ010000192.1 GCA_018242405.1 Pseudomonadota bacterium | reverse complement strand
CCGTTGCGTCTGGCCGAAGAACTGGTGGCGGCATCGCGTTTCGCCAGCCGGGTGTTTTTCTGCAATTCCGGTGCGGAAGCCAACGAAGCCGCGATCAAGCTCGCGCGTCGTTACGCCGCTGCGCAGGGGCGTCCGCCGGAACGCCGCGTCATCATCACCTTCCATGGCAGTTTCCACGGCCGTACCCTGGCTGCGGTTACCGCGACCGCGCAGTGGAAATACCAGGAAGGCTACGAACCGCTGCCGCAGGGCTTCCGCTACGTCGACTTCAACGATCTCGCCAAACTCGACGCGGCGATGGCCGCCGGCGATGTCTGCGCGGTAATGCTCGAGCCGGTACAGGGCGAAAGCGGCGTGATACCGGCCGCCCATGGTTACCTGCAAGGCGTGCGCGCGCTGTGCGATCGTCATGGCGCGTTGTTGATCCTCGATGAAATCCAGGCAGGCATGGGCCGCACCGGCACGTTGTTCGCGCATTGGCAGGACGAGGTGACGCCCGATGTCGTCACGCTGGCCAAAGCGCTTGGCGGCGGGATGCCGATTGGCGCGATGCTGGTCGGCGAGCGCGTTGCCGAAACCATGCAATACGGCTCGCACGGCACCACCTTCGGCGGCAATCCGCTGGCGGCGGCGGTCGCGCGCGTCGCCCTGCGCGAACTGTCATCGCCGGCGATCGCAGCGAATGTCGTGCGGCAATCGCAGGCGCTCCGCGATGGCGTCATGAAGATCAACGAGAAACTCGGACTGTTCTCGCAGGTGCGTGGGCGCGGCCTGATGCTGGGTGCGGTGCTGAAACCGGAACACGCGGGCAAGGCTGGCGCGATCCTCGATCACGCCGCCGCCAATGGATTGCTGCTGTTGCAAGCGGGTCCCGACGTGCTGCGCTTCGTGCCCGCGCTCAACATCGGCGATGGGGATGTGACCGAAGGTCTGGTGCGGCTTGAACGTGCGCTGCAGGCGTTCGTCGCGCGCTGAAATCGGCCCGGCTCAGCTCGCCAGCAACCCGTTTTCAACCAGCGCCGCACGCACCCTCGACGCGCCTTGGTACTGCTGCGCCTGCATGCCGGCCACGCGTGCACCATCGGCATTCGCCGCCATGTCGTCGGAGAAGAAGATGCGATCCGGGGCGATCCCCAGTTTGTTTGCGCAGGCGACATAGGTCGCGGGATCTGGTTTCAGCGAACCGAATTCCGCCGAGCAATGGAAGCGACCGGCGAATGCCTCGGCGTAGACCGGGCAGATCGCCGCGAAGTTGTCGCGCACCAAAAAACCGTTGTTGGTGAGGATGGCGAGCGTCACGCGGCCGGACAGTTCGCGCACCAGTTCGATCATCTGCGGGAACGGCGTCATCGAGGTGGCGCGGGCGATCACGCAATCCTCCACCGTCACCGCAACACCGAGTCGGCGCGCAAGTTCATCCGCCTGGCCCTGCGTGCTGTACAGGCCGCGATCGCAATCGCGCTCCAATCCGGACGCGAACAGTTCCGCCTCGATGCGTTCCGGTGTCACCCCGACGCGCTGCGCCAACACCCGCACGCGCAGGTCGTGGTCGTAGTCGCTCAGGGTGTGGTCGAGGTCGAAGAGGACGCAGGCAGGCGTGGCGATCAAGCGGCGATCTCCGCGAATGCCTCGCATGCAGCCGCAATCGTCGCGTCGATATCAGCCTGCTCATGCGCGGACGACATGAAGCCGGCCTCGAATGCCGATGGCGCCAGGAACACGCCGCGCGCCAGCATCGCGTGGAAGAAGCGGTTGAATCGCGCGGTATCGCAGGCCACCGCCTGCGCATAGGTGTCGACTTTCTCCTTGCTGAAGAACAGCCCGAACATGCCGCCGACGCGTTGTGTCGTGAACGCGATGCCGGCCTCGCGCGCGGCCGCTTCCAGGCCATCGCACAACACATTGGTCTTCGCTTCCAGTTCCGCATGGAAACCCGGCACCTGGATCAGGTCGAGCATCGCCAGGCCCGCCGCCATCGCCACCGGATTGCCGCTCAGCGTGCCTGCCTGGTAGATCGGGCCGGCCGGCGCGATCTGCTCCATCAGGTCGCGACGACCGCCATAGGCACCGACCGGCATGCCGCCGCCGATTACCTTGCCGAAGGTGGTGAGATCGGGCGTCACCCCGTAACGCGCCTGCGCGCCGCCCAGCGCCACGCGGAAGCCGGTCATCACCTCGTCAAAGATCAGCAGCGTTCCGTATTGCGTGCACAGTTCGCGCAACTGTTGCAGGTAGCCCTCGCGCGGCGGCAGGCAATTGGCATTGCCGACCACAGGTTCGATGATCAGCGCGGCGATATCGGCGCCGTGCTCGTCAAACAGTGTTTGTGCGGCTTCGATGTCGTTGTAAGGCAGCGTCAGGGTGAGGTCGGCCAGCGCCTTGGGCACGCCCGGCGATGTCGGGACGCCGAAAGTCAGCGCACCGCTACCGGCTTTCACCAGGAAGGAATCGCCGTGGCCGTGGTAGCAGCCCTCGAATTTGACGATGCGCGCGCGCCCGGTCGCGCCGCGTGCCAGCCGGATCGCCGACAGCGTCGCCTCGGTGCCGGAATTCACCATCCGCACCATCTCGCAACTCGGGATCAAGCGCGTGATCGTCTCCGCCATCGTCACTTCCAGCGGATTCGGCGTGCCGAACGACAAGCCATCGCGCGCGGCGGCAATCACCGCGTCCAGCACCTTGGGATGGTTGTGGCCGACGATCATCGGGCCCCACGAACCGACATAGTCGATATAGCGATTGCCGTCGGCATCGAACAGACATGCGCCGTCCGCACGCGCGGTGAAGAACGGTTCGCCGCCCACCGATTTGAACGCGCGCACCGGCGAATTGACGCCGCCGGGCATCAATTCCAGTGCGCGGGTGAACAGATCGTGCGAACGTGCGGTATCCATGGCGGTATCTCTTGGTGAATTCGGTTCAGTCGAAGGCGGCAGCGCAAATGCGCGCGGCAGCCACGGGGTCGGGCGCATCGAACACGCCGCTGATCACCGCGACCAGGTCGGCGCCTGCGGCGATGGCGGCGTGCACATTGTCCGGCGTGATGCCGCCGATCGCCACTCGCGGCACGTTCAACGCAGCAGCTTGCGCGAACAGTCCGGATGTCGCGCGTCGTGCCAGTGGTTTGGTGGGCGAGGGGAACAGCGCGCCGAATGCGACGTAATCCGCGCCCTGCGCGACCGCGGCGCGTGCCAGATCGATGCGGTCATAGCAGCTCGCGCCGATGATGGCGGCGTCGCCAAGTTGCATGCGGGCATCGGCGATCGCGCCATCGTCCTCGCCCAGATGCACGCCGCCGGCAACCACCGATTTCGCCAGCGCAACATCGTCATTGATGATCAGCGGCACGTCGAATTCATCGCACAGCGATTTCAGCGCATGCGCGCGTTCCAGCCGCAAACCCGCATCCGACTGCTTGTCGCGGTACTGCAGCAGCGCCGCGAATGGCAGCACCGCACGAACGCGTTCGACCAGCCCGGCACTATCCGATGCTTCCGGCGTAATCAGGTAAAGCCCTTTGCGGGCATGGTCGCGGGGCGGCAAGCGGGAGTTGTGCGGGGACATGGAGCGTCGACAGCGCGCGTGGGACAATGACGCATCTTCCCGCATCCCGTTGACCATGTCCGATTCCGCAGCAACCGTCCCCTTCCGCACCTGGATGTGCGTGGTCTGCGGCTTCATCTACGACGAAGCGCAGGGACTGCCGGAAGAAGGCATCGCCCCCGGCACGCGCTGGGAGGACATTCCGGACACCTGGACGTGCCCGGATTGCGGGGTCACCAAGGAAGACTTCGAAATGACCGAGATCTGAGCCTTCGGCCCGGTCTCGAACCCTTATTTGGTGGGCGTCACGCCCGGCTTGACCGCCAGGACGGCGCCATCCTTCAGGTTCATCGCGTCGGCCTGGCCGGCGTTCAGCTCCAGCACGTAGCGCGCCGGCACATTGCTCGGATAGGGCGGGCACTGGTCGCCCAGGGTGCACGGCGGCACGTTGCGCTGCTGCGACACCAGCTTCAGGCCGTTGTCGAAATAGAGGATATCCAGCGCAATCTTGGTGTTTTTCATCCAGTAGGCCTGCGGTTCCTCGCGGTCGTGGATGAAAAGCATGCCGTGGTCACCAGCCATGCT
>JAFEBZ010000191.1 GCA_018242405.1 Pseudomonadota bacterium | reverse complement strand
TTCATCGTTCCTCCTTGGGTAACCACGGGATCAGCATGGGGGTCGTGCGCTGGTAGCGCGCATAGTCTTCCCCGCGCGTGCGCAGGGCCTGTGCTTCGGTGAACGGGATGCCGCTGATCCAGCGCAGGAACACGAACATGACGATCGGGCCCGACCAGGCCAGCCATGCGATCGGCGATCCCGCCGCCAGCAACACATACGAAAACCAGTGCAGCCATTCGAAGAAATAATTGGGATGGCGCGAGTACCGCCACAGTCCGTCGCGACACGTCTTGCCGCGATGCATCGGATCGGCGCGAAACCGCGACAGCTGGCGATCGGCGAGCGCTTCGCCGGCGATGCTGCCCAGCCAGATCGCGACGGCAGCCGCGAACCATGCATTCCAGTGTTGGACCGGGTTGCTCGCGACTGCCAGGAATGGCAATGCGAACAAGGCGATCAGCAGCGCCTGGAACTGGAACATGGCCAACCACTTGAGTGGCGCGGCGCCCCAGCGCAATCGCAATTGCGCGTAACGCCCGTCCTCGGCTTCACCCTGCGCCCGCCGCAGCAGGTGCAAGCCCAACCGCAAACCCCACAATCCGCCAAACAGCGCCAGCAACTGACGCGGCAGCGCCGCGCCCGCGCCGGTCGCGGCGACCAGCAATGCGCCGCCGCCGACACCGAA
Organism: Pseudomonadota bacterium; assembly: GCA_018242405.1. GTDB lineage: Bacteria > Pseudomonadota > Gammaproteobacteria > Xanthomonadales > Xanthomonadaceae > Solilutibacter. Next base: position 16,536 of record JAFEBZ010000191.1, on the reverse strand, counting down.
CGACCAGACGACATCAACGAGCGTGGCGTTGGCTGTGCGCTGCTGGCGCGCCCAGGCCAGCCCCTGCGCGATGGCGGCCAGCGCCCAGACGATCAGCCATTGCGACCAGGGGTTCATGCACGCGCCCGCGCGATGCCGGGCAGATAGGAGTCGCCGCGATATCCCGGTTTGGCCAGCAGCAGTTGCGCCACGCCGATCGAGCGCTCCAGGAAGCCGCCTTCGCAATAGGCCAGGTAGAACTCCCACATGCGCATGAACCGCTCGTCGAAGCCCTGTGCGCGGACATCCGCGCGATTGGCCAGGAACCGCTGTCGCCAGGCGTGCAAGGTGTGCGCGTAGGACGGGCCAAAATCCTCCAGGTGGACCAGTGCGAGATCGGTGCTGCGGCTCTTGGCCGCCAGCATCGCCGCGATGGAGGGAATGAACGAACCTGGAAAGACGAATCGCTTGATGAAGTCCACCGTGCGCACGGCCCGCGCGTAGCGGTGGTCTTCGATGGTGATCGCCTGCACCAAAGCCAACCCGTCGGATTTCAGCAGGCGTCCGAGCGTGGCGAAGTAGGTCTCCATGTACTGGGGGCCGATCGCCTCGATCATCTCGATCGAAACCAGCTTGTCGTACTGACCTTCCAGATCACGGTAGTCGGAGAGCAGCACCGTCACCTGCGCCTGGAGGCCGGCCTCGAACACCCGCTGGCTGGCAAGGGCATGCTGCTCCTTGGAAATCGTGGTGGTCGTGACCCGGCAGCCATATTCGCGCGCCGCGTGGATTGCGAAGCCGCCCCAGCCCGTGCCGATCTCGACGACATGATCGTCTGCCGAGAGCCGCAGCTTCTCGCAGATGCGCGTCAACTTGCGGGTCGATGCCGTCTCCAGCGTGTCGTCGCCACCTGCGTACAGGGCGGACGAATACATCAGGTCGTCCGACAGGAACAGGCGGAAGAACGGGTTCCCCAGGTCGTAGTGGGCGGCGATATTGCGGCGCGCGCCTTCGCGCGTGTTCCGGCGCAACGCATGCAGGGCCTTCATCGCCCAGCCACCCAGGCGCGCGCTGCCGCGTTCCATGCCGTCCAGCAATTCGCGATTGCGCACGAGCAAGCGGACCAGCGCCACCAGGTCCGTGCAATCCCAGTCGCCGTCCATGTAGGCCTCTGCCGCACCGATGCTGCCATTCGCAGCCAGCGCCCGGTAAAAGCGCGGTGTGTTCACCCGCAATTCGATGGGCGTTTGCAACGTGCCCGCGTGACCGAGGTCCACGCGCCCCAGATCGTCGGACACGATGAGCCGCTGACCTTGCAGCGCCGCCAGTTGTTTGAGGAGTCGTGCGCGCAGCGCGCGGTCGAGCGCGCCGAACGTCGTGGGCGTAGTGGAACGGACGATGCTGTTCATGGGTGCTGTCCCCGTTTGGCGGGATGATCGTGAACGGGGATGCCTTTCAGCCACAGGCGCGCGGCTTGCCAATGGATGCCTGCGATGACTTGTGCGGTCATCAGCGGATAACGCCCCAGCACGCGCGCCAGATGCTTGCCATCGATGGGCCGTCGTTGCAGCTCGAGCGTGGCGTCGAACTCGCGGTATTCTCCCGCGCACACGTCCATGTGGACGCGCAAGTCCGCCGCAGGCGCGGTGAACGTCCATGCATAGCGCCGATCGAGCGGGAGAAACGGGGACACATGGAACACCTTGTCGAAGGACCACTTCGATGCCCGTCCCCGCCGTCGCGCTTCTGCCAGCGGCAACACATAGGCATGACGTTCTTTCCACGGCGTGTTGGTGATCTCGGCGACGATGGTGTGCAAGGCGCCGCCTTGGTCGTGGCAGTAGTAAAAACAGACCGGGTTGAAGCAATAGCCGCCGTAGCGCAGGTGGGCGAGCATGCACACCGGCCCCCCGGGGCGCGCGCCTGTCGTCTCTTCGACGCGATCACGCACCGCCTCGGCCAAGGGGCGCGCCGGGTCGCCGAGAAAATCGCCGCGCTTGAATGCAGCGAAGTTCGCCCGATTCACCGACCACAGCCAGCGATCGCGAAAAACGTCTTCGACCTCGTCCAGATTGAGGTACAGCTGGGCCATCCGGTAGGTGAACGCATGCGCGAGCGGCGCATGGCGACGATGACGCACGTAGCCTTCATAGACGGCACTGGCCAAGCCGTTCACGCTGCGACCTCGAGTGGCCACGCTGCATGCGGACTGCGCGCAGTACCCCACCTGGCACCTAGGGCCTGCGCCACTTCCACGCCGCTGCGGATGCCGTCCTCGTGAAAGCCCCAGCCCCAATATGCACCGGCAAACCAGGTCCGGCGAACGCCCTGGATTTCGTGCTTGCGCGCCTGCGCGGCCACGGCGGCCGCGTGATAGACGGGATGGTGGTAGCTGCGGCGCACCAGGATCCGTGATGGGTCGATGTCCGCGGTGCGGTTGAGGGTGACCACCAAGGGCGTCCCCGTCGGCAACCCCTGCAGGAGGTTCATGAAATAGCTGACGGTGCAGGATTGCGCCGGATCCGCGGGCAGATAGGCATTCCAGGCGGCCCATGCCTTGCGGTGCCGCGGAAGCAATGCGACGTCCGTGTGCAAGACGGTGTCGTTCGACTGATACGGGATCGCGCCCAGCACCTCGCGCTCGCTATCGGTCGCGTCCTCCAGCAAGGCCAGCGCCTGGTCGCTGTGACAGGCCAGCACGACGTGATCGAAGTGTTCGTGCCCCCCATCCCGGCGCACCGTCACGCCGTTCGCATTCCGCGCGACGCCGCGCACCGGCGCACCCGCATGCACCTGCACATCCCAGCGCGCCGACATCGCATCGACATAGGTGCGCGAACCGCCCTGCACGACGCGCCAAGGTGAGCGATCCGTCAGTTGCAGCATCTGGTGGTTCGCCATGAACTGGACGAGGTACTTGGCGGGAAACCCCAGGATTCCCGCTGCCGGCGACGACCACAGTGCGCTCGCCATCGGCACCAGATGCTGATCGCGGAAGGCGGCGCCATAGCCGTGCATCTCGAGGTAGTCGCCCAATGACGGACCAGGACCGGCGGCGTCCAGCAAGGCCGGCGCCGCGCGGTAGAAGCGGCGCAGATCGCGCAGCATGCCCCAGAATCGCGGTGAAGCCAGGTTGCGGCGCTGGCAAAACAGCGTGTCCAGCGAAGTGGCGTTGTATTCCAGGCCGGTTGCGGCGTCCTGTACCGAGAAACTCATCGTCGTTGGCTGCGAAGCGACGCCAAGCTCGTTGAACAGTCGCGTCAGTAACGGGTAGTGCGCCGGGTTATGCACGATGAAACCGGTATCGACTTGGAACGAGCCTCTATCAGTCTCGACCCGGTGCGTATCGACATGACCGCCAAGGCGACCGTTTTGCTCGAAGAGCACGACCTCGTGGTGCCGCGACAGCAGCCACGCCGCCGACAACCCGCTGATCCCGCTGCCGACCACCGCGATGCGCATCAGTACACCGCCTTCGCCAGCACCCACGCGGGTACCGGCTTGAGGTCGCGTATCAGCCCGAGTGCCTGCATCGCCCGCAAGCCGTACCAGGTCAAATCGATCTCCCACCAGCGAAAGCCCTGGCGTGCGCTGCCGGGGAAAAAATGATGGTTGTTGTGCCAGCCTTCGCCGAACGTCAATAGCGCGAGCCACAGGTTGTTGCGGCTGTCGTCACGCGTTGCGAAGCGTCGGCGTCCCCAGCGATGGGACAGCGAATTGATGGTGACCGTGGCATGGAACAACAGCACCGTGGAGACGAAAAAGCCCCATACCAGCAACTGCGGGCCACTCGTGCCCAACCCGGGCGCCCATCGCTCGAGCATTGCACCGACTGCATAAAGCCCGGCCGCCAGCGCAATCGGTACCGCCGTGTCATAGCGATCCAGCCAGCGCAATTCCGGGAACTTGAGCAGGTCGCCGATGCGCGAAGGATCGGTGCGGAAGCCCCCGCGCGTCAGGAACCAACCCGCGTGGCTTCGCCAGAAGCCTTTCCGCGGCGTGTGCGGATCGGCCGCCGTATCGGCGTGCACATGATGATGGCGATGGTGGGCGGCCCACCACAGGGGACCGCGCTGTACCGACGCCGCGCCGAGCAAGGCAAAGGCGAATTGCGTCGCGCGCGAGGTGCGAAACGCACGATGCGAAAAATAGCGATGGTAGAAGCCCGTCAGCGCAAACATGCGCACCACATACAGGAATAGCGCGACCCAGATCGCGGTTGCCGACACGCCGACCCGCAACACGGCGAGGCAAGCCAGGTGCATGGCGATGAACGGCAGCGCGCGCAGCCAGTCGACGCGGTCGTCCAGCCCGGGATCGGTTTCGGCAACGCGTGCCGAGCTGTCGATCCAGCGCCGCATCGTGGCGAGCCCTTCGCGCAACGCCACGCGGTGCGGCTGGGCGGCAGTTTCTGCCATCGCATTCTCCCGTTTCCTGCAAGTTCATACGGGCGCGACGGGCGCTTGGATGCAGCCGGAAATCAGATTCCGAAAACGGGCTGCAAGGTACGCGCCAACCAGCCGGGAAAGCGCAATGGCGCATCGAGCGCGGCCACGCAGATGCACGGCTCTCCCGGCGAGGTCACCGGCTGATGCTCGATTTCGGCATCGAGATCGGCGATGTCACCGACGCCGAAATGCCCCAATGCATCGTCATAGGCACCGCGCAGGATCTGGGTGATCTCGCTGCCTTCGTGGCTGTGCACGGGCATGCTCTTGCCCGGGCCGATGCGCAACATCAGCAAGGTGCAGCCACTTGGCCCGGTCGTGCGGATGTAGTGCATGCCCGGCCCCATCCAACGCCACTTCAACCGGCGATAGGAGCTGCCGAAATACGGATGGAGGGGCGCCGGCAATCGATCAGGATCCGGCGGCAGGGACTCTCGCCTGGGTGAATGACCGGGAAGCCCGGCACGATCCAATCTCTCCAGCATCTCGGCGCGCAATCGCGTCTGCCGGTCCGGAGCGAATTCCGGGCGTTGCAACTCGATCAATGCGCCACCGACTTTCTCCGCGTCGGCCACCCGGCGCCGGCATTCCGGACAGGTGTCGCAATGGATCGCCACGATCGCGGCCATCTCCGGCGGCAACGCTCCGGCGGCATGGCTGATCACTGTCGCCGGATCGAGATGATGGCGCGGACGCGTCACGAGCCGACTCCCAAATCGCCCTGCAAGCGCTGGAACGCGCGACGCAAATGCGACTTCACGGTGCCCAGCGGCATGCCCAATTCACTGGCGATCTCCTGGTGGCTCTTGGCTTCGAAATACGACATCCTGATCAATCTTGCCTGCACGGGCGCCAGCGCATCGATGCGCTGGCGCAGCTGGGCGCAATCCACGAATCTCTCGGCTTCGTTGGCAGCCAGGTCCGCCCCCTGCTCTTCCGACTCGAGCAGGGCATTCGCGCGGCCGGAATCGCGGCGCAGCCGATCGATGTGCAGGTTGCGTGCAATGCGGAACAACCAGGTGCTGACCGCGCCATGGGCCTGGTCGTAACTCGCGGCGTGTTGCCACAGTCGAAGCAATGACTCCTGCGCCAACTCTTCGGCGATCGCCGCGGGCGATCCCAATCCCTTCAGGTATCGGCCCACTCGAGGCATGAAATGGTCGTAGATGCGCAGGAAGCTGTCGCGATCCCCGCTCCTTGCCACGCGTGCCAACTCGACCGACCAATCTTCCGGTTTGCTCATGCAGCCGCCAGGCTCAAGTATCCCCTTGAAAGATCCATGAACTGACAATCTGCCGAGAACTTTCCTGGCGGACATCGTATACCCAGCCGTACCGACCATGAAGGGCATACGCGGCAACGTGCCGATTGGATGCAGCCGCAGCGCAAACGCCGCGATGAATCGGTGGTCAGGGCGCCGAAGCGGCCGCCACCCGCTGCATTCCACCACGCAGCGCGCGCGCGGCGGCCACGATCTGCTCGGCGCTGCGGCCGTCGCAGGCGAAGGACTGACCCTTGTGCAACCACGCCGCGTCATTGGCGTAAGAGAACAGCAACTGGCGTCCCTTCATCGTATCGATCACGCGACGCGCAATCCCCTGATTCAACGCCGGGCAGCCGTAGCTGCGACCGATGCGGCCCTTGCTCGCCACCATCTGCGGACTGACGTACCACGCACCGTGCATGACGATCGCGCGCGAACGTGCGTTGTCGTTGAAACCGCGATCGACGCCGTCGAGCTTGAGCGAATAACCGTTGTTGCCGATATAGGTTTCGGCGGTCAGGAACAGCCCGAGACTGGTCTGGTGACTGTTGTCCTGGTTGGAGAAGCGGGTGGCGTAGTTGTCGCCGCTGCCCTGGCCATGGGCAACCAGCTCGCGGAACAGCAGTTCATTGCGACCGACATCGAACACCCACAGGCGCTTGTCGGTCGACGGCCGCGAATAGTCGATCACCGCCAGCTTGGCGTCCTGGTCGACTTCGCCGTTGCGGATCGCGCAGTTGCGCGCTTCCAGCGCCAGCGCCAGCACGCCGGGATCGGCTTCCGGCGCCAGCGTTTCCAGGCGCGCCAAGGTGGCGGCACCGGGACCAAGCTGGCTGGTCGATGGGCCGGGCTGCTGCGGGACAGGTTGGGCCGAGCGCGCTACCGGCGGCACGACAACGGACGACGACGCGGTCGTTCCATGGTCAGGCACAGTGGAGCAGCTCACCAACGTCGAAGCAGCCAGCGAGATGAAGACCGCGTGAAGTTTCCTCATGTGCGTGACAATACACGCACAAGCTCTTGATTTGTCTGAATGCGTTACCCGGGACAGTGCCCGGAACCGCATTCATGATGACGAAAACGACTCAGCGCGCGGGCCTGGCCGGGGTCGGAACGACCGGAACTTCCTGCGTTTTGCTGTCCTCGGCCGGCTTCTGGACCTTCATGGCCGGGTCGTCGATCGGGGTTGGCAGCGGTTCAGATTTCGGATCCGCAGCGGGGGCGGCTGCGGCATCGGCGGCCGCAGCAGCGGTTGGCGCTTCGGTCGTGGCCGAATCAACACCCTCCGCAGTCTTGGCCTTCTTCGATTTGGCATCGTCCTTCTTCGCCAGTTGCTTGGGCGGCGGCAGCACGCCCGGCGCGGCATCGAGGATCGGCAGGCCGCTGACCGCATCGATCGGCGCGTCCGGGCCCGGATGCACGAGATTGTCGAGATCGCCGAGACCGCTGTCCTCGCTGATCAACACACGGGCGCCGAGCTTGGTGATGCCGTAGAGCTTCTCGGCGAAGGCGCGCGGCAGGCGCACGCAACCATGGCTGGCCGGATGGCCGGGCAGGCGACCGGCGTGCAGAGCCAGGCCGTCCCAGGTGATGCGCTGCATGAACGGCATCGGCGCGTCGTCATACAGGTTGGAATGGTGCATCAGCTGCTTTTGCAGGATTTCGTAGCTGCCGGGCGGGGTATCGCGACCCTTGATGCCGGTGCTGACAGTGGAGACGGCGATGCGCACGCCGTTGCGGTACACGTGCATGCGCTGCTCGGGCAGGCTCACCACCAGCACGATGGGGCCGCTCGGCGAACGTTCGGGCGCCCACGAAAAACTGCCCGGCTGCAGGATCGCGGCATCGGCATCGATGTCCTGCTGGGTCGCCGGAACCGGCGCAGCCGTCGTCTTGGCGGCTGTCGCCACCGGTTTCGTCTTCGCCTTGGGCGCTGTCTTCTGGACGTCCGCCTGGGCACCGGCGGCTGCCAGTGCCAATGCGATCGCCAACCACCACGTACGCATCTTCATATTCCCCGGATATTGCCGATTCCACGGTAGCAGTCCGTGCGTGAATGGCTGATCAGCCTCGCGCACGAACCGCTGCGGTGGTCCCCTCCGGGGGATAGCTTACTTCTTCGGCGAGAAGATGTCCGTCAGGTAATCCGGCGTGTTGGGGATGCGCTCCAGCGCCGGGTAACGCAGGCCACCGTGGTAGTCGATGCTGACCGTGCGGTACTGGTTGAAATCCTTGACCAGCAACTTGATCGGCGCCTTGTCGGTCTTCGCGGCCTTGATCGCGTCTTCCAGCGCGTCCTTGCTGTACTCGACATCGTTGACGGCGACGATGCTGTTGCCGGTGCCGATGCCGGCGTTGAAGGCCGGACCATCCCAGCGCGCCTCGCCGACCTTGCCTTCCTTGTCCAGCGCAAGACCGATCGAATAGACGAAGTCGCCGCCACCGCCGCCACGACGACCACCGGCCTTGGCCGCGGCGTTCGGTTCATCCTTGTAGACCAGCTTCCAGCCCGTCGACTCGATCGTGTTGGCGAACGGCACGCGGCCATCGAGGCGATCACGCAGGTAGCTCGACCAGTCGTAGGGCACGACGCTGTTGAGCGTGGCGACCACGTCTTCGAACTTGTAGGTGTTCTGCTTGCGCCATTCGCCGTCGTTGACGCCGAAGAAGGCCTTGGCGAAATCGTCCAGCGACTTCTGGTTGTTGGTCTTCTGGCGGATGATCGCGTCGGCGCCCAGCCAGATCAGTTGGCCGGCGGAATAATAGTCCTCGCTCATCTGGTAGCCGCGATACGGCTTGGGACGACGCTGGGCGATGGTGGGATCGTTGGTGGTGTCCTGCACGCTGCGCCACTGCAGGCCAGGACGGTTGTCCTGGTAGGTCGCGACGACCATTGCCAGCACGTCACGCGAGCGATCCATCGGGCGCAGGCCGGAACGCGCGGCCAGCACGTTGCCCCAGTATTGGGTCTGGCCTTCGTACACCCACAGCAGCGAATCCTGCATCGGCGTGTTGAGGTTGGGCACCCACAGATCAGCGCCACGGCGGTACTTGCCGTTCCACGAGTGCGTGTATTCGTGGGCGAGCAGGTCGGTGCTGCCGTCCTTCTCGTTCCATTCCTTGAAGTAGCCGAGGCCGACACCGTTCTCGCTCGAGCGCTGGTGTTCGAGGCCATTGCCGGTCAACTGGTTCGAGATCGAGAACAGCAGGTTGTAGTGGTCGTAGTGCTGGGCGCCGTACAACTTGACTGCCTGGCGCACCAGTTCCTTGTGTTCCTCGAGGTGCTTGGGCTTGGCGACCAGTTCGTCGGCATCGTCGGCGACCACGCTCAGGTGCACTGGCACCTTGCTGCCGGCCGGTGTCAAGTCGTAGTCCTTGGCGTAACGACCGGCGAACACCGGCGAATCGACCAGGATGTCGAACGGCTCCTGCTTGTAGGTGACGACGTCACCGGCCTTCGATGCGACATCGAGCGCGGTGAACGCGGTCCAGCCGGTCGGGTAGCGCACCTTGGCGACGAAGGGAATGCGCGCACCGTAGTAACCGGCCGGATACAGCAGCACGGTGTTCCACTTCAGGTTGAGCAGCTTCGGCGTCATCTGCGCGCCGCCTTCGGCGCTGGTCGCCGGCGACAGGTACTGGTACTCGGCGGTGACGCTCGACGCGCCGGCCGGCACTTCCACGTGGAAGGCATAGACATTGGCGGGATCACGCTTCCACTGCAGGCGCTTGCCGTTGGCGGTGAAGACGAAGCCCGCCATCTTGTCGATCGGGCCACTCGGACTGTGCTGGCCGGGAATCCACTGCGAATACAGCAGGGTCAGCGTTCCGGCACTGGCGGGAATGACTTCCTTGACCTTGAAGATGCGCTGCGAAAGATCGGTGGCGTCGACTTCGATGGTGACGGGGCCACCAGGGAAATCGACGTCCTTGGGTTCCGGCACCGTCTGCGCCGAGGCGAGGGCAGACGCAAGTGCAAGGGGGAGAATGGCGAGGACGGGCAGGTTGCGACGCAACATGATGGACGGACTCCGGCGGGTAACCGTCCCATCCTACGCAGCCACCGCCTCTGCACCCGTGCCGAAAGTCAGTGTTCGCTCAGGGCGGAACGATTTCCTCGGGGACGACCGCCACTGTCGTGACGGGATGCTCGGCTTCGTCGCGGGTATAGCGCCACGCCACCACCAACGCCAGTCCGACCAGCAGCGCCGACAGCAGGAACGGCGCACCGGGAATCTGCAACGGCGCCTGCGGGCTGATGAAGTAGGCGAACACCGAAGTGAACAGCAGCGGGCCGATGATCCCGGCGACGCTCTGCAACGATGCCAGCGCACCCTGCAGGCGACCTTGTTCGTGCGGGTCGACGTGGCGCGTCATGATCGACTGCACCACCGGTCCGGCCATGCCCATCAACGCGCCGATCGGCATCAGCGCGAGGAACATCCAGCCATGCGCGGTCAATCCGTAGACCGTGAGCGCGATCAACCCGCACAGCGTGCCGAGCAGCAAGGCGCGGCGTTCGCCCAGTTTCGGGATGATCTTGCCGACCAGGAAGCCCTGCACGATCGCGGTGAGCACGCCGACGAATCCGAGCACGTAGCCGACTTTCTGTTCGTCCCAATGGAAACGGTAATCGACGTTGAGCACGAAGGTGGCGTTGTAGGCGTACTGCGCCAGCGCGAACAGGAAGACCACGAAGGCCATCGTGAACACCTGCGGATAGCGCCTGAGCAGCATCAGCGAACCGACCGGATTCGCCCGCTTCCAGTCGGTGGCGACGCGACGCTCCTTCGGCAGCGATTCCGGCAACACGAAGTAGCCGTAGCAGAAGTTGGCGAGGGAAAGGATCGCCGCGGCCCAGAACGGCACGCGTGGTCCCCAGTGCGACAGCGCACTGCCCAGTGCCGGCCCGATGATGAAGCCGAGCCCGAACGCCGCACCCATCATCCCGAACGCGGCGGCGCGTTTCTCGAACGGGGTGACGTCGGCGATGTAGGCGTTCGCAGTGCTGAAACTCGCCGACGTGATGCCGGAAATGATGCGGCCGATGAACAGCAGCGGCAGCGTGTTGACCAGCGCCATCAGCACGAAGTCGAGGCCGAGCCCGAGGTTCGACAGCAGGATGACCGGACGCCGCCCGAAGTGGTCCGAGAGCGCGCCTTGCACCGGCGTGAACAGGAATTGCATCACCATGAAAGCGGTGCCGAACAATCCGCTCCAGTGCGTCGCCGCGATGAAACTGCCGCCCGCCATGTCCTTGATGATGTGCGGCAGCACCGGAATGATCACGCCGATCGCCAGGATGTCGAGCATCACGGTGATGAAGATGAAGATGACGGCGGCACGCCGCACCTGCGGCTGTGATGAAGTATCCATGCGTGGTCTCAGTGGTGCAGCGCGTCTGCCGCGAGCATCAATGCATGCTCGCGGATGTCGTCGGGCCAGCCGGCCATGTGCTGTTCGAGTCCGGCGACATCCTGCGCGAACAGCGCGCGCGTCGCTTCCTCGAACCCCGGCAGATCGCCGGCCATCGCGTGCATGAAGCGATAGGCCGCTTCCTGGCAACCGCGGGCGCGATCGGATTGCGCGCGATTGCGGCGCGCGTCCTCGACCAGTTTGCGCAAGGCCACGGATGCGCCGCCGGGCTGCGCGTTCAACCATTGCCAGTGACGCGGCAACAGCGTGACTTCGCGCGCGACCACGCCCAGGCGCGGACGGCCGCGACCACGGCGCGCCGGCGCTTCGTCCTGCGGCGGCGCAATCGGCGCCTCGCCACTGAGGCGCTGCATCAGATCGGACATGCTGCCGCGCAGGTCGAGTTCGATCTGGCTGCCGTCGCGATCATCGAACACCAGCAAGCGCGCATCGGTGCGAACATCCATCGCCTGCTTGGCCTTGATGGCCACATGGCGCAGTTCGCCGGCGGCAACGCGGCGACCATCGACGAAGGCGGTACAACGAGTATTGGGGCTGTAGGACATGGGCGGCACAGGATTCGGGATCCTGTGCATCATTTTATACCCGGATTAAAATGTCAAGGAGAGACGCCTTCCTGGCGTCTCCCCTCGGCACCCCCTGTTAGCCCAGATCCTCTTCCACTTCGTGGATGGCATCGTCCAGCGCCGCCTGCATGCCGATCTTGCACAGCGTGTACAGGGTCTTCGCCTCCACGGCGTTGAGGCCTTTCACGATCAGGCGCACTTCTCCGAACTCCGACTTGAACAGTCGGTTGATCGTCATTGCCTGTGCGAACTCAACGCTCATGCCGACATTGTCCCGAGGTTGCCGCGTGGCGGCCTGTCGTGTCCGCGAACACCCGGTTCGCAATCCACGAACATCAAGAATCGAAAGAAGATCGGGGAGGCGAACCTCCCCGACCGGGTCGCCGAGGACAGGCGACGATGGATCCGCGATGCGGGAGGGTGATGCGAATCCGCAGACCGGGGGAAGAATCGCGCGCAGTGGCAGCGTCCGGCCTGTCGCCAGATTGGGCATTCCCGCCGGGAAAGAGGTGCGACTCCGGGAAACCGGGTGTTCGCCAATGACGAACGTCACACTTGCGTCGTGGCACCGTCCAGATGGCCGCGCAGGAATTCCGCCAGCAGCTGCACCTTGCGCGACGCGCGCCGGCTGCGGGGATACAGCAGCGCGAACTGCCCGCGCGGCATTTCCATGCCCGGCAGCAGGCGTTGCAGGCGCCCTGATGCGAGGTCGTCCGCAATCACCGGTTCCGGTGCCTGCAGGATGCCGAGCCCTGCCCGCACGGCAGACAGCAGTTGCTGCGGATCGCTGCTGACCATGCGTTCCTTCGCCCGCAGTTGCAGCAACTGTTCGCCGCGACGATGGCTCCAGCCGCTTACTCCATCGCTCTCGAACAACCCATCGTGGCCGGCCAGATCAGCAGCGGTGTGCGGCACGCCATGGCGTTCGAGGTATTCGCGACTGGCGCACAACACATTGGCGAATTCGAACAGGGGCCGCGCGATCAGGTCGGTATTGTCGGGCGACCCCGACAACAGGGCGACGTCGTAATCGATTTCGCCCAACGCGCCCGCTCGCGACGATTCCACCTGCAGCACGATCTCGGAATGTTCGAATGCGAAACGGTTGAGCAATGCCGCGATTTGCGTTTCGTGGAAGGAGCGTGCGACCACGATCTTCAGCGATCCGCTGAGCATTTCGTTGAAGCCGGCGACGAAATCACTGGCGGCGTGGATGGATTCGAGGATGCGAAGGCATTTGGCGTAATAGACGGCACCCACCTCCGTCGGGCGCGCGCCGCGCGCGCCGCGCTCCAGCAGGATCGCACCCAATTCGCGCTCGAGATCGGCCAGGCGCCGGCTCACCACCGACTTGGTGGTATCGAGCCGGACCGCCGCGGCGGTGAGGCTGCCGGTTTCGACCACGGCGACGAACGTCGCCATGTCGTCAATCTGGATCATCGCCGCTCCCCGTCAGCACGCCAGCAACACCTCGAGCGCTTCGCGCAGGGCATCGTCGCCAATCGTGGCGGCCACGCATACGACGCGCCCGTCGCACGTCCAGCTGTCGCGTTCCTCCCCCGCGACAACGGACTCCACGCGCAACAACGGTTGCCCGCTGCTCGCAATCCCGGCGTCATCACCGGCAACCACCAGCGCGCGCAAATCGCCGCCGCGACGCAATGCGGCGATCCTGTCGGCAGCGCGCGTCTCGATCGCGGGCACGCCCTTCGCCTGCAACATCGCGATCAACCGCGGCGCCAGTGCATGTTTGCCCAGCGCGACCACCACCAGTCGTGCATCCAGCGCTGCTGCGGCATCGCGATCGGTCGCCGTCGCCGGAATGCGGATCCACAGCGCATGGCCGCCCTGCACCCGCTCGACCAGTTCCGCGGTGGCGTGCAAGCGCTGCAGCAAGGCCTGGCTCGCGGCAAGCAGCAGGTTGCCGTGCGCATTGGAGTGGAGCAGGTCGACGGTCGTCACCAGTTCGCCGAAGCGCTGCGACGACAATCCGTGTGGTTCCGCTTCGATTTCGATGTCGAGGTGCTGGTCCCTGGTCGCCAGCGCGATCCGCAATTCACCCTGCTCCATGCCGTCGAGCGCATGCACGACGAGGTTGACGAGCAATCGGCGCAAGGCGAGATCGTCGACTTCGATCAGCGCCGGAGCCTCGGGAACGTGCAGTTCCAGCGTGATTCCGCGCATGCCGGCCTGCAGCGCGAACGAATCCTGGAGGAATCCGGCGAGACCGTCGAGGTTGATCCTGCCGCGCTGCTCGCGGCCGGTCGCCAGTTCGCCCAGCCCGATCAATGCATTCGACGACAACGCATCCAGGCGCATGACCGCGTGCTGCATCGCCGCCACCGAATTCAACGCCGTGGCATCGGCGTGCAAACGCTTCGACAGCAACTGGACGTGTCCCGACAGCAGCAGCAATGCTTCGCGCATTTCCGTCGACACCATTTCGACCAGGCCGGCACCTTGCCGAAACACCCGATCCGCCGGCGATCCATGACCGGATCGGCTCTTGCCCGATGCCTTCCACGCGCGTTGCTGGTCGAGTTCGGCTTCATGGTCGAGTTGCTGGCGTCGGCGCAACGCCACCATCGCCGCGGTGACATCACGCAGCACGAAATGGCGCACTTCGTTCTCGAAGAAAATATTGACGTCGGCGAAGTGGCCATCAGACAACTCGACCGCACCGAGGCGTTCCGGCAGTCCGCCCTCGCCACAGGTCAGCGACGCCAGCCGCGCGATCATCGCATCGCGATCATCGCCCTCGCCCACGAATGCCGCGAGATCGCCGACGACATCGATCACGGCATCGTCGCCACCCAGCGTCACCACCACCGGCAAGGCCGGCGCCTGGCGCGGGGGTGCGATCGTGCGCGCGCGTTGCGGCCGGCTGCTCACGACGCCACTTCCTGCGCGAGTGCGGTGAATGCCTCCTCGACACCAGTCGCCAATTTGGCGCTGGCGGTGAATGTCGGCAAGCGCGATTGCAATTCGCGGATGCGGTCCTGCGAAATCGCCCAGGCGTCGGCGAGATCCGACTTGTTGAGCATGAGCACGCTCGGCACTTCACGGCCCAGCAGGCGCCATGCCTGTTCGCGCAATCCCAATGCCGTGTCCACCGTCTCCGCGCGGGTGCCATCGGCCACCAGCAGGATCGCGTGCGCGCCCATCACGTAGTTGCTGCGCAATTGATCAAGCGTATTGGCGCCGGCGATGTCCCACAGCACCAGGCGCAACTGCAGGTCATCGCCCAGCATCATGGCCTTGCTGTCGACGCGCACGCCCACCGTGGTCAGGTAGGTGTCGGAGAATGTGTTGCGCACGCTGCGCGCGACCGTGCTGGTCTTGCCGACGGCGAAATCGCCGAGCAGGATGATCTTGCGGGAAATCGACTTCATGGCTTCGCCGGGAAAGGCTCGACCGCGAGCGAGGTCGCACGCACGCTGGAGCCGGGCAGGATGTAGATGGCGGACTGATCGATGGTCATCGTCGATGGCGACTTCAGCGCCTTCATCGCGCGCGAGGCCAGCCATTCCGAGCGCTGCTGGCGCAGGCTGCGGTTCTGTTCGTAGTTGCCGGCCTCGTCGGTGAATCCGGAAGCCTTCAGGTGGAAGGCGATTCCACGCGACTGGCCTTCGACCATCAGCGCATCGATGTCGTGCATCAGGTCGGTGACCTTCTGGTCCATGCCGCTGTCGGGCTGCGCGGTACCGCTGCCGAAAGTGATCGCGGCGGATTCGATCTTGCCGATCAGGGCATCGATCCGCGGCTTGCCGGGATAGCCAAGGCCACTGGCATCGAGCTGCACCGAATCCAGCTGCACCGCGCCCGGTCGCGTCGCCGCATACCACTGCGGGAACGCCACTTCGCCGTGCAGGCGGACCACTCCCTTGGATTGCTGGTACTCCACGTTGGCCTCGTTCAAACCCAGGCGCCCGGCGATGCGGCGACGGATGATGGCCGGCTCGAGCGAGGCATACGGTCGCATGTCCCAGGTGACGCCGACGTCAGCAGCATGCGCGGCCATCCACGTCTTCACGGCGTTTTCCGCCTGCGGATCCATCAGTCCGGCGATTTTCAGGCGGTTGCGATGGCCGTCATCCCAGCCGGTGATCACCAGCCCCGGCTCGGCGGCGAGGTGATTGCGCAGTTCCGTGGATCGCAGGTGCCAGCGCACTTGCAGGAAGGCGTAGACCAGTAGCGCAAGGACGAGCACGCCCAGCACGATCCGGAGAATCCTGCTCTGGCTTTGCTGTTGTCCTGCCGCCGCTTGATCGCGGGGATTCAGCGCATCGAGCTGGGATTGCTCGAGGAAGGATGATTCGTGGTCGCCATGGCGGCCATCGGGCGACAGTTGGCTGCCGTGGTGCGCGTGCAGCGCTTCGTTGATCTCGTCGAGGCGAACGCCGAAGTGCTGGTCGGGATTGCCGCGCACGAAGGCGACCAGGCGCGCGTGCGGGCCTTCGCTGACGGCGAGGTGATAGCCACCGACCATCGCCGAACCGATGCCGCTTCCGCCACCGTCCACCAGCACGGAATCGCGGACGAACTGGTTGATCGCGGTGAACATTCCGGCGACGGCGTCGGCGTCGAGTTCCGGCAGGCCTTTCGCGGTGACGTGGCCGAGCAGCAGGCCGCTGTCGGGTTCGATCAGGAACAGGTGTTCGACCTGGTAGCGGGTGGTCTGCCGCAACACCACCCAGGCGTAGGGAATGCCGCTGCGCCAGGCCTCCAATCGCCAGCGCAGCGCGCGCGGACTGAACGTCTCGCGCATCGAGCGATCGAAGCCATCGGACATTTCACGCAAGGCTTCGGCGATCGAGCGGCGTATCGCCGGGCCGATCACCGG
>JAFEBZ010000190.1 GCA_018242405.1 Pseudomonadota bacterium | reverse complement strand
TCCGGCGCGGTCATCGCCTTGGACAGCAGGCCGGTCTTGGCGCCCTTGATGTCGAAGTAGCGGATCTCGCGGAAGTTGAACAGCTTCTCGTAGTAGTCCGACCACTTCTGCATGTTGCCGAGGAACAGGTTGTGGGTCAGGTGGTCGATGAAGGTCAGACCGAAGCCCTGCGGGTTCTGGTCGACGCCTGCCAGCGGCACGAAATCGACATAGAGATCGTCGCGGCCATCGTCGATCAGGTAGAGCATGCAATCGCCGATGCCCTTGATCACCGGCGCGTCGACCGCGCCGGTCTCGGCGCGAACGTCCATCTTCTCGCCGCCATTGGCCAGCACGTGCTTCAGCACCTCGCCACTCGGCGTGCGGAAACGGATCGCGAAGCCGCAGGCGGACGGGCCGTGCTTCTGCGCGAAATCCGAGGCGAAGGAGTCGCCGGTTTCGTTCAACAGGAAATTGATGCGGCCCTGGCGGAACAGGGTGATGTCGCGCGACTTGTGTTTCGCAACCGCGGTGAAGCCGAGGTTCTCGAGATAAGCGCGCATGGCCTGGCCATGGCCGGCCGGCGCCGCGAATTCGACGAACTCGAATCCGTTGATCCCCATCGGATTCTCGAACGTTGTGACGGTCATGCCGACATTGGGCTGGGCATTCATGGCAGGCTTCCTCAGGCTGATCCACCCATTCTATAGTTTCAGTTGCAACTATCTCAAGCCACCCACCCCAGATGCCCAAGTCCCGCCCCATCCGCCACGCCGAACTCGCCCTGGAGCGCTTCCTGCCCTATCGGCTAAGCGTGCTGTCCAACCGCGTCAGCAGCGCGATCGCCCGCGAATACCAGCAGCGCTTCGCCCTCAGCATCACCGAATGGCGGGTAATGGCGGTCCTCGGCCGCTACTCCGGCCTGTCGGCGACCCAGGTGGCCCAGCGTACGGCAATGGACAAGGTCGCGGTCAGCCGCGCGGTGGCGCGCCTGCTCGATTCGGGACGGATCGCCCGCGACTTCGATGACGACGATCGCCGCCGCTCGGTGCTGCGCCTGTCCGAAGCCGGCTACGTCATCTACGACCAGATTGCACCGCTGGCGCTGGGCTTCGAGCGGCAGATGCTGGAAGGCATGGCCGACGAGGAACGCGCCCTGCTGTTCCGCCTGCTCGATCGCCTCGACGAAATGGAGTTGCGCGCGGAACACGCCAAGGACAGCGACGCTCCGCAAGGCTGAAGCGTTCGTCCTTCGCAAACGAAAACGGCGACCCGGAGGTCGCCGTTCTCACATCCGACGCGCGGATCACTTCACGCCGTGCATCAGTTTCTGGATCAGCGGCGCGATCAGGAACAGCGCCACGCCACCGATCATCAGGATCCAGAAACCCTGGGTGTAGGCCGAATGCGCCGAGACCACGGTCATGCCGCCTGCACCGCTGGCTTCCGCCGCGAACAGGCCCGACAGGTTGTTGCCGATGCCGGTCGACAGGAACCAGCCACCCATGCCGAAACCGACCAGCTTCACCGGCGCCAGCTTCGTCGTCATCGACAGGCCGATCGGCGACAGGCACAGCTCGCCAATCGACTGGATCCAGTACACCGCGAACAGCGTCCAGAACGGAATCTTGCCGGTATCAGGTGCCACCAGCGACGACAGCGCGAACATCAGCAAGAGGAAGGCCAGGCCATTGAAGATGATGCCGAGGCCGAACTTGCGCGGAATCGACGGATTCGCCCGGCCCATCTTCATCCAGATCCAGGCGATGATCGGCGCCATCGTGATGATCCCGACCGAGTTCACCGACTGGAACCAGGCGTTCGGGAACGTCATGAAGCCGAGGTCGCGATTCACGATCTTGTCGGCGAGGAAGGTGAAGCTGCTGCCCGCCTGCTCGAAGAAGCACCAGAACAGCACATTGAACAGGAAGATCAGCAGCATCGCGATCGCCTTGTCGCGCGCGACATTGCCGTCCTTGAAGCCTTCGACCAGGATCAGCACGCACAGGCCGACGAACATGATGCTGAGAATCCATTGCAGCGAGCTGGCGTCGATCGTCAGCAGGAAATAGAACACCGGAATCGCGCACAGCGCGCCCACGGCGACCGCAGCGATGCGACCGATGCCCTCGCTGCCGATCGCCGGCACGCCGATGCCCTTGAGTTGCGCGCGGCCGAACCAGAACCACAGGAAGCTGATGAGCATGCCCACGCCGGAGGCAATGAACACGATCTTGTAGGCCGGCATGCCCTGCACCCCGAACACGTTCTGCGCCAGGTACTGGGTGATGATCGGGGCGATGAACGCACCCGAGTTGATGCCCATGTAGAAGATGGTGAAGCCGGAATCGCGGCGCTCATCGCCCTGCGAATACAGCTTGCCCACCAGTGTCGAGATGATCGGCTTGAACATGCCGTTGCCGACGATCACCGTGGCGAGACCGAGCTTGAACAACTGCTCGTTGGGTATCGCGATCATGAACAGGCCGGCGGACATGAACACCGCACCCAGCAGGATCGAACGCTGGTAGCCGAGGATCTTGTCCGCGACGTAACCGCCGAAAATCGCGCCCGCGTACACCAGCGCAAGGTAGGCACCGTACAGCTTTCCAGCCGGCGCTTCGCCAACCGGGTTGCCGTTGTAGAACTGCGCAACGACATACAACACCAGCGCCCAGCGAATGCCGTAGAACGCGAAGCGCTCCCAGAATTCGGTCATGAACAGCATCCACAGCGGCCGCGGGTGCCCCATCGTGGTGGCGAAATCGGGCGGGTTGCCGTTGGTGGGCGCTTCCATTGCCGGGCCGGCAGGCTCGACGCGATCGGGCATGGCTGTGGTCATGCAGTTTTCCTCGGGGTGAACGGGCTGCCCGGTGGGCAATCCTGCGAGATTTACCGGACTTTACCCGTCGCCGTCAAACCTCGAGCCCATTCATCCCACGGTTTTCCGGGCAGCGGTCACGCCCCGACGGGCTCATTCGCCATCGACGCCGACGTGGGTACGAACCTCGAACAGCTCCGGGAAAAAGGTCAGGTCAAGCGCGCGTTTGAGGAAATCGACACCCGAGGAACCACCTGTTCCGCGACGGAATCCGATGATCCGCATCACCGTGCGCATGTGGCGGAAGCGCCACAGCTGGAACTGCGATTCGAGATCGACCAGGTCTTCGCACAACTGGTATTCGCGCCAGTACTGGTCGGTGTGTTCGTAGATGTTGCGGAACACCGGCAGCAGATCGGGATCGTTGGCGTGCGCGATCGACCAGTCGCGTTGCAGGTGGCGTTCGGGAACCGCATGCCCCCAGCGCGCGAGGTAGCGCAGGAATTCGTCGTACAGGCTGGGCGCCAGCAGTGCCGCTTCGAGCAGCGCCTGCTCCGCCGGATCGTGCCTGAACACCTGGACCATCGCCGCATTCTTGTTGCCGAGCAGGAATTCGACAGTGCGGTACTGCCGTGACTGGAAACCGCTGGACGGTCCGAGAACATCGCGGAATTCCAGGTACTCGGATGGCGTCAGCGTCTCCAGCACCGACCACTGTGCGGTGAGTTGGTCAAGGATGCGCTTGCAGCGCGCGACGATCTTGCCGAAACGCCAGACCTGGTCTTGCCGCAGCTGCTCGACCGCGGCGGTCAGTTCGTGCACCAGCAGCTTCAGCCACAGCTCGGAGGTCTGGTGCTGGATGATGAACAGCATCTCGTCGTGGTGCGGCGGATTCGACAGCGGCTGCTGCGCCGACAGCAGGGTCGGCAGTTGCAGATAACCGGCGTAGGTCACGCGTCCGGACAGGTCGGTATGGATGCCGCTTTCCAGCGCGCGGGTGTTGTCTTCGATGCTCATCCGGCGATTCTCGCACGCGTCACGGAACTGTCCCCAATCCATAACGGTTGCCCACCGATGATGTTGCAATGCCGCAGCGCGCAACGGGAGTTGCCGGGCGCGCCGGTATCATTGGCGGTCTTGGTCCGCCTTCGGAGCCCAGATGACCACTGCTGCATCGTTCGAAATCGAATACCTGCAATACCTCAAGCCCGATGGCACGCTGGCGGCACCCCTGCCCCCGGCGTTCAACGACCCCGCCAAACTGGTTCCGCTGTTCAAGCGCATGCTGTTCGTGCGCACCTTCGACTCCAAGGCGATCGCCCTGCAACGCACCGGCAAGCTCGGCACCTACGCCGCCAGCCTCGGCCACGAAGCGACGCATGTCGGGATCGGCGCGTCGATGGAACCCGACGACGTGTTCGCCCCGAGTTACCGCGAATACGGCGCGCAGTTCATGCGTGGCGTGCGTCCGCGCGAAGTCCTGATGTACTGGGGCGGCGACGAGCGCGGCAACGATTTCCAGGGCCCGCGCAACGACTATCCGTGGTGCGTGCCGATCTCCACCCAATGCCTGATGGCGGCCGGCGCGGCGCTGTCGTTCAAGCTGCGCAAGCAGCCGCACATCGCGGTCTCGTGCTGCGGCGATGGTGGTTCGTCGAAGACCGATTTCTATGCCGCGGTGAATTCCGCCGGCGCCTATTCGTTGCCACTGGTGTTGTGCGTGATCAACAACGGCTGGGCGATCTCGGTGCCGCGCAAGTCGCAGACCGGCGCGCAGACGCTGGCGCAGAAAGGCCTGGCCGGCGGCTTGAGCTGCCTGCAAGTCGACGGCAACGACCTGATCGCCGTGCTCGAAGCGATGCGTCGCGCCAACGAACGCGCGCGCAAGGGCGAAGGCGGCAGCGTGATCGAATTCATGACCTATCGCCTGCACGACCACACCACCGCCGACCACGCCCGCCGCTACCGCGACGACGCCGAGGTCAAGGACGCCTGGACGCGCCACAC
>JAFEBZ010000018.1 GCA_018242405.1 Pseudomonadota bacterium | reverse complement strand
TTCAAATGGAGCAATGTAATGAGTAATTGAAAGGGCTTGTGGGCGGTTAAATCTTTATCGATTAAGTTCGATGCGCCACATGCCGCGCTCGCCATCTTCGACCCATGTGCCTTCAAGGATCTCGGATCCGGGAAACATATGAAGAGTCGCTTTTCCGTCGACTCCTGTAGCGACAAGACTGACATGGCCGCTTCCGTCGTTGTTACCTATGTACTGCACAAGGCCATTGTCCTGATATTCGACAAGAATCTCTTCTGGTGTCATTTTCACGATGCAATCCCAAGCCTCAGCCAAATGCTTGGATCCGTAGTAAATGGTCATGATTGAATTTGTGTAGATCATTTTTTTGCTCCTTATGTGCCAAAATGGCGCTCTTCTGGTTGCTTTTTTGTGTGTGCGTATTTGTCTGCCGCAAGGATCTGAACCGACGCGACAGTGCCGCGCGCAGTTCCGGCGTCGACAGGTTGTCATCCATTCCGGGCGACATCCTTGCCATGCGCTTCCCCCGCGATGCGCTGCTTCCGCACATTCCACACATCGTCCCCGAATCCGCGCAGCCACTGTTCCAACAACATGCTGTCCCCCACGGTGGCAGTGACGCGCAGGCTGCCGTCCTTCTGCTGCTTGATGGTCTGGTCGGCGGACAGCGGAGTTTCCCGCAAGTGGGTGCCGGCGCCGGCCTCGACGCTGAAGCTCAACCGGATACGCCGGCCTTCGCCGAAGCCGAACTTGCCGTCGGCATCGTAGCGGGCTAGGTCGAATCCTCGCGGGCGGTTGAAGCCCAGGGTCGAAACCGTGGCTGCGCGGATGCGGTGCAGGGCGAGGTTGCGATCGTCGTCGTAGTCCTTGAAACGGCAGACGAGGTAGAGCCGCGCGCCCTGCTGGGCAAGGCCCAGGGGCATGACGTCCGCGCTGACTTGCTTGCCGCCGGCATTGACGTATTCCACGTGCAACCAGTGGTTGGCGTACAGCGCTTCGCTGGCTGCCTCAAGCACGCCGTCCGCGATCTTCGGCGGCAGCAATGGTTGGCTGGTGGCCACGACGCGCACCTTGTCGGGCCATTCGCGTTCCAGTTTCGCGTTGGCGTTTTCGCCGAGGTTGCGCCGCGCCTGCGCGAAGAATCCATCCATGGAATGCATCAGGCGCGCAGGCAACAGGTTGGAGAGGTGTTGTTCCGCCAGCCGCAGCAGCAGCGATTCCTGCGGGCTGAGGTGCGGCAGGGCCAGTCCTTCGGAATTCGGCAGCCAGCGGTAGCCATAGGGTTTGTCGCGATCGTCGCGTTCGATGCCGAAGTGCTGGCTGAGCGCCGCCAGTTGTCGCTGGATGCTGCGCAGGTCGCGGCTGATGCCTGCATCCTTCAACTGGCGATGCAACTGGTCGGCGGTGACTTTGCCGTTGCGCGGGATGCGCCGCATCAGTTCCAGCGCCAGCAGGACGGATTCGCTGTTGTCGGGACGCTTGGCCATGCCGGGTGTCATCGGTTCGGGCAGGGGCATCAGTGTACGAAGCCGATCGACTGCCGGGGCTGTTCCTTGATGGCGCATTCGGCCTGCAGCGCGGCGATCAATCCGCCGGGCGTGGCCAGCGGGCGGAAGCGGTGCTGGCGCATCACCGCGGTGAAATCACCGGGCGTGAGTCCGCGCAAGCGTTGCCGGGCCAGTTCCTCCAACCGATCGGGAGCTGCGAACCCGAGCTTGCCGCAATGGCGTCGCACCATCTCCGCCGCCTGTTCCGGCTTGAGGAAATCGAACTTCACCTTCAGGTCGAAACGTCGCAGCGCTGCCTGGTCCAGCCCTTCCATCAGGTTGGTCGATGCGATGAAGATCCCGGGGAACGCTTCCATCTGCGTCAGCATTTCATTGACGGCGGTGACTTGCCAGCCGTAGCTGGCATTGCGGCGATCCTGCAGGAAGCCGTCCACCTCGTCGATCAGCAACAGCGCGCCTTCGAGTTCGGCATGCCGGAACGCGCGGGCCATGTTTTTTTCCGTCTCTCCGACGAAGCAGGAAATCAGGTCGGATGCACGTTTCACCATCAAGGGCATGTCGAGCCGTTGCGCCAGCCAGCGCCCGTAGGCGGTCTTGCCGGTGCCGGGCGGTCCGAACAGGCACAGGCGCCCGGATCGCGCAGCCAGCAGGCCATCGACGATCTGCGCGAGGTCGGCATCGGCATGGATGAAGGCGGGATCGTAGATGTCCGGCAACTGGGTCGCGGCACCGCTGCGCAAGGAAGGATGGCCTTGGGCGACCAGCGTGTTCTCGACGAGTTGCAGGATGGCAGCACCGGCTTGCGCCTGGCCCATGTCCGTCCCGATGGTGCGAACCACGTTGCTCGCCCGTTCGATCACCGCCGGCGCCAGTACGTCGCAATCGGAAATGCGCGCGAGGGTAGGGCGATCCACGATGTCGCCGCAAATCGCCTGGACGATGCGTTCACGCTGGCTGCGCGGCGGTACAGGGACTTCGATGACCATGTCGAAGCGGCGCATGAACGCCGGGTCGATGCCGTCGATGCTGTTGGATAGCCACAATGTCGGCGCATCGTTGCTTTCCAGCATGCGGTTCATCCAGCCCTTGTTCCGCTGGGCGGTGCCGCGGTGGAAAAAGGAGGCACCGTCGTTGAAGACGTCCTCGACTTCGTCGAACAGGATCGTCGAGCGC
>JAFEBZ010000189.1 GCA_018242405.1 Pseudomonadota bacterium | reverse complement strand
GCGCAAGAGAACGAACAAGGAACTGAGGCTACGAAAGCAATCGAGCAACGTGACGGTGAACGCGAGAGGCATAAGTATCGGAGACACCGCGGATGTCGCGCTCAAACCCAAGCGCATGGATTATGCGCGCATCATCGACGGCCGCCCCGCAGTCGCCATCGATGTCTACAAGGAGCGCACCGCCAATCTGGTGGACATGAGTCGGATGGTGCGCGGCAAGCTCGACGAGATCAAGGCATCCGGCGACGCACGCGGCATCGACGTGACGATAGAGGACGACGCCGGCCAAGGCGTGATCAGTTCTCTCTCGTCGCTGGCAGAAGCAGGTGCGGTCGGTCTTGTATTGTCGATCGCCGTGTTGTTCTTTTTCCTGCGCCACTGGCCATCCACGCTGATGGTGACGCTGGCGATTCCGATCTGCTTCATCATGACGTTGGGTTTCATGCATTTCGCCGGTGTCACCCTGAATGTCCTGTCGATGATGGGGTTGCTGCTGGCGATCGGCATGCTGGTGGACAACGCGGTCGTGGTAGTGGAGTCGATCTACCAGGAACGCGAGCGCCACCCCGACAATCCGCGCTATGCCTCGATCATCGGCACCAAGCACGTCGCCATCGCGCTCACTGCAGGAACGCTCTGCCATTGCATCGTGTTCCTGCCCAACATGTTCGGCGAGCGCAACATGTTGACGATCTATCTGGCGCAGATCGCCATCACCATCACGGTGTCGTTGCTGGCATCGTGGCTGGTCGCGGTCAGCCTGATCCCGATGCTGTCGGCGCGCCTGAAGACGCCGCCGGCGGTCATGTCGCATCGCGGCATCATTCCGCGGATGCAGGCCGGCTATGCACGCTTCCTGCGCTGGACGCTGGAACATCGCGGCGCCAGCGTGGGCGGCATCCTGCTGATCATCGCGATCAGCATCGTGCCGATGGTGCTGGCGAAGAAGACCATGTTCGACTCGGAGGATCCGTCGAAACTCGACATCTACTATCAGTGGAGCGGTGCTTACACCAAGGAGCAGATGGGCGAGGAAATCGCCAAGGTCGAGCGTTACATCAACGCCAATCGCAAGCGATTCCACGTGCAACAGGTGGATTCGCGCTGGGGTGAGCAAGGCTGGACGCATACCACGCTCAAGATCGATACCAAGGATCCGAAAGTCTCCGCGAAGATCGAGGATGACGTGCGCAAGGGACTGCCGAAATCGGCGCGCGCGAAGATCGGCATCGGTCAGCAGCAGCAAGATACCAACCAGAAGGGCGTGAGCGTGAACCTGCTGGGCGATTCCAGCCAGACGCTGAAGGATCTCGCCGTCGACCTGATGCCGATACTGGCGAAGCAGCCCGAATTGCGCGATGTGCGCGTCGATTCCGGTGACCAGAATAGCGAGCTGACGATCAGTGTCGATCGCGTGCGCGCAGCGTCCTACGGTTTCAGTTCCAGCGATGTTGCCAAGTATGTCGGCATGGCCCTGCGCGGCTCCAATTTGCGTGAGTTCCAGCGTGACCAGAAACAGATTCCGGTGACGGTGCGCTTCGCAGGTGCGGAGCAGGCCCGCATCGAGGATTTGCAGGGGTACATGGTGCAGGCCGCGGATGGACGCCAGGTGCCGCTGATGGCAATGGTCAATGCGCGCGTCACGCCGTCCGCCAATCAGGTCCAGCGCATGGATCGCCAGACATCGCTGAAGATCCAGGCCAATCCCGCGCCGGGCAGTACCGGCGAGCAGGCGCAGGCCGCGATCGAACGCGTGCTCAAGACCGCTTCGCTGCCGCCCGGTTACAGCTATACCTTCAAGGGTGGCAATCCTTTCCAGAACGGCGACGAGTCGATGCGGCAGATGATGTTCAATCTGCTGATCGCCGTGATCATGATCTACATCGTGATGGCTGCGGTGTTCGAGTCGCTGCTGTTCCCGGCGGCGATCATGAGTGGTGTCGTGTTCTCGATCTTCGGGGTGTTCTGGGCGATGTTCCTGACCGGCACCACGTTCAACATCATGGCTTTCATCGGCATCCTGGTGTTGATGGGCGTGGTGGTGAACAACGGCATCGTGATGATCGAGCACATCAACAATCGACGGCGTGCCGGCATGTCGCGTACCGACGCGTTGGTCGAAGGCAGCAGGGAACGCCTGCGCCCGATCCTGATGACGATGGGCACGGCGATCCTGGCGATGCTGCCGATCGCGTTGTCCAACACGCAGCTTGCCGGCGATGGTCCGCCCTACAACCCGATGGCGCGCGCGATCGCGGGGGGGCTCGCATTCTCGACGCTGGTCAGCCTGCTGTTCCTGCCGACGATCTACGCGATCCTCGACGACTGGCGCGCGGCGACTGCAAACACCTGGCGGCGTGCGCGGCAGTGGCGGCGTGGTGGTGCTCCTGCTGCATCCGCTGGCGTTGCGGCAAGCGAGTAGCAAGTCATCGCACGCACTGGTGCGCGGGTGTTGTTGCGTTCAAGTCTCTGAAAAGCAACAGCACAGCGGGCTGTTGCTCACACGCCTTCCAGAAAGCATCCACCGGCGGCGCCGGCGCGGTTCGTCCGCTTGGCCGACCATACGAGGCATGGATGCCGAGTCGAGCCTCCATGGATGGATTCACGGCGTGTCGGCCATACGGACAACCGGCGCAAGGCGCATAGCCGGGCGATGCTTCTCGCTCAACCAACCAAGTGCCGCGCTCCATTCGCGATTGCGATCCATTCGCCGGCGATCGTTCCGAAACTGGTCAGCATGAACACGAGAATCGTGCGGCAGACACGATTGCGGTACCAGCCGCGCAAGGTCAGGGCATCGTCGCGCAGGGCGAGGAAGTCGGCGTAGGTCGGACGTACCAGCCGCGCCTGCGCGAGCGCGCCGAACAATCCCGAGCTCAGGCCCGGCGGACGGAACGGCTTGAGCGGTGCCATGATTGTCGCGGCCAGATTGGCTAGCGGATGCGCCAGTGCAAGCAACCCACCGAGGGCGGTCAGGCCCGCGGTCCACGCGACCCACTGGATCACCAACTGCTTGCCGAACGCCGCGCCGCCGTGCATGAAGCCCCAGGCGAAACCGCCGAGGATCAGTGCGCTGAGCGCGATCGAGAACCACGGAATGCGTTTCTTCTTGTTGCTCGCCGACAGCTCGTCGATCAGCGCAGTCGGTTCGCGCGTGTCGCTGGCGAGATAGTTGGCGATGCCTTTCAGATGCCCGGCGCCGACCACGGCCAGCACATGCTTCGATTCGCCTGACGTTTCGCGCAAACGCGCCGCCATGTACTGGTCGCGCTCGTCGATCAATGCCGAATACAACGCCGGCGAGCCGCTGGCGAATTCGCCGAAGCTCGATTCCAGCATGTCGCCTTCCTTCAGGCCTTCGATCTGGTCGGGCGACACTTCCTCGTCGACGAACAGCGATGCGGCGATGCCCGAGCCGATCTTCATCCGCTGCCAGAAACCGAGCTTGTGCATCGCGCGGCGGAAGGTCTGGCCGACATCGCGATCGATCAGGTTCATCGGCAGGTCGCGCGCGATCGCTTCGCTGGCAGCAGTCTTGAGCTCCGCGCCCGGCTCGATCCCGAGCTGTTCGGCGAGGCGGCGCTGGTAGGCGGCGAGCCCGAGGTTGGCGGCGAACATCGCCAGCTTGCGCTCCTTGATCACCTTGACCAGATCGAGCTTGGCCAGCGCATCGGGATCGTTCATCGCCTTGTAGCGCTGCTCGTCCAGTTCGACCGCAACGCCATCGAACTCGCCGCTGGCGACCGCGGCGCGCACCGCATCGACGCTGGTCTTCGAGACATGCGCGGTGCCGAGCAAGGTGTAGCGGATGCCGTCGCGTTCGATTTCGGCGTGCGGCTGGTCGCGCCAGGAAACGGTGTTGTCGGGCGTTGCGTCAGTTTCGATGGTCATCAATGGATCAGGCGAAGCCGAAGGGCAGGTTGGTGCTGGAGACTACGTGATCGCCCACGACTTCGCCATGCAGGAAGCGCAGGCACGCCGCGATCACCTCGGGATCGTCGGCAATCCGGTGGTGGCCCAGCCCCTGCGTGGTGACCAGGCGTGAGCCCGGCCAGAAGCGTGCGTAGCGTTCGCCTTCACTCCAGGGCACCTCGCGGTCGCCCATGTCGTGCACGATCAGTGCCGGTCGCCCGATCCGCGGCGCGTTGCGATGCACCTGCAAATCGTCGACATCGAAGCGCATCCGTCGTTCGAACGGGGCGAACATGCGGCGAGCGAGATATTGGGGAAGCCGGATGACGCGGGAGAAGCGTTCTGCCGCCGCGACCGGATCCGCCGAGGGCGCAATCAGGATCGCGCGCGCGGCATCCAGCCCGTTGGCGAGTGCGAGCATGGCGGCCGAGCCACCGAGGGAATGACCGATCACTGCCGCGGCAGGCCCGAAGTGGCGACCGATCGCCTCGAGGTGGCGGGTGAAATCGGGCAGCGTGGTGAGCGTGCCGTCGCTGCGACCGTGCGCGGCCTGGTCGAATGCGATCACCGCATGTCCCGCGCCAAGCAAACGCGGCAACCACGGTGCGATGCGCGTGCCATGGCTGGACCAGCCGTGGGCGAAGAGCACGAACGGTTGCGTGTCCGGATCGCCCCAGACATAGACGTGGATCGATGTGCCGGCGATATCGAGATCGAACTCGCGGGCACCGAACGTCGGCGCCGCCAGCGCACGTGGGCGCGCGGACGGAAACGGTCGACAAAACAGTCGGGTCGCCCTGGCCGTGGCGGCATTCGGCGCGAACAGCCCCATCAGCATGAACTGCGTGCGCAATAGCTCCAGCTTCAGAAAATTACGAACGGTCGTGCTAAATGCGGGCGTCGATCGAATTGGCGTGGTCATCCGGGCTACCTCGCGAATCTATGGGGTCGGGGAATCAGGCTGAATTTGCGGCGCACCAGCGATCGACGGCCTGTTCGCCGTGCCTGCGCGATTGCGCTTCGCCGAACAGACTGGACTTGTGGTTCACCGCGAGGGCGATGGAATACAGCTCGAACGCGTACTGATCGACATCGCCGGCCCGCAGGTGGCCTTCGTCGATGGCCAGTTGCGCGGCGCGGCGCAGGGCGTCGTGCCACGTCTGTTCCTGTTGCATGACCATGTCACGCAAGGCGCCGGGTCGATCGTCGTATTCGTTGACGGAGGCAACCAGCACGCAACTACCTGCCTGGGCATGGACCCAGTCGAACCACAACCGCATGATCGCCCGTAGTCGCGGCAATCCCCGTGGCTCGGCCAATGCGGGAATCAGCACGGCATTGCCGAAGCGGATCGCGGCCGATTCCAGCACCGCCCGTTGCAGGTCTTCGCGCGAGCCGAAATGGGCGAAGACGCCGCTCTTGGACATGCCCACCGCCTGGGCCAGGGTCCCGATCGAAAGCCCTTCCAGGCCCGTGAAGCGGGCACTCTCGTAGGCCCGCTCGATGATGGCATCTCGCGTCGCGGCGCCTTTCGAAGTGGCGGTCAGGGAAGACATGCACGGCACAATAGCACGAACGTTCGTTTGATGCGAGCGACTCAATCCCGATAGCGCTTCAGCAGGTCGCCATAGGCATCGATGCGGCGATCGCGCAGGAACGGCCAGATGCGGCGCACGTGCTCGCTGCGCCCCATGTCGACTTCGGCGAGTAGCAGGGTTGGGTCAGTGCCGGCTTCGGCGATGAATTCGCCCTGCGGCCCGAGGATGTGGCTGTTGCCCCAGAACTGGATGCCCGATGCGCCGAGTGGTGACGGTTCGTGGCCGACGCGGTTGCAGCTCAGCACCGGCAATCCGTTGGCGACGGCGTGGCCGCGGTGCGACAACACCCAGGCATCGCGCTGGCGCGTTTTCTCGGCATCGTCGTCGCCGGGATCCCAGCCGATCGCGGTCGGATACAGCAGCAGGTCGGCACCAGCCAGTGCCATCAGGCGCGCGGCTTCCGGATACCACTGGTCCCAGCACACCAGCACGCCGAGACGACCCACCGAGGTATCGATCGGTTCGAAACCGAGATCGCCCGGCGTGAAGTAGAACTTCTCGTAGAAACCCGGATCGTCCGGGATGTGCATCTTGCGGTACTTGCCCGCGGTCGAACCGTCGGCATCGAACACCACCGCGGTGTTGTGGTACAGGCCGGTCGCGCGTTTCTCGAACAGCGAGCTCACCAGCACCACGCCGTGCTGCTTCGCCAGCTTGGCCAAACGCTCGGTACTCGGGCCGGGAATCGGTTCGGCGAGATCGAACTCGTCCACCGATTCGTGCTGGCAGAAGTAGGCGCCGTTGTGCAGTTCCTGCAGCAGCACCAGCTTCGCGCCCTGGTGCGCCGCTTCGGCGACGCGATCCTCGATGACGGCGAGATTCGCCGTGGCATCGCCATGGTTGCGTTCCTGGACGAGGGCTGCCGGCAATGTCGTCTTGGTCTTCATGCGCGTAGTTTAGGCCAGCAATCCTTCCGGCAATTGCATGGTCAGGCAGTGCAGGCTGCCGTTCTGCCAGATGATCGGGCGGCAATCCACCTGCACGATCTCGCGGCCCGGAAACGCCTGCGCCAGCACGGCGGCGGCGCGCGCATCGGCGGCGTCTCCGTAACTCGGCATCAGCACCGCGCCATTGACGATCAGGAAATTGGCGTAGCTCGCGGCGAGGCGACGCGTGTTGCCGTCTTCATCGATATCGAGGATCGGTTGCGCCCATGGCAGCGGGAACAATCGATAGGGCTTGCCGTCGGCGGTGCGCAGCGCGGCGATCTCGTCGGCCATGGCCTTCAGGTCGGCGTAGTGCGAATCATGCTCGTCATCGCAGGCCTGGAACACGATCGCGTCATTCGGCGCGAAACGCGCCAGCGTGTCGATGTGAGCATCAGTGTCGTCGCCTTCCAGTTGGCCATGGTCGAGCCACAGCACGCGATCCTGCTGCAGCCAGCCGGACAGTTTCGCGGTCAATTCTTCGCGCGTCGCATCGGGATGGCGCAGGTGCAGGCATTCCCAGGTCGTGAGCAGGGTGCCGGCGCCGTCGGTCTCGATCGCGCCGCCTTCCAGCGCGAACTGGATTTCATCGCGAGTCGCGTGTGCAAACACCTTGTGCGCGTCGAGCATGCGCACCAGCTGGTCGTCGGCGCTGGCCTCGAACTTGCCGCCCCAGCCGGTGAAGCGGAAATCGAGCAGGGTGAAACCATCGCCATTGCGCAACGTGATCGGGCCGCTGTCGCGCAGCCAGGTGTCGTCGTAGGGCGCGCTCACGAAGCGCACGCGCGACATGTCGACGCGATTGCTGCGCAGGCGTGCCTCGGCATAGGCCTCGATGTCGTCGTCGCCGACGATGACCACCGCCGGCTGGAAGCGGGTGATCGCCACAACCAGCTTGATATAGGTGTCCTCGACCTCGCCCAGGCGTGGTGCCCAGTCGGTGTCGGCGGTCGGCCACGCGATCAGGATCGCCGACTGGGACTCCCACTCGGCGGGGAAGCGCACTGCATTCGTCATGGTGGTCAGCGTACGGGCGGCTTGGGGCCGACTTCGTTCTCGGATGCCTTGTTGGCCACCACGTCGAGCACGCGGTCGCGCTGGAAATACACGGTGAACTGCGGATAGACCCAGCGGTTGATGGCCGGCCAGTCGCGCTTCTGGCCGCCGCGCGGATCCATCTTCGATTGCGGTGCGCCGAATTGTTCCTGCACCTGGGTCATCGTCATGCCGCGGGACGGATGCGGGGCGCTGATCTGCTGCTTGGCGCGATCGGCCAGCAAGGTGTCGGCGCGCGACGGCAGCGCGGCGAGGGCAATCAACGAGGCGGCGAGGGCAACGCAGGCGGTCTGGCGCATCGACGGGATTCCGGACGGGGGAGTGGCGATTCTAGCCAAATAAAAAGGCCGCCCCGAAGAGCGGCCTTTCATTCCGGCACGAAGCCGGGGCGACTCAGCGCTGGCGCGCCTTGAACCGCGGGTTCGACTTGCAGATCACGAAGACCTTGCCACGACGGCGAACGACCTTGCAGTCGCGGTGACGGGCCTTCGCCGATTTCAGTGAGGACAGGACCTTCATGATGCGTAACTCGGCTGGGTTGAAACAGCCCAATATTCTAGCTGGCCCATTTTCGTTCGGTCAAGTCACCCCCGTGGTCGGGGGAGAAGGCCTGGCTGCGGCGTGGCATCATGTGTCGTCCAGGCTGCCGATTTTCCCCATGTCCGATTCCGCCGTGCCGGTCCTCACCATCGATGGCCCCTCCGGCTCCGGCAAGGGCACCATCAGTCGTACCGTGGCCCTCCACCTGGGCTGGCACTACCTCGATTCCGGCGCACTCTATCGCGCCACCGGCCTGGCCGCGTCCTGGGAGTCGATCGACCTCTCGGACGAGGAAGCCGTGGCCGATTGCGCACGACGAGTCAATATCCGCTTCCAGCCGATGGCTGACGGCGGCGAGCCGCGGGTGGTCGTCAACGGCGTCGACGCCACCGACGACCTGCGCACCGAAACCGCAGGCGGGGCAGCCTCGGCGATCGCCGCGCTGCCGGCGGTGCGGGCGGCCCTGGTGGATCTGCAGAAGGGTTTCCGGCAGGCCCCGGGGCTGGTCGCCGACGGCCGCGACATGGGGACGGTGATCTTCCCCGACGCCAGTCCCAAGGTCTTCCTCACCGCGAGCGCCGACGAGCGGGCGCGCAGACGCTATAACCAGTTGAAGGATAAGGGCGTTTCGGTTACCCTAAGCGGTCTGCTGGGCGAGATTCTCGCCCGTGACGAGCGTGATGCCAACCGGGCAGTCGCGCCGCTGGTCCCCGCTTCGGACGCTGTCGTCATCGACACCACCGGATTGGGCATCGAAGCGGTGGTGCGACGCGTCCTGGACCTGCTTCCCGCGCGCTGACGGCGTCGATCCCG
>JAFEBZ010000188.1 GCA_018242405.1 Pseudomonadota bacterium | reverse complement strand
TGAGCTCGAAGTCTCGCTGCTGTTGTTGCGCGGGCTGCGCCAGGAGGAGATCGCCAAGCGCCTGTCGCTGAGCGCCAAGACCGTCAACACCCACAAGTCGCGTGCATTCGAGAAGCTGGGCATCCGCGACACCGTTGCGCTTGCACGTCTCGCCAGCCAGTACGGAATGGTCGATACCGCCGACATCGTGTGATGGTCGCTCATCGGGCGCAATGAAAAAACGCCGGCATGACCGGCGTTTTTCTTTTTTCAGGCGATGCCGTTTCAGGCGTCGTGGGCGCGTTCGATCTCTTCGCCGGACAGGTGCGGAACCACCGGCGTCTCGACTTCGGTTGCCTCGATGGCGGTATCGGCCGGAGCCGATTCTTCGTCCGTGGACGTGCCTGCTTCCGCTTCCGCAACTTGCGGCGGGGCAGCAGGTGCCGGCGTTGCCGGACGCGGTGGCATCCGCATCGAATCCACCAACGACACCGCGATGGCGGCCGACAGTGGCATCACCTGGCTGGTTTCGCGCGGACGGACGTTGGCGAACATCGTCGACGGCGCCGGACTGGCGGCGACAGGTGCCGGCGCGGTCACGGGTTCGGGAGCTGTTTCGACCGCGGGCTGAACTTCTTCGGCTTTCGGTTCCGTTGCAACGACGACAGGAGCAGGTTCGCTGATTGCCGGTGCCGGTGCCGGTGCCGGTGCCGGTGCTGCGACTGCGGCCTGTACCGGAGCCGGAGCAACCGTTTGCGGCTGCGCCGGTTTGGTGGGTTCGAGATCATCGAACTCGAATTCCGGCTGGTGGCCATTACCGATGTTGCTGGCAGCAGCTTCTTCGCCCTCGACATCATCGAAGACGTCATCGGTCGCTTCGCCTTCGACACCGCCCTTGCGACGGCGACGACCGCCACGGCGACCGCGGCGACGCTTCGGCTTGTCGGCATCGTCTCCGGACGTTGCATCAGCCTCGCTTTCAGTGGCTTCGCTTGCGGCTGCAGCAGGTTCAACTGCTTCGACGTCCGTGGCCACCATGGCCGGGGCAGGCGAGGCCACGGGTGTTGCGGCGGCGGCTTCCGCGGCAACGGTTGTGGTTGCTGCGGCAGCGGCATCAAGCTGGTCGATATTGGTATCGGCCACGACTTCCTGGGCAACGGCTGCACCTTCCCCACGGTTGCGACGACCGCGGTTGCGGCGATTGCGGTTGCGCGATTCGCGCTGCTCGCCGTTCACGGCGGCGGCGTGTTCGCTGCCCTGCGCATCGATCTGCGGTGCTGCGACCTGTTCCTGCTGGTCACGCGGCTTCTGCTGCTGCTCGCGCTGCTGGGCAGGCTTGCTGTTTTGCTGCTGCTTCGGCGTGTTCTGCTGCTGGCCCTGACCCTGCTTCTCGCTGCGGTCGCGCTGCTGTCCCTGCTGCTTGCCTTGGCCACGTTGCTGGTTGTCGCGATCTCCGCGCGAGCGACGATCATCGCGGTCGCGCTTGTTGCCGTTGCGGTCGTTGCGAGCAGATTGCGTCTGCACCGGAGCCGGGGCAGGTGCGGGCGCCGGTGCTTCGTCGCCACCGACGATCGCGCTGACGATGCGGCCGAGCAGGCCCTTGCGCTTGACCGGCGCAGGTGCGGCCACCGGAGCGGGTGGCGGAACCGGGGCAGGTGCCGGCGCTTCGGCGCGAACCGGTGCCGGCTGCGCGTGCTTCACCGCCCTGACCATCGGTTCGGGGATGTTGAGGTGCGACTTGCTCAGCGCATGCGTCGCCACCTTGCGCGGCGTGCCGCGGTGGTAGCTCGGACGTGAGGTTTCCTCGCCCAGTTCGTTCTCGCGGATGCGCGTGACTTCGTAATGCGGGGTATGCATCTGCTCGTCGGCGACGATCACGATCGGCGACTCGTGGCGCTTCTCGATCTCGCTCAGTGCGCGGCGCTTCTCGTTCAACAGGTAATTGGCGATCTCGACCGGAGCCTGCACCAGGACCTGCCCGGTGTTGTCCTTCATCGCATGCTCTTCGGCGAGGCGCAGGATCGACAGCGACAGCGATTCGACGCTGCGCATGCGGCCGTGGCCTTCGCAACGCGGACAAACAATTTGGCTGGCTTCGCCCAGCGACGGACGCAGGCGCTGGCGGCTCATCTCCATCAGGCCGAACTTGGAGATGCGACCGAGCTGCACGCGCGCGCGGTCGGAACGCAGGGCGTTCTGCAGGCGGTTCTCGACTTCGCGCTGGTGCTTGTTCGATTCCATGTCGATGAAGTCGATTACCACCAGGCCGCCGAGGTCGCGCAGGCGCAGCTGGCGGGCGACTTCTTCCGCGGCTTCGCAGTTGGTATGGAACGCGGTTTCCTCGATGTCGCCGCCCTTGGTCGCGCGCGCCGAGTTGACGTCGATCGCGGTCAGCGCTTCGGTCTGGTCGATCACCAGGGCGCCACCGGAGGGCAGGCGCACTTCGCGCTCGTAGGCGCTCTCGATCTGCGATTCGATCTGGAAACGGTTGAACAGCGGGGTGTCGTCGGTGTACGGCTTGAGCTTGCGCAGCGCGTGCGGCATCACCTGCTCGACGAATTCGCGGGCCTCGGCGTACATCTCCGGGGTGTCGACCAGGATCTCGCCGATGTCCGGGCGCATGTAGTCGCGCAGGGCGCGGATGATCAGGCGCGATTCCTGGTAGATCAGGAACGGGGACGGCTTGCTCAGCGCGGCTTCGGCGATCGCCTTCCACACCGACAGCAGGTAGTCGAGGTCCCACTGCAGTTCTTCGGCATCGCGGCCGACGCCGGCGGTGCGGATGATCACGCCCATGCCGTCCGGGATTGCCAGTGCATCCATCGCGCGCTTCAGTTCGGCGCGGTCATCGCCTTCGATGCGGCGCGAGACGCCACCCGCGCTCGGCGAGTTCGGCATCAGCACCATGTAACGGCCGGCCAGCGAGATGAAGGTGGTCAGGGCGGCGCCCTTGTTGCCGCGTTCTTCCTTCTCGACCTGGACGACGACTTCCTGGCCTTCGCGCACCAGCTCGCGGATGTTGCCGCTGCGGTGGTCGACGCCGGGCTGGAAGTAGTCGCGGGAGATTTCCTTCAGGGGCAGGAAGCCGTGG
The DNA here is from genome assembly GCA_018242405.1 of Pseudomonadota bacterium. GTDB lineage: Bacteria > Pseudomonadota > Gammaproteobacteria > Xanthomonadales > Xanthomonadaceae > Solilutibacter. The sequence goes on along the minus strand of JAFEBZ010000188.1, from coordinate 280 downwards.
CGTTCCGCACCGTATTCGACGAAGGCCGCTTCCAGCGACGGTTCGACGCGGGTGATCTTGCCCTTGTAGATGTTGGATTTCTTCTGTTCTTTCGAGGGTTGCTCGATGTCGATGTCGTAGAGGGTTTGTCCATCGACGATGGCGACGCGGAGTTCTTCCGCCTGCGTCGCATTGATCAGCATGCGCTTCATTGTTGTGTTCCCTGCGCTCTGCGGCGCGGAACACCGGGCATCGTGCCTCTGGAGACCGCTGGCCGCGCATCGCTGCGCGGGCCTTGGAG
>JAFEBZ010000187.1 GCA_018242405.1 Pseudomonadota bacterium | reverse complement strand
CGCTGGCCGACGCGTCGGTCGACTTGAACAGCGAGAGCGGGCCGGTGCTCGGCGGAGTGAGGCCGAAGCCGCCGCCCGAATCGAGCTTCGACGAGGCGGACTTGGAAGCGGCGGTGCGCTCGACCAGCACGATCGTCAGCAGGTCGCCGACGCGGCGCGCGCGCCACCCCTCGTGCAGCGCGGCATAGCCGCTCGCCACCTGGAAGATCGCGCCGTTGGGCTGCGCGTCGGCCGCCGGCTGCGGCAGCGGCGCGAGGCGGGCGGCGGTGAAATCCTCCGCCGGCGCCTTCTTGCCGAACAGCTTCGCGTCGGCCGCCGTCGTGGCGAGCAGCGCGGCGGCGAGGCCGGCGAGGGAAAAGGAAGCGCGCATCATGTCCGGTCCTGGCATCAGATGTTCTGGTTGACATATTTGAGCATGTCGTCGGTCGCCGAGATCATCTTGGAATTGACCTCATAGGCGCGCTGCGTCTCGATCATGTCGACCAGCTCCTCGACGACATTGACGTTCGACGCCTCCAGCATTCCCTGCCGCACGGTGCCGCGCCCGTTCTCGCCGGGCACGCCGAGATCGGCCGCGCCCGAGGCGGCGGTCTCCTTGACGTAATTGTCTCCCATGCTCTGCAGGCCGGCGGCATTGGGGAAGTTGGCGACCTGGATCTGCCCCAGCGTCTGCGCCGCGGTCTGCCCCGGCAGCGTGGCGGAGACGGTGCCGTCGGTGCCGATCGTGATCGAGCTGGCCCCCTGCGGGATGGTGATCCCCGGCATCACCTGATAGCCGTCGCTGGTGACGAGCAGTCCCTCCGGCGAGCGCGAGAAATTGCCCGCGCGGGTATAGCCCAGCTCGCCGCCCGGCATCTGCACCTGGAAATAGCCGTCGCCGTCGATCGCCAGGTCGAGGCTGTTGCCGGTGGTGTTGAGCGAGCCTTCGGTGTCGATCCGCGCGGTGCCCTGCACGCGCACGCCGGTGCCGAGGTTCAGGCCGGTGGCATATTGCGTCGATTGCGTCGACTGCGCGCCCGGCGCGGTCACCACCTGATAGCCGAGCGTCGCGAAATTCGCGCGGTCGCGCTTGAACGCGGTGGTGTTCACGTTCGCCAGATTGTTCGAGATGACACGCATGCGCATGTCCTGGGCGTCCAGCCCGGTGCGCGCGATGTGCATGGCGGCGGTGGTCATCGTCTATCTTCCTCAGCTCGGCAGGCGCATCACGGATGCGGCGCCCTCGTCCATGTCCTTGGCGTTCTTGAGCAGGCTGGCCTGCACCTCGTAGCTGCGCTGGTTCTCGATCATGTCGACCAGCGCCTGCGTCATGTTGACGTTCGATCCCTCGAGCGTGCCCGAGACGACCTGCCCGTCGAGATTCTCCGGCAGTGCGCCGCCGCCGCGGACGTGGAGCAGGTTGTCCAGCCCCTTCACGGTGTCGGCGCCGGTGTCGGAGACGAGCTTGATCTTGTCGATCACCTGCGGCTTGCCGCTGGAATCGCCCTGCGGCACGATCGAGATCGAGCCATCCGAGCCGATCGACAGCGAATTGTATGGCGGGATGGTGATCGGGCCGGACTGGCCCATCACCAGGAAGCCGTCGCCCGTCTGCAGCGTGCCGGACGCGGAGACGGAAAGGTCGCCGCGCCGCGTATAGGCCTCGCCGCCATCGGGCGCCTGCACCGCGATCCAGTCGTCGCGGCCGGAAACCGCCACGTCGAGGCTGCGCCCGGTGGAGATCAGCGCGCCCTGCTGCCGATCGGCGTCCGTCACCTCCGACGAGGTGGGCGAGCGCGCCATCAGCGACGCGCCGCCGCCCTTGAGCTGGATCTGGTCGAACACCACGCGATCGGCGCGGAAGCCGGTGGTGGAGACGTTGGCCATGTTGTTGGCGATCGCCGCCTGCGCCTGCATGTGCGCACGCAGGCCGGTCGCCGCCGTATAGACCAGTTTGTCCATCTACGCCTCCCGCGCCCTTCCCGCGATCACGACCGGATGTTCAGGATCGTCTGCGAGATCTGGTTGTCGGTATCGAGCGCCTTGGAATTCGCCTGGAAATTGCGCTGCGCCGCGATCAGGTCGACCCGTTCCTCGGTGCTGTCGACGTTCGACCGTTCGACCGTGCCGGTCATCAGCGAGCCGAGGCCGTTCTGGCTGGCCGAGCCGGCCACCGCATCGCCCGACAGGCCGGTCGCCTGCCAGTAGCTCGATCCGATCTGCCTGAGGCCCGCCGGGTTGGCGAAGTTGATGATCGCCACCTTGCCGAGATTGCGCACGTCGCCGTTCGAATAGCTCGCCTTCACGAGTCCGGTCTCGTCGATCGTCACGCCGGCGATCTGGCCGACCGAGGAACCGTCCTGCGAGCGCGCCGAGACGTTGAACGGCGAGGCGATCATCGTCGTCGACGAGCCGAAATCGACCGTCACCGTCTGCGCGGCAGTCGCGCCCGAGGGCGTCACCGGATCGAAGGTGTTGAGGTTGCCGGAGGTGAGCTGGCCGGTGCTGTTGAACGTCAGCGTCGTGCCCGGCGTGCCGCCGGTGGTGAGCTGCTGGTCGCCGATGTAGCTGTAGGCGGACCAGGTGCTGTTGCCGGACGCGTCCGGCAGGCTGTCGCGCTTGAAATAGGTGGTCATCGTCAGCGCGTTGCCGTTCGCGTCATAGACGGTGCTCGACGTCGAGTTGTTGTAGCTCGTCGGATCGAACCGGTCGAAGGTCGCGTTGGTCGGCAGGCCGGTGCTGGACGACAGGTTGAGCGTGTATTTCACGTTCGACGTGGCGACCGCGACGCCGCTGGTCGCCGGAAGCTGGAGCGAGACGGTCGAATCGAGGCCGGACGCGACCACCGCACCCGAACCGTCAACCGGATAGACCTGAAGATGCCCGCCGTTCGAATCGACGACATAGTGGTTGGCGTCGACGCTGAAGCCGCCGTTGCGGGTGAAGTTGACCTTCGCCGCTTCCGGATCGGGCTTCACGGCGAAGAAGCCGTCGCCGGAGATCGCCAGGTCGAGCGCGTTGCCCGACTGGGTGAAGCTGCCCTGCGTGAACTGCTGGATATTGCCCTTCACCACCACGCCCGAGCCGACCATCGAGGTAGGCGAGGTGGAGATGTTGCTGGCGATCACGTCCGCGAATTCGGAACGCGACTTCTTGAAGCCGTTGGTGGCGACGTTCGCCAGATTGTGGCTGATGACCGACATGTCGGTCTGCGCCGCCTGAAGGCCGGTGAGCGAGGTGT
>JAFEBZ010000186.1 GCA_018242405.1 Pseudomonadota bacterium | reverse complement strand
GTTGCCTACATGGGCGACGGCGAAATCCTGGTCGGCGCGCCTGCCAAGCGCCAGGCTGTGACCAATCCGACCAACACGCTTTTTGCGGTCAAGCGCCTTATCGGACGCAAGTTCGATGAAAAGGCCGTGCAAAAAGACATCCACCTGATGCCTTACAAAATCATCAAGGCCGACAATGGCGACGCCTGGGTCGAAGCGCAAGGAAAACAGCTCGCGCCTCCTCAGGTCTCGGCCGATGTGCTGCGCAAGATGAAGAAGACCGCCGAAGACTATCTGGGCGAAGAAGTGACTGAAGCCGTCATCACGGTGCCGGCCTACTTCAACGACACGCAGCGCCAGGCGACCAAGGACGCCGGCCGCATCGCCGGCCTCGACGTCAAGCGCATCATCAACGAGCCGACCGCGGCCGCGCTGGCCTACGGCCTCGACAAGAGCGACAGCCGTGACCGCAAGATCGCCGTGTACGACCTCGGCGGCGGCACCTTCGACGTGTCGATCATCGAGATCGCCAACATCGACGGCGAGAAGCAGTTCGAGGTGCTGGCCACCAACGGCGACACCTTCCTCGGTGGCGAAGACTTCGACAAGCGCGTCATCGATTACCTCGTCGAGGAATTCCAGAAGTCCGACGGCATCGACCTGCGCAAGGATCCGCTGGCCCTGCAGCGCCTGAAGGACGCCGCAGAACGCGCCAAGATCGAGCTCTCGACCGCGCAGCAGACCGACGTCAACCTGCCGTACGTCACCGCCGACGCCAGCGGTCCGAAGCATCTCAACATCAAGCTCACCCGCGCCAAGCTCGAAGCGCTGGTCGATGACCTGGTGAAGAAGACCATCGAGCCGTGCCGCATCGCGCTGAACGATGCCGGCCTCAAGGCCAGCGACATCGGCGAGGTGATCCTGGTCGGTGGCCAGACGCGCATGCCGAAGGTGCAGCAGGCGGTGGCCGAGTTCTTCGGCAAGGAACCGCGCAAGGACGTCAACCCGGACGAAGCCGTGGCCATGGGCGCCGCGATCCAGGGCGGCGTGCTGGCCGGCGACGTCAAGGACGTGCTGCTGCTCGACGTCACCCCGCTGAGCCTCGGCATCGAGACGCTGGGCGGCGTGATGACCAAGATCATCGAGAAGAACACCACGATCCCGACCAAGGCGTCGCAGACGTTCTCGACCGCCGACGACAACCAGGCCGCGGTGACCGTGCACGTGCTGCAGGGCGAGCGCGAACAGGCCCGCTACAACAAGTCGCTGGCGCGCTTCGACCTCAGCGGAATCGAACCGGCGCCGCGCGGCATGCCGCAGATCGAAGTCAGCTTCGACATCGATGCCAACGGCATCCTCCACGTCAATGCCAAGGACAAGAAGACCGGCAAGGAACAGCGCGTGGAGATCAAGGCGGGTTCCGGCCTGTCCGAGGAAGAAATCCAGCGCATGGTGCAGGACGCCGAAGCCAATCGCGAAGAGGACAAGAAGTTCCACGAGCTGATCGAAGCGCGCAACAAGGCGGATTCGCTGGTGCACGCGACGCGTTCGGCGATCAAGGAGCACGGTGACAAGCTGCCGGGCGACGCCATCGGTCGCGCCGAAGCCGCGATCGCCGATGTCGAGTCGGCGATGAAGGGCGACGACAAGGGCCAGATCGAGGCCAAGTCGAAGGCGCTGGAAGAGATCGCGCAGTCGCTGTTCGCAGCCGCAAATGCCGGTCATTCGGCAGGCCCGGAAGCCGGCGCGCAGGCGGGTGGTCACGCAGGTGGCGATGACGTGGTCGACGCCGAGTTCACCGAGGTCAAGGAAGACGGCAACAAGGGCTGATCGAAGACACGTCAGGGCACATCGAACGGACGCTCCCGCAAGGGGCGTCCGTTGCGGTATCCGGAGATCGAGGACCAATGGGAAAAGGCAGGCTTGAGGCGTTCAGCGACGGCGTGATGGCCGTGATCATCACGATCATGGTGCTGGAACTGAAGACGCCGCACGAACCGACGCTGCAGGCGCTGCTGGCGAATCTGCCGGTGTTCCTGAGCTATGTGCTGAGCTTCGTCTACGTCGGCATCTACTGGAACAACCATCACCACATGCTGCATGCCGTGCAGCACGTCAACGGGCGGGTGATGTGGAGCAACCTGTTCTTCCTGTTCTGGCTGTCGCTGTTCCCGTTCGTCACCAGCTGGATCAATGAATCGCATCCGTTCCCGGCGCCGGTGCCGACCGCGCTTTACGGCGTGGTGCTGCTGATGGCAGCGCTGTCGTGGATTCCGCTGGGACGCGCATTGATCGCCTGCAACGGCGGCCACCAGGGCACCCTCGGTCGCGCGCTGGGCGGCGAACACGGCGACTGGAAGGAGAAAATCTCCCCGGTCATGTACATCGTCGGCATCGGCCTGTCCTTCGTGGTTCCGGTCGTTTCCTGCATCCTCTATACCGTTGTGGCGATCCTGTGGTTCATCCCCGATCGTCGCATCGAACACCAACTGAAGCAGCACGAATGAGCAAGCGCGATTACTACGAAACCCTCGGCGTCGAACGCGGCGCCGGTGACGAAGAGCTGAAAAAAGCCTATCGCCGCTGCGCGATGAAGCATCATCCCGACCGCAATCCGGGCGACAAGCAGGCCGAGGCCGCGTTCAAGGAATGCAAGGAGGCCTACGAGGTCCTGTCCGATCCGCAGCGCCGTCGCGCCTACGACCAGCACGGCCACGCCGCGTTCGAGTACGGCATGGGCGGTGGTGCTGGTGGCCCGCAGTTCCATGACGTTGGCGACATCTTCGGTGACATCTTCGGCAACATCTTCGGAGGCGGTGGACAGCGCGGCCCGCGTCGTGGCGCCGACATCGGTTACGCGATGGAACTCGATCTCGAGGACGCGGTGAGTGGCGTGGAACAGCGCATCACCTTGCCGATGCTCGAGGAATGCGCGAAATGCCACGGCAGCGGATCGACCGACGGCAAGCTCGAGACCTGCGGGACCTGCCAGGGCCACGGCCAGGTCCGCATGCAGCGCGGCATCTTCTCGATGCAGCAGGCCTGCCCGGAATGCCAGGGCCGCGGCCAGGTGATCGTCAGCCCATGCCTGGCCTGCCACGGCAATGGTCGCGTCCATGGCGAGCGCACGCTCGACGTCAAGGTGCCGGCCGGTGTCGACAACGGCGACCGCATCCGTCTCTCGGGCGAGGGCGAAGCCGGTCCTGCCGGTGCGCCACCGGGCGATCTCTACGTCGAGATCCATGTGCGCGACCACGCGATCTTCCAGCGCGATGGCGACGACCTGCATTGCGAAGTGCCGATCCGTATTGCCCAGGCCGCGCTCGGCGATACCGTGCGCGTGCCGACGCTGAAGGGCGATGCCGAAATCCGCATTCCCGCCGAAACCCAGAGCGGCAAGGTGTTCCGCCTGCGCGGCAAGGGCGTGAAGTCGGTGCGCAGCCGCAGCGAGGGCGACCTCTATTGCCGCGCGGTGGTCGAGACGCCGGTGAACCTGACCACCGAACAGCGCGAGTTGCTGGAGAAATTCGAGGCGACCTTCGTCGGCGAGGGTGCGCGCAAGCATTCGCCCAAGCACAGCACCTTCATGGACGGCGTCAAGGGATTCTGGGATCGTATGGTGTCATGACCCATCCAGTTCGCCTGCTGATCCACGGAGCCAACGGCCGCATGGGCCGCGCGGTGCGGCGCATTGCCGCGGAAGATGCGCGTTTCGCGATCGTCGGCATCGTCTCGCGTGCGACACCGGAAGTCCGGGTGATGGATGGAATACCGTTCTTCGCAGCCAGCGAACTCGCTGCCGTTCCCGAATTCGACGTGGCGATCGACTTCAGCCTGCCGGAAGCCTTCGACGGCATCCTTGGCGAATGCGTGAAGCGTGGTGCCGCATTGGTGTCGGGCACGACCGGCATCGATGACGCGCAACGCACTGCACTGGAATCGGCATCCAACAAGATTCCGCTGGTGTGGGCATCGAACTTCAGCCTCGGCGTCGCCTTGCTGCATCAACTGGTGGAAACCGCCGCGGCACGCCTGCCGGGCTGGGACTGCGACATCGTCGAATCGCACCATATCCACAAGAAGGACGCGCCCTCGGGCACCGCGCTCACGCTGGGTGCAGCGGCGGAAGTTGCCGGCGCCAAACCGCATTACGCCAGCCTGCGTGCCGGCGACATCGTCGGCGAGCATCTGGTGCAGTTCACCGGACAGGGCGAACGCATCGAGCTGGTCCATCGCGCCACCGACCGCGACATCTTCGCGCGCGGCGCCGTGCACGCAGCGGCATGGCTGCGCGGCAAGCCCGCAGGCCGCTACAAGGTCGGCGATACCCTCGGCTGATATTGGTCGCGGATGCTCAGTGGAAGTTGCTGCCCGCGAGCAAACCGAAACATGCCGCGACCAGCAGCAACACCAGGCCGATGCCGATGGCGAAGCCCAGCCAGATGCCCTTGGCGGTCTTGCGCTGGCCCTTGCGGGTAAACCAGATGCCCGCGACCACCGGAAGAATCAGCGGGCCAAGCAGGGCGGGCAGCCATGCCAGGGCATAGAGATTGATTCCCGTCGCCGACAGCAGTCCCATCAGGACGCTCATCACGATGCCGATGGCAGGGCCGCCGAACAGCATCAATGCCAGGCAGATCGCGATGCCGGTACCGACCGAACCTTCATTGATGGCATCGGCGGGCGGTGGCGTGTTGCTGGCAGGCGGCTGGTAGGGATCGCCCGACGGCAATGGTGGTGGAGTTTGCTCCGTCATTCGGCGTTTCCCCGATCGACCATCGCGCGCAATGCCTCCAGGCGTTCGCGGCGACCGTCGCGATAGAACAGGTTGTAGGTGTCGAACGGAACGATGGTGCCATCGGGCTGGGCGATGTGCACGCAGCTTTTCTTCACGCTGCGCAGGTCGAAACTCTCGGCATCGATGAAGTCCATGATCAGCACGCGGAACACGTTGCGGTAATCCAGCCCCTCCGGCGCCATCACCTGCGGCAGGCAGCACAGCAGATCGGAGAGCGAGCATGCCTGCGATTGCGGCGAGTGGTTGGTGGCGAACAGCTTGAAGATCGCTTCGTGCAAGCCGGAATCCTTTTCCAGCACGATGCTGTTGCGGCCGCCTTCGATCAGTACCTGCGGCGGCACCATGCCGGTCAGCGGCATCAATCGTCCATCGACCTTCAGCGCATAGGCCATCGCCAGGCTGTCGGGATGGCAGGGCACCGGGATCAGGTCTTCCGGCTTGAACAGCGTGCATTGCTCGAGGATTCGGCGGCGCACCTCGCTCAACGTCAGGCGATCGCGCGCGGGATCGTAATTCTCGGTGCGGCCAGCGTTCTGGATCGGCTGGAAGGTCACGCCGCGCACGCAGGGCTGGGTCAGCGCGAAGTCGATGATTTCGCCGAGCTCGTGGTCGTTCAGTCCCTTCTTGACCGTGACCACCAGCGTGGTCGAAATGCCATGGCGGTTCAGCGCATCCAGTGCCTGCAGGCGGATATCGCGCAGGCGGGCGCCGCGCAGTACCTGGTGCACTTCGTCGCGCAGGGAATCAAATTGCAGGTAGAGCTCGAAACCGGGCATGTACGTCGCGAGTCGTTCGACGAAGGCCGGTTCCTTGGCGATGCGCAGGCCATTGGTGTTGACCATCAGGTGCTTGATCGGTCGCGACTTGGCGGCATCGAGGATGTCGAAGAATTGCGGATGCAGGGTCGGTTCGCCGCCGGAAATCTGCACGACGTCGGGTTCGCCTTCGTTGGCGACAATGGCGTCGAGCATCGTTTCGATGGTCGCCATGTCGCGGTAACCGGGACGATGCGGGCCGGAATCGGCGTAGCAGATCGGGCAGCGCAGGTTGCAGTGGTCGGTCACTTCCACCAGCGTCAGGCAACTGTGCTGCATGTGTTCCGGACACAGGCCGCAGTCGTAGGGGCAACCCCAATGGCGTTGCGTGTTGAAGCGTTGCGGCAACTCCGGCGGCTTGATGAAAACTTCGCGGCAGCGGCGGTAGTAGTCGGCGTCGTCGGCGATCAGTACGCGTTGCTCGCCATGCTGTGGGCACCACTTGTCCATGTAGACGCGATCGTCCTTGATCAGGATCGTCGCTTCGACGCGGCGCAGGCAGGTGCCGCACACCGAAATCGCGCTGTCGTAGAACAGCCAGGGACGAACCTTTGCCATCAACGCTTTCCAAAAATCCGGATCATGTCGCGAGCATAGTAGGCGAGACCGGCAACGCACCACCATTGCAGTCCACTGAGGCCGAACAGAAGAAACGGTGCAGGCCGGATACATTCGATCAGCAATCGATACAGAAGATAGCCGGCGAGGAAGACCCGGAAACGGTCGCCCGGTTCCTGCAGTCGCGACGGCAGCAGGCGGTCGATGACCACGAACACCCAGACCAGCAGGAACGCGACTTCGTAGAGTTGTGTCGGATGGCGCGGGATGCCGTCGCCGAAATCGACGCCCCAGGGCAACGACGTGGGATTGCCGTAGGTGTGGTCGTTGAGGCCGGAGAGGAAGCAGCCGGCGCGGCCGATCATCATGCCGATCGCCAGCGGATGAACGAAGGCGTCGCCGGTCGAGTTGTGGATGCCGGCCATGCGCTTGGCCATCTCGACGCCGATCAAGCCGCCGAGCAGGGCGCCGATGATCGATTTGCCTTCCAGCAGGTGGCGCCACTCGGGGAAATCAAGGAAAGCGTAGGCGGGGTCGTAGCTCCAGTAGGCCAGTTTGGCGCCGATCGCCGCGCCCAGTACCGCGCCGGCGATCACCATGTAGCGGGCTTCGCCATCGGCCAATGAATCGATGTTCAGGCGCCGGCGTTCGCGCAGGAACCAGCGGAACCCGACGAAATAGGCCGCCGCCTCGAAAATGGTATGGAGTTGGGCGGGACCGAGGAGCATCCACGGAGTGTAAATGGGCATCCGAACGTGGACAGCCGAGGCCTGTTCACCTATCATTCTCGCTCGCCCGACCTACCAGCCTCCGAACCGGATTCCCGCGCTTCGGCGGCTTTCTGCAACCCGAAACAAGGCGAAGCCCGTGACCGAACCTGCAATCCTGGCCCTAGAAGACGGCAGTGTCTTCCACGGGGTTTCCGTTGGCGCGCCCGGCATTTCCGTCGGCGAAGTGGTGTTCAACACCGCGATGACCGGCTATCAGGAAGTGCTCACCGATCCGTCGTACGCCAGCCAGCTGGTGACGCTGACCTATCCGCACATCGGCAATACCGGCATGACCGCGGACGACGACGAATCCGCCAAGGTCTGGGCCTCCGGCCTGATCGTGCGCGACGTGCCGCGTCGCCCCAGCAACTGGCGCAGCACGATTGCGCTGCCGGAATGGTTGCAGGCGCGCGGAATCGTCGCGATCAGCGACATCGATACCCGTCGTCTCACCCGTCTCCTGCGCGACAAGGGCGCCCAGAACGGCGCGCTGATGGCCGGCCGCATCAACGAAGCGGAAGCGATCGAAGCCGCGCGAAAATTCCCCGGACTCAAGGGCATGGACCTGGCCAAGGTCGTCACCACCGACAAGACGCATGCCTGGAACGCGGGCAGCCTCGATCTCGACACCGGCAAGTTCGCGCAGCCGGCGAAGCGCTTCAAGGTCGTCGCCTACGATTTCGGTGCCAAGCTCAACATCCTGCGCCTGCTCGCCGATCGCGGCTGTGACATCACGATCGTGCCGGCGCAGACGCCGGCCGCCGACGTGCTGGCGATGAAGCCGGATGGCGTGTTCCTGTCCAACGGTCCCGGCGATCCCGAGCCTTGCGATTACGCGATTGAAGCGATCCGCGAATTCCTCAAGGTGAAGATCCCGCTCTACGGCATCTGCCTCGGCCACCAGTTGCTCGGCCTCGCGGTCGGCGCGAAGACCATGAAGATGCCGCACGGCCACCATGGCGCGAACCATCCGGTGATCGATCTCGAGAACAAGCGCGTCTACATCACTTCGCAGAACCACGGCTTCTGCATCGACGAAGCGACGGTGCCAGCCAATGTGCGCGTCACCCATCGTTCGCTGTTCGACGGCACCAACCAGGGCATCGCGCTCACCGATGCGCCGGCTTTCAGCTTCCAGGGCCACCCCGAAGCATCACCCGGACCGCACGAAATGTCCTATCTGTTCGATCGATTCATCACGTTGATGGAGGCCCGCTGAGATGGCAAAGCGCACTGACATCAAGACCATCATGATCATCGGCGCCGGTCCGATCGTGATCGGCCAGGCCTGCGAATTCGACTATTCCGGCGCGCAGGCGTGCAAGGCGCTGCGCGAGGAAGGCTATCGCGTGGTGCTGGTCAACTCGAATCCGGCGACGATCATGACCGATCCGGAAATGGCAGACGCCGTCTACATCGAGCCGATCAACTGGAAGTCGCTCGAGAAGATCATCGCCAAGGAAAAGCCCGACGCGCTGCTGCCGACGATGGGTGGCCAGACCGCGCTCAACTGCGCGCTCGATCTTGCCGACAACGGCGTGCTGGAGCGTTACAACGTCGAACTGATCGGTGCTTCGCGCGACGCCATCCGCATGGCCGAAGACCGCGAACTGTTCCGTGTGGCGATGGAAGAGATCGGACTGGAATGCCCGAAGGCCGAAGTCGCGCGCACGTTCGAGCAGGCGTTGGAAATCCAGGCCAAGGTCGGCTATCCGACCATCATCCGTCCGAGCTTCACTCTGGGCGGTACCGGCGGCGGCATCGCCTACAACAAGGAAGAATTCGAGGAAATCGCCAAGCGCGGTCTCGAACTCTCGCCCGTGCACGAAATCCTGGTCGAGGAATCGGTGCTGGGCTGGAAGGAATTCGAGATGGAAGTGGTTCGCGACACAGCGGACAACTGCATCATCGTGTGCTCGATCGAGAATCTCGATCCGATGGGCGTGCATACCGGCGACAGTATTACCGTCGCGCCGGCGCAGACGCTCACCGACAAGGAATACCAGCGCCTGCGCGACGCTTCGATCGCGGTATTGCGCAAGATCGGCGTCGATACCGGCGGCTCCAACGTGCAGTTCGGTATCAATGCCGAGAACGGTCGCGTCGTCGTCATCGAAATGAATCCGCGCGTGTCGCGTTCGTCGGCGCTGGCATCGAAGGCAACCGGTTTCCCGATCGCCAAGATCGCTGCCAAGCTCGCGGTCGGTTACACGCTCGACGAACTGCGCAACGACATCACCGGTGGACTGACGCCGGCGTCGTTCGAGCCGACCATCGATTACGTCGTCACCAAGATCCCGCGCTTCGCCTTCGAGAAATTCCCGGCTGCCGATTCGCGCCTGACCACCCAGATGAAATCGGTGGGCGAAGTGATGGCGATCGGTCGCACCTTCCAGGAATCGATGCAAAAGGCTCTGCGCGGCCTCGAAACCGGCAAGAACGGTTTTGATCCGACCGGTCTCGATCTCGCCAGCGAAGACGGAATCGTCGTCCTCAAGCGCGAAGTGAAGGAAGCGGGTCCGGAGCGCCTGTTCTATCTCGCCGATGCTTTCCGCGCCGGCATGAGCGTGGAAGACGTGCACGCGCTATCGCGCGTCGATCCGTGGTTCCTCGACCAGATCGAGGAAATCATCGCCAGCGAACACGATATCGCCCGCACCGGCCTCGGCGGCATCAACCCGATCCTGATGCGCGCGTGGAAGCGCATGGGCTTCTCGGACGCCCGCATCGCCGCGTTGTGCAAGACCGATGAAGCAGCGATCCGCGCCTTGCGTCGCGGCTTCGGCATCCGTCCGGTGTACAAGCGCGTCGATTCCTGCGCCGCCGAATTCGCGACCACGACTGCCTACATGTACTCGACCTACGAGGAAGAGTGCGAGGCCAATCCGAGCGATCGCGAGAAGATCATCGTGCTCGGCGGCGGTCCCAACCGCATCGGCCAGGGCATCGAGTTCGACTACTGCTGCGTGCACGCGGCGCTGGCACTGCGCGCGGATGGTTACGAGACCATCATGATCAACTGCAATCCGGAAACCGTGTCGACCGACTACGACACTTCGGATCGCCTGTACTTCGAATCGCTGACGCTGGAAGACGTGCTCGAGATCATCGACCTCGAGGAACCCAAGGGCGTGATCGTCCAGTACGGCGGGCAGACGCCGCTGAAACTGGCGCGCGCATTGGAAGCCAACGGCGCGCCGGTGATCGGCACTTCGCCGGAATCGATCGACCTCGCCGAAGACCGCGAGCGCTTCCAGAAGCTGGTCAACGAACTCGGCCTGCTGCAGCCGCCGAATCGCACCGCTCGCAGCGCGGAAGAAGCGCTGGTGCTGGCACGCGAGATCGGCTATCCGCTGGTGGTGCGCCCGAGCTACGTGCTTGGCGGTCGCGCGATGGAAGTGGTGCACGCCGACGCCGACCTCGAACGCTACATGCGCGAAGCGGTGAAGGTATCGAATGATTCGCCGGTGCTGCTCGATCGCTTCCTCGACAACGCGGTGGAAGTCGATATCGACGTCATCGCCGACAAGGACGGCAACGTGCTGATCGGTGGCGTGATGGAACACATCGAGGAGGCTGGCGTGCATTCCGGCGATTCCTCGTGCTCGCTGCCGCCGTATTCGCTGCCGCGCGAAGTGCAGGATCGCCTGCGCGAGCAGGTGGTCGCACTGGCCAGGAAGCTCGACGTGATCGGCCTGATGAACACCCAGTTCGCGATCCAGCGCAACGGCGACGAACACGTCATCTTCCTGCTGGAAGTGAACCCGCGCGCATCGCGCACGGTGCCGTTCGTGTCGAAGGCGACCGGGCGTCCGCTGGCCAAGATCGCCGCACGCTGCATGGCCGGCAAGTCGCTGGCGGAGCAGGGCACGACCGAGGAAATCGTTCCCGAGTATTTCTCGGTGAAGGAAGCTGTGTTCCCGTTCGCCAAGTTCCAGGGCGTCGATCCGATCCTCGGGCCGGAAATGCGCTCCACCGGCGAAGTGATGGGCGTCGGCCGCAGCTTCGGTGGTGCCTTCGCGCGCGCCGAGGAAGCCGCCAGCATCCGTGCGCCGAAACCGGGCAAGGCGTTCGTCTCGGTGCGCGATCCCGACAAGCAGCGCGTGGTCGCGGTGGCGAAGGAACTGGTCAAGCGCGGCTTCGAGCTGGTGGCGACGCGCGGGACCCAGAAGTTCCTGGCGGAGCAGGAGATCGAGTGCGCACTGGTGAACAAGGTGACCGAAGGTCGCCCGCACGTGGTCGACCTGATCAAGAATGGCGAGATCACCTATATCGTCAACACCACCGAAGGCAAACAGGCGATCAACGACTCGTTTTCGATCCGCCGCGAAGCCCTGCAGCACCGCGTGACCTACTCGACGACCGTGTCGGGGGCCAAGGCGCTGCTGCACTCACTGGACTTCCGTGACAGTGGCCCGGTATGGTCGCTGCAGGAACTGCACCGCGAATTGCAAGAGAACTGAGAACACACAATGTCAGCACCCATGACCGCCAAGGGCGCCGCACGTCTGCGCGCCGAACTGGATGAACTGAAGTCCGTCAAGCGCCCCGCCGTGATTGCGGCGATCGCCGAAGCACGCGCCCACGGCGACCTCAAGGAAAACGCCGAATACCACGCCGCGCGCGAGCAGCAGGGCTTCATCGAGGGCCGCATCGCGCATCTCGAAGGCGAGCTCTCGCACGCACAGATCATCGACGTGTCCAAGTTGAGCGTCGGCGACAAGGTCGTGTTCGGCGCGACGGTCGATCTCGCCTCGACCGACAACGACGACGAGCGCACCTACCAGATCGTCGGTGACCTCGAAGCCGACATCAAGCAGGGCCTGATCGCGATTTCCTCGCCGATCGCGCGCGCCCTGATCGGCAAGCATTCCGGCGATGTCATCACCATCGAAGCGCCGGGCGGCATCCACGAGTTCGAAATCACAGACGTTCGCTACGTCGGCTGATCGAAGCGATGGCCGCCGCGGCCTGCCTGTTGCTGCCAGCGCGTGATCGCTTCGAAGCGATAGAGCTCGATGTCGCGCTGGCACGCATGCTCGGTCGCGGCGATCGCATCGAGATAGGCGATGATGGCCGTCGCGCACAACTGAAACGATTCGTGCGGATGACTCCGGCGCACTGGTCGCTGGCTGCGCTTGCGCGCCAGCAGGAATGTGGTGATGCCGGCAGCTCCGCGTGGCTGCGCGCCGATCCGGTGCACGTGCGCCCCGATATCAATGGCGCGCGTCTGCTCGGCTGGGGCGATGGCCTGCAACTGTCTGCCGAAGATTCGGCTGCCTTCGTTGCGGCATTGCAGCCATTGTTCGGTGATGCCGGTTTCGCACTTGATGTGACCTCACCGGATCGCTGGTACCTGCGCATGGAAGCGGGCTCGCCGCTGCCGGAATTCCGTGATCCCGCCGAAGCGCTCGGCACCGATCTCGGCGACGACATCGACACCACGCCGCAGCATCGACGCTGGCGCACGCTGGAATCCGAAGTGCAGGTCGTGCTCCACAACCATCCCGTCAACCAGCAGTGCGCGCGGCGCGGGCTGCCGCCGGTGAATTCGGTGTGGTGCTGGGGTGGTGGGGTGCTGCCACAGTCGGTGGAGCGTGTCGATGGCTGGACGCTGGCCAGTCGCGATCCCTCGGTGCGCATTCTTGCCGCAGCGAGTGGTGGCGGCGACGAGTTGCCGTCGGCGTGGACATTGCCCGAACGCGATACCGCGTTCGACTTGCATCGCGTGGTCAAGCCGGAAGCTGTGATTAAAGATTGGCTGGTTCCCGCGACGGAAGCATTGCGACAGGGAAAACTCCGACTGTTGATGCTGGACTTTGCCGATGGCCTGCGTTGGCGTCTCGAGCGACAACAGAAGTGGCGGATTTTCCGTCGTCCCGTGCAGACCCTGAGTTGAGCGAACACCCCATCATCCGCCGTCGCGCCGAAGCCCTGCCGGAAGGCGAGTGGTCGGCCGACGTGCCCGATGTATTGCGTCGGGTGCACGCTGCGCGCGGCAGTCGCATGGCCACGCAAGCATGGCCGCGGCTCGCCGACCTGCCGTCGCCGGAAGCATTGCTCGACATCGATCGCGCGGTCACGTTGCTGCACGACGCGCTGGACGGCGATCGCCATATCGTCATCAGCAGTGACTTCGATTGCGATGGGGCAACCGCCTGCGCGGTGATGCTGCGTGGATTGAAGATGCTCGGCGCGAAGCGGGTATCGTTCGCGGTGCCCGATCGCATGCGCCACGGTTATGGATTGACGCCGGGCTTCGTCGACGAACTGGCCGCGCTGCAACCGGATCTGATTGTCACGGTCGATCACGGCATCGCCTGCCACGCCGGCATCGCCGAGGCGAGGGCGCACGGCTGGGACGTGCTGGTGACCGATCACCATCTGCCCGGCGAAACCCTGCCGGATGCCAATGCGATCGTCGATCCCAATCGTCATGGCGATCCGTTTCCGGGCAAGTCGCTGGCGGGTGTCGGTGTCGCGTTCTACGTGTTGTCGGCCCTGCGCGCGGCGATGCGGGCAAGGAACGATGCGCGCGTCGATGGCGTCGATCTGTCCTCGCTGCTCGATCTGGTCGCGGTCGGCACCGTCGCCGATCTGGTGCCGCTCGACACCTGCAACCGTGCGCTGGTCGCGGCGGGATTGCGCCGCTTGCGCAACGGACAGGGTTGCCCGGGGCTGCGTGCATTGATCGATGTGTGCGGTCGCGATGCCACACGCCTCGGTACGACGGATATCGCGTTCTCGATCGGACCGCGCATCAATGCCGCAGGTCGTCTCGACGACATGGCGCTGGGCATCCGCTGCCTCGCCACCGACGATCCCGCCGAAGCACGTCAACTCGCCGGCGTCCTCCACGAGATCAACGCCGCTCGTCGCGAAGTGCAGGACGGCATGGTCGCCGAAGCGCTGGTGCATGTCCCGCAGGTGGATGGCGATGTCGCGGCGCTATGCCTGTTCGATCCCGACTGGCATCCGGGCGTGATCGGTCTGGTCGCGTCCAAGCTGGTCGAACGGCATCACCGTCCGACATTGACTTTCGCGCGGTCCGAACCGGGAGCATCTTCACTGCGCGGTTCGGCGCGTTCGATTCCCGGCGTCCACATGCGCGACGTGATCGCCCGCATCGACACCTTGCATCCCGGGTTGATCGATCGTTTCGGTGGCCACGCGATGGCGGCCGGCTTGAGCCTGGATGAAACGAAGTGGGCGCAGTTCCGCAAAGCCTTCATCGCCGTTGTCGCCGAACGGCTCAATGTCGACGTGCTGGAACGCGTGCTGTGGAGCGATGGCCCGCTTTCCGCAGATGGCATCGACCATCGCCTGGCGATTGCCCTGCGCGATGGTGGAAGCTGGGGGCAGGCCTATCCGGAACCTGCATTCGACGATGTCTTCGATGTCCTCAACTCCCGTTGCGTCGCTGGCAAGCATCTGTCGCTGGAGCTTGGTCGCGATGGCCGGCGCTGGCGGGCGATCCAGTTCAATGGCTGGACGACGGATCCGCTTCCGGCACGCTTGCGAGTGCTGTATCGACCGGTGCCCGATGACTGGAAGGGTGGCGAAGCGGTGCAGTTGATGGTGCTGCATCGCGAAGCTGTCGCGGAGTCGGCTGGCGCTTGAGCCCGAACAGTGGTCGCAGCAGCAGCAGGCGACGGATGACCTCGTTGCCGAGCAGGCATCCGGCAATGGTTCCACCGATCACCAGGGCGGGTTCGATCACCGGGCCAAGATGCAACGGAATCAACCAGAACGCCAGCGCGATGATGATGGTCTGGTGCAGCATGTACCACGGGAACACTGCCTCGGTGCAGTACGGCAACCAGCGGAACGGGCGATCCAGCAAGACACGGCCCCAGCCGAAGATCGTCAGCAACGCCAACCAGGTGTAGCCGGCGCGTCCGATGTGTTCGATCGCGGGCCAGGGCACGTGCATCGCCCATTGCGGAATCGGGCCCGCCGGCGGATGGCGGCCCAGCCAGCGCAACCCGAGTTCAAGCGAGATCGCCAGCATCGCGAATGCGAGCGTCGTCCAGCGCTGGCGCTCGACCCAGGCCCAGAACCATTGGCTGGTCGCCAGGATGTAGCCGAGCAGGAACAGCGACAGCGATTCGGCGTGCACCGTCCAGTCACCGAGCAGCGCATGGGTTTCGGGGTAGCGCGGCATCAGCCACAGCTGCACGAAGATCATCCATGCCACGGGTGCGAACACCAGCAGCCAGCCGGCGAGGGCGGAATGCGCCGGCTGTTCAGCCCAAGTCCGTGCGTGTTTCAGCACCGGCATGATCGCCAGCAGCAGCATCGTGTACGGCCACAGA
Organism: Pseudomonadota bacterium; assembly: GCA_018242405.1. Classification (GTDB taxonomy): domain Bacteria; phylum Pseudomonadota; class Gammaproteobacteria; order Xanthomonadales; family Xanthomonadaceae; genus Solilutibacter. Next base: position 11,786 of record JAFEBZ010000186.1, on the reverse strand, counting down.
TAGGCCAGGTACCAGAGATGGTTCCAGGTCGGCGTGAGCATGCACTGGCCGCCGCGACACAATCCGTGGCTGATGTAGAGCGTGTAGAAATGCGAGAAGCTGCCTGCGTAGGCGTACTGCTGGATGATCTGGAAGTACGTCTGCGGCGGGACCACCACCAGCATGGCGAACACCAGCGGCAGCAGCAGGCGCCAGCTGCGCGTGGCGGCGAAGCGCAGGCGCCTGCCTTCGACCCCGGCCAATCCGATGGCGACCCCGGAGATCATGAACAGCAGCGGCATCCTCCAGCGGTTCAGCGCGATCATCGGCCATTGCAGCCACTCGGACGTATAGCTGCTCTTGATGTGGAAGTCCCAGTCGGCCACGTAGACCATCGCCGAGTGGTAGAGGATCAGCAGGGCGAAGGCGATCACGCGCAGCGCATCGATGTCGTGGCGGCGTTGTTGCATGACGGTGTTCCGTGGCTGGGATGGCCACGAGATTCCGGCGCTGCAGATCGCCTGACCAGCGCGATGTGACCGTTCGCCGGGCATTTGGGACGAGTCGCGGCCATGCGGGGATCAGCCGGAACGCCGGGCAACGTAAAATCCGCTGATGAATGCGTCCACGCCCACCGCCTATGAACGCTTCCTCCCGTGGAAGCGCTGGTTCGAGATCGGCTACTGGGTGGCGGTGACCCTGTTCAACGCGATCGCCAACAGCACCACCATGTGGCTGGACATCCAGCGCGCCCATCTCGACACCGCACCATGGGAGCCGGTCGTCTGGGAATGGTCGAGCGGCCTGATGTGGCTGGCATTGGCCTGGCCACTGGTGTGGTTCACACGCCGCCATCCGCTGCATTGGGGCGCATGGCGCCGGGAGCTGCCGCGCTATCTCGCCTTCAGCGTGGCGTTCTCGCTGGCCCACGTCCTGGGCATGGTCGTCTTGCGCGAGCTGGCCTACCACTGGATGGGCCGGCATTACGACTTCGGCAACTGGCTGGTCGAGTTTCCCTACGAATACCTCAAGGATGTCCGCAGCTTTTTCATGATGGTGGCGCTGGTGGAGCTGTACCGGCTGCTGCTGCGGCGCATGCAGGGCGAGGCCAGCATGCTGTCGGCACCGGACGAAGGCCCGCCGCTCGATCCGGTGGAGCGCCCGGAACGTTTCCTGGTGCGCAAGCTCAACCGCGAATTCCTGATCGCCGCTGCCGACATCGAATGGCTGCAGGCGTCCGGAAACTACGTCAACCTGCGCGTGCGCGGCCACGACTATCCCTTGCGCAGCACCATCGGCGGGATCGAGGACAAGCTCGACCCCGCGCATTTCGCCCGTATCCAGCGCAGCTACATCGTCAATCTCGACCAGATCGCGTCGATCGAACCGCTCGACACCGGCGATGCCCGGGTGCACATGAAGGACGACACGCGACTGCCGTGCAGCCGAACCTATCGGGCCAACCTGCGCCAGCGCTTCGGACAGGAAGGCTGAAACCCGGGCTCGAAGGCAACCCGGGAAAGCCCCGGCTGTTATGATGGACGGCTGTTTCCGCAACGATTTTCCGTACCATGATCGAGCTCAATCCAGTCCGAGCCCGCATCGCCGACCTCATCGGTCGGCTCGATGCGCTCCGGGGGTATCTTTGACTACGACGCCAAGCGTGAGCGTCTAGAGGAAGTCGAGCGCGAGCTCGAAAACCCCGACATCTGGAACGATTCCGAACGCGCGCAGGCCCTTGGCCGCGAACGTTCGATGCTCGACAAGACCGTCAACGGCATCCGCGACCTGAAGGACGGCCTTGGTGGTGCGGGCGAACTGCTCGACCTGGCCGAAATGGAAGACGACGAGGAAACCGCGCTGGCCGTGGTCACCGATCTCGATCGCTACGAGAAGGGCGTCGACCAGCTGGAATTCCAGCGCATGTTCTCCGGCAAGATGGATTCGGCCAATGCCTTCGTCGACATCCAGGCTGGCGCCGGTGGCACCGAGGCCCAGGATTGGGCGGAAATGCTCCTGCGCATGTACCTGCGCTGGGCGGAATCGCGCGGCTGGAGGACCGAGTTGATGGAAGTCAGCGGCGGCGATGTCGCCGGCATCAAGTCCGCGACCGTTCGCATCGAGGGCGAGTACGCCTACGGCTGGCTCAAGACCGAGATCGGCGTGCATCGCCTGGTGCGCAAGTCGCCGTTCGATTCCGACAACCGTCGCCACACCAGTTTCACCAGCGTGTTCGTGTCGCCGGAAGTGGACGACAGCTTCGAGATCGACATCAATCCCGCCGACCTGCGCACCGACGTGTATCGCTCGTCCGGTGCCGGTGGCCAGCACGTCAACAAGACCGAGTCGGCGGTGCGCATCACCCACATTCCGACCAATACCGTCGTCGCCTGCCAGACCGGGCGCAGCCAGCACCAGAACCGCGACACCGCGATGAAGATGCTCGCCGCCAAGCTGTACGAGTTGGAGATGCAGAAGCGCAATGCCGAGAAGGACGCGCTGGAAGCGACCAAGTCCGACATCGGCTGGGGCAGCCAGATCCGCAATTACGTGCTCGACCAGTCGCGCATCAAGGACCTGCGCACCGGTGTCGAACGCAGCGATACCCAGAAGGTGCTCGACGGCGATCTCGACGAATTCGTCGAAGCCAGCCTGAAATCGGGGCTGGACGCGGGTTCCAAGCGCGCAGACATGGTCTGAGCCAGTCAGTCAGAAAATAATTTCGAATTCGACAATGAACGACATCACCGATACCCAACCCGTCGACGAGAACAAGCTGATCGCCGAGCGTCGCGAGAAACTCAATGCGCTGCGCGGGCAGGGCATCGCGTTCCCGAACGATTTCAAGATCGACAGCTTCGTCGGTGACCTGCAGGGCGAATACGCCGACAAGGACGCGCACACTGCCGAGGCCATCGAGGCTGTACAGCGCCGGGTGAAGGTCGCCGGTCGCATCGTGCTCAAGCGCGTGCAGGGCAAGGTCAGCTTCGCCCAGATCCAGGACATGACCGGCCGCATCCAGCTGTTCATCCATGCCGGCACCGTCGGCGACGCCTACGAGGCGTTCAAGACCTGGGACATGGGCGACATCGTCGGCGCCGAAGGCGTGCTGATGCGCACCAAGACCGGCGAACTGTCGGTGAAGGTCGATGCGTTGCGTCTGCTCACCAAGAGCCTGCGCCCGCTGCCCGACAAGCACCACGGCATGGCCGACGTCGAGCAGCGCTATCGCCAGCGCTATGTCGACCTGATCGTGACCCAGGAAGCGCGCGACACCTTCCAGAAGCGTTCGCGCATCATCGGTTTCATGCGTCAGTGGCTGGAAGCCGAGCCGCGCCGCTTCATGGAAGTGGAAACGCCGATGATGCACATCATCCCCGGTGGCGCCACGGCCAAGCCCTTCATCACCCATCACAACGCGCTCGATCTTGACCTGTTCCTGCGCGTCGCGCCCGAGTTGTACCTGAAGCGCCTGGTGGTCGGCGGTTTCGATCGCGTCTACGAAATCAACCGCAATTTCCGCAACGAGGGCGTGTCGACCCGGCACAATCCCGAGTTCACCATGCTCGAGCTGTACCAGGCATACGCCACCTACAACGAAATCATGGACCTCACCGAATCGGTGATCCGCGATACCGCGCAACACGTGCTTGGCACAACGCAATTGGAATGGGACGGTGCGCAGATCGACGTCGGCCCGACCTTCCGTCGCTGGACGATGGAGGACTCGGTGCTGGAACACAACCCCGAGATCAAGCGCGAGGAACTGCGCGATCGCGCCGCGATGGCCGCGCACGCCAAGCGTCTCGGCGTGCAGGTCAAGGACGGCTACGGCTGGGGCAAGCTGCTGCTCGAGATCTTCGAGAAGACGGTGGAACACACCCTGATCCAGCCGACCTTCATCACCCAGCATCCGGTGGAAGTGTCGCCGCTGGCGCGCGAGAACGACAGCGACAAGGGCATCACCGATCGCTTCGAACTATTCGTCAACGGCAAGGAAATCGCCAACGGCTTCTCCGAGTTGAACGATCCGGAAGACCAGGCTGCACGCTTCCAGGCGCAGGTCGACGCCAAGGACGCGGGCGACGATGAAGCCATGCACTTCGATGCCGACTACATCCGTGCGTTGGAAGTCGGCCTGCCGCCGACCGGTGGTCTCGGCATCGGCATCGATCGCTTGGTGATGCTGCTCACGGGGTCGGCATCGATCCGCGACGTGCTGCTGTTTCCCTACATGCGGCCGGAAGCGTAAGCACCGAAAGCGGCCTTCGGGTGCGCGGAATCAGCCTGCGAACGGTGATCCCTTCCGCGACACGCCGTGAATACGTCCATGTAGGCTCGTCCGCCGCATCCATGCGGCGGAACGGTCGCTTCAGGGACACACCATTCACAGGCTGCTTCCGCGTTCTCGGCGCGGCCCGGAGTGATTTACGCCTTCGGCGCGTTATCTCGCAGTTCGCGCCGCAGAATCTTGCCCACATTTGTCTTCGGCAGTTCAGTGCGGAATTCGACGATGTGCGGACGCTTGTAGCCGGTGAGGTTTTCCTTGGCGTAGGCGATGACCTGCTCGGCGGTGAGTGACGGGTCCTTCTTGACGATCACCACCTTCACCGCTTCGCCGGAATGTTCGTCGGGCACGCCGACGGCGGCGACTTCGGCCACGCCCGGCATCGATGCGATCACGTCCTCGATCTCGTTCGGGTACACGTTGAAGCCGGACACCAGGATCATGTCCTTCTTGCGATCGACGATGAAGACGAAGCCGCTGGGTTCGATCCGCGCCATGTCGCCGGTGTGCAGCCAACCGTTGGCGTCGATTTGCTGCGCGGTTTCCGCAGGACGCTGCCAGTAGCCGGCCATCACCTGCGGGCCCTTGATGCACAGTTCGCCGACTGCCGTGCCATCCATCGGCAGGGTGTTGCCGTCGTCGTCCTTGATGCAGACATCGGTGGACGGAATTGGCAGGCCGATCGAACCGTTGTAGGCGGGCAGGTCGAGCGGGTTGATGCAGGCTGCGGGCGAGGTTTCCGTCAGGCCATAGGCTTCCGCCAGCGTGCAACCGGTGACGGCCTTCCAGCGCTCGGCGACGCTGCGCTGCACCGCCATGCCACCACCCAGCGACAGATGCAGGTGCGAGAAATCGACCTGGTCGAAGCCCGGCGTGTTGAGCAGGCCGTTGAACAGCGTGTTGACGCCGGTGAATGACGTGAACTCGTGCTTCTTCAATTCCTTCACGAAGCCGGGCATGTCGCGCGGATTGGTGATGAGGATGTTGCGCGCGCCGAGCTCCATGAACACCAGGCCGTTCGCCGTCAGCGCGAAGATGTGGTACAGCGGCAACGCGGTGATGATGGTTTCCTGGCGGTCTTCGCTGACATTGGGCGAAATCCACGCGCTGGCCTGCAGCATGTTCGACACCAGGTTGCGATGCGTGAGCATCGCGCCCTTGGCGACTCCGGTGGTGCCGCCGGTGTATTGCAGGAAGGCGATGTCGGTGTTCTTGACCTCGACCTTCGGCAGCTGCGCGTTCGCGCCCGCCGCCAGGGCATCGCGATAGCGGATGGCGCCCGAAATCGAATATGCCGGCACCATCTTCTTGACGTTCTTGACGACGAAGTTGACCAGCATTCCCTTGAGCCCGCCGAGCAGGTCACCGAGGCCGGTGGTGATGACGTGCTTGACGGAGGTCTCGGGCAGGGCTTCCTGCAGCGTCTTGCCGAAATTGTCGACGACGACAATGGCGACGGCGCCGGAATCCTTGAGCTGGTGCTCGAGTTCGCGAACGGTGTAGAGCGGATTGACGTTCACCACCGTCAGGCCGGCGCGCAGGATGCCGAAGGTGGCGATCGGCTGCTGCAGGCAGTTGGGCATCATCACCGCGACGCGGTCGCCCTTGGACAGCTTCAGCGTGTTGAGCAGGAACGAGGCGAAATTCGCGCTGAGGCGATCGAACTCGCCATAGGTGATGGTCTTGCCCATGCAGTGGAACGAATCGCGATCGCGGTGCTTGCTGATCGCGCGTTCCAGCACTTCATTGATGGAAGCGTAGGAATCGGGATCGATCGTGGCGGGAACGCCCTTGGGATAACTGGCCAGCCACGGGCGTTCGATTTCGCTCATTCCTGATTCTTCCTTGCACACTGCGGTGGAGTATGGATCGTTGACCGATTGGAGCATGCGGGCTGCACGCGCGGCAAGCGCAGCGCGTGTTGCGGCGCAACAGTTGTGATGATGGTCAAGCCGCCTTGCGCGATGCCAGTTGGCGCAGCACGTACTGCAGCAGGCCGCCATTGCGGAAGTATTCGACTTCCTTCGGCGTCAGCAGCATCACCTTGACCTCGAACGACTTCGTGCTGCCATCGGCCTTCGTTGCAGTGACTTGAGCCGTCTTCGACGCGCCATCCTGCAAGCCGGTGATGTCGAAGGTTTCCGAACCGTCGAGGCCGAGCGACGCTGCGTTCTCGCCATCCTTGAACAGCAGCGGCAGCACACCCATGCCGACCAGGTTGGAACGGTGGATGCGTTCGAAGCTCTCGGCGATCACCGCCTTGACGCCCAGAAGAATCGTGCCCTTGGCCGCCCAGTCGCGCGACGAACCGGTGCCGTATTCCTTGCCGGCCAGCACCACCAGCGGCGTGCCGTCAGCCTTGTACTTCATCGCCGCGTCGTAGATGGCCAGCTTTTCACCAGTATGAGTTTCACCAGCACTGCCATTCTTGCCGTAGTACAGCGTGTTGCCGCCTTCCTCGCCGCCCAGCATCAGGTTCTTGATGCGGATGTTGGCGAAGGTGCCGCGCACCATCACGTCGTCGTTGCCGCGACGCGAGCCGTAGCTGTTGAAGTCGGCCGGTTGCACGCCGCGTTCCTGCAGGAAGCGACCCGCCGGCGAATCCTTCTTGATGTTGCCGGCCGGCGAGATGTGGTCGGTGGTGATGGAATCGCCGAACAGGCCGAGTACGCGCGCACCGTGGATATCGTCGATCTTGCCGACAGTCATCGTCATGCCGTCGAAGTAGGGCGGATTCTTGATGTAGGTCGAGGATCCATCCCACTTGTACAACTGGCCTTCCGGCGAAGCGATCTGGTTCCAGCGGGTGTCGCCCTTGAAGACATCGGTGTAGCTCTGCTTGAACATTTCCGGGCCGACGGTCGCGGCGATCATGTCGCCGATGTCCTTGTTCGTCGGCCAGATGTCGCGCAGATAGACCGGGTTGCCGTTCGTGTCCTTGCCGAGCGCATCCTTCGTCAGGTCGATGTTGACGGTGCCGGCGATCGCGTAGGCCACCACCAGCGGCGGCGAAGCGAGGTAGTTCGCCTTCACTTCCGGGTGCACGCGGCCTTCGAAATTGCGATTGCCCGACAGCACCGATGCAACGACGAGTTCGTTCTCGGCGATGCCCTTCGACACCACGTCCGGCAACGGGCCGGAGTTGCCGATGCAGGTGGTGCAGCCATAGCCGACGACATAGAAACCGAGCTTCTCGAGATCGTCGAGCACGCCGGCTTTTTCGAGGTAATCGGTGACGACGCGCGAACCCGGGCCGAGCGAGGTCTTGACCCATGGCGCCGCGGTCAGTCCTTTCGCCGCGGCATTGCGCGCGAGCAGTCCGGCACCGAGCATCACCGCCGGATTCGAGGTGTTGGTGCAGGACGTGATCGCCGCGATCACCACGGAGCCATCCTTCAATTCGGCGTCCTGGTCCTTGATGCGGATCTTCGACACCGGCTTAGCGGCGAGATGCGCGGCCTGCGGCTGGTCGCCGCCTTCGCCCTTCAGTTCCTCGATCGCGCAACCCACGCCATTGCCCTTGCGATTTGCGGTCAACGACTTCAACGCTTCATCGAAGTTGGCATGCACGTCTTGCAACAGCACGCGATCCTGCGGGCGCTTGGGACCGGCCAGCGACGGCTTGACGTCGCCCATGTCGAGTTCCAGCGTCGCCGAGTATTCGGCGTGCGGCGAGTTGGCGTCGTGCCACAAGCCCTGCGTTTTCGCGTAAGCCTCGACCAGCGCGATCTGTGCATCGCTGCGGCCCGACAGGCGCAGGTAATTCAGCGATTCCGCATCGATCGGGAAGATGCCGCAGGTCGCGCCGTATTCCGGCGCCATGTTGGCGATCGTCGCGCGATCGGCCAGCGGCAGGTGTTGCAGGCCTTCGCCATAGAACTCAACGAACTTGCCGACCACGCCGAGCTTGCGCAGCATCTGTGTCACCGTCAGTACCAGATCGGTGGCGGTGGTGCCTTCCGGCAACTTGCCTGTGAGCTTGAAGCCGACCACCTGCGGAATCAGCATCGACGACGGCTGGCCCAGCATCGCCGCTTCCGCTTCGATGCCGCCGACGCCCCAGCCGAGCACGCCGATGCCGTTGATCATCGTGGTGTGCGAATCGGTGCCGAACACGGTGTCCGGGAAGGCCCAGGTTGCGCCATCAACCTCACGTTCCATCACCACGCGGGCGAGGTTCTCGAGATTCACCTGATGGACGATGCCGGTATTCGGCGGCACCACCTTGAAATCCTGGAACGCCTTCTGGCCCCAGCGCAGGAAGCTGTAGCGTTCCTGGTTACGTTCGAATTCGATCTTGCCGTTGAGATCGAGCGCGTCGGGACGACCGAAGACGTCGACCTGCACCGAGTGGTCGATCACCAGTTCCGACGGAATCAGCGGATTGATCTGTTCGGCCTTGCCGCCAAGTTTGGTCACCGCGTCGCGCATCGCCGCCAGGTCGACCACGCAGGGGACGCCGGTGAAATCCTGCAGCACCACGCGCGCCGGCATGAAGGCGATTTCGGTGTCCGGTTCGGCCTTGGGATTCCAGTTCGCCACCGCCTCGATGTGCTCCGGACCCACGGTCTGGCCGCCGTCCTCGTGGCGCAGCAGGTTCTCCAGCAGGATCTTCATGGAGTAAGGCAGCTTGGCGAGATCGAACTTCTCGCCAAGCTTGGGCAGGCTGGAATAGGTATAGGACTTCCCGTTGACCTCGAGTCGGGCGCGGGTATTGAAGGAATCGGCCATTGCGGTGCTCCGTAGGGGGAGAGGAGGCTCAGGGCCTGCTAACGCTATCGGGACAAGTCATGCCGCATCAAGGCCCGTGCGATGCAAGGAAGAACGAACGAGTTTATGTCGATAAATGAGTGAGTGATGACGACGCAGCGCGCGGGCCTTGATGCGGCCCTTCGGGTTGCCGTGTCCGGCCGCCATGCGGCCGCGCGCGGCTTGAACAGGCGGCCGGCCTGTCGCTGCGCCACGCGCGCCCACCTGACAGCCGGACACGGCGACATGATCTTGCCCCGATAGCGTTAGCAGGCCCTAGACATTATCCGCCAGCGTCCGTGACATGCGCCTGCGACCTTGGTGGGGCAGGTCCGGATTGAGTATGTCACATCAAGTATGTATAATTTGTGCATACCTTCGAGAGGGCTGCCAGATGGAAGCGATCGTCGCCGAGCGTGGCCAGATCACCTTGCCCAAGGCCGTGCGCGACGCGCTGGGCCTGACCAAGGGCAGCGTCCTCAAGGTCGAGCTGGACGGCAGCCGCATTGTCCTGCGCAAGAATGTCGATGACGCGATTTCCCGCGTCCGCGGCAAGTTCGCGCTCGACGACGCCAGCGACAGTGGCAAGAAGAAATGATCGCCGTCGATACCCCGGTTCTTGTCGAACTGCTCACCGATGGCCCGCGTGCCGATGCGGTCGAGGCCTGCCTGCGCCAGTGCCTGGGCAGCGGTCGCGTGGTGCTGTGCGATGCCTCGCTGGCCGAATTGTGTTCGGCCCTGCGCAACGGCGCCGATGCGCTGGCCGCACTCGAGGAGATGGGCATCCATTTCAGCGCCGTCGAATCCAAGTCGGCGGTGCGCGCAGGCGAAATGCAGCGTCGTCATCGGAGCCGCGGTGGTGAAGAACGCCCGATCGCCGATTTCCTCGTCGGCGCGCACGCGCTGCTGCAATGCGATGGACTGGTGACCTTCGATACCGCCTTCCATCGCGACTATTTCAAGGGACTGAAACTGATCGTCCCGGCCAACGAATAACCCGCATTTCCCTTTTACTGAACCACCGGAGCTCACCATGTTGCAAGACTATCGCCAGCACGTCGCCGAACGCGCCGCCCTCGGCATCCCGCCGCTGCCGCTGACCGCGCAGCAGACCGCGGATGTCATCGAATTGCTGAAAAATCCTCCGGTCGGTGAAGAACAGTTCCTGCTCGACCTGATCACCAATCGCGTGCCGGCCGGCGTCGATGACGCCGCGAAGGTGAAAGCGTCGTACCTCGCCGCGGTCGCCTTCGGCAGCGAGAAGAACGCACTGATCTCGCGCCAACGCGCCACCGAACTGCTCGGCACCATGCTCGGCGGCTACAACATCCACCCGCTGATCGAACTGCTCGATGACGCCGAGGTCGGCACCGTCGCCGCCAACGCGCTCAAGCACACGCTGCTGATGTTCGACGCCTTCCACGACGTGCAGGAAAAGGCCCAATCAAATAGCGCGCCGGGCAACGCGAATGCCAAGGCCGTGCTGCAGAGCTGGGCCGATGCCGAATGGTTCACCAGCAAGCCGGAAGTGCCGGAATCGATGACGATCACCGTGTTCAAGGTGACCGGCGAAACCAATACCGACGATCTGTCGCCTGCGCCCGACGCCACCACGCGCCCGGACATTCCGCTGCACGCACTGGCGATGCTCAAGAACGCCCGTGACGGCATCACCCCGGAAGAAGACGGCAAGCGCGGCCCGGTCGCCTTCATCGAATCGCTGAAGGACAAGGGCCATCTGGTCGCCTACGTCGGTGACGTTGTAGGCACCGGTTCCTCGCGCAAGTCCGCCACCAACTCGGTGCTGTGGTTTACCGGCGAAGACATTCCGTTCATCCCGAACAAGCGTTTCGGCGGTGTCTGCCTGGGTTCGAAGATCGCACCGATCTTCTACAACACGATGGAAGACGCCGGCGCGCTGCCGATCGAACTCGACGTTTCGCAGATGAACATGGGCGACGTGGTCGAACTGCGTCCGTACGAAGGCAAGGCGTTGAAGGATGGCAAGGTGATCGCCGAATTCGCGCTGAAGTCCGACGTGCTGCTGGACGAAGTGCGTGCCGGTGGACGCATCCCGCTGATCGTCGGTCGCGGTCTCACCGCGAAGGCGCGCGAGGCGCTCGGTCTGCCGGCGTCGACATTGTTCCGCCTGCCGCACAACCCGGCCGATACCGGCAAGGGCTATTCGCTGGCACAGAAGATGGTCGGTCGTGCCTGCGGTCTGCCGGAAGGCAAGGGCATTCGTCCCGGCACCTATTGCGAACCGAAGATGACCTCGGTGGGTTCGCAGGACACCACCGGTCCGATGACGCGCGACGAACTGAAGGACCTCGCCTGCCTCGGCTTCTCCGCCGACCTGGTGATGCAGTCGTTCTGCCACACCGCCGCCTATCCGAAGCCGGTCGACGTCAAGACGCACCACGAACTGCCGGCCTTCATCAGCAACCGTGGCGGCATCGCGCTGCGCCCGGGCGACGGCGTCATCCATTCGTGGCTCAATCGCATGCTGATGCCCGACACCGTCGGCACCGGCGGCGATTCGCACACGCGCTTCCCGGTCGGCATTTCCTTCCCGGCGGGTTCGGGTCTGGTCGCGTTCGCCGCGGCCACCGGCGTGATGCCGCTGGACATGCCGGAATCGGTACTGGTGCGCTTCAAGGGCGAGATGCAGCCGGGCGTGACCCTGCGCGATCTCGTCAACGCGATCCCGCTGGCCGCGATCAAGCAGGGCCTGCTGACGGTGGCGAAGCAGGGCAAGAAGAACATCTTC
>JAFEBZ010000185.1 GCA_018242405.1 Pseudomonadota bacterium | reverse complement strand
AGCGCGCCCAGCATCTGCTGCAGGCCTTCCTCGATGCGCTTGGCGATGGCGATTTCGCCCTCGCGGGTCAGCAGCTCGACCGTGCCCATCTCGCGCATGTACATGCGCACGGGATCGGTGGTGCGACCGGTTTCGGTGTCGAGCGCGGACAGTGCGGCCGCGGCTTCTTCGGCTGCGGTGTCGTCGACTTCGCGACCACTTCCGGACTGGCCGGCGAGCAGCAGCGTCTCGGCATCCGGCGCAACTTCGTGCACCTCGATGCCCATGCCGTTGATCAGGCCGATGATGTCTTCGATCTGCTCGGCATCGACCACGTCATCGGGGAGATGGTCGTTGACCTCGGCAAAAGTCAGGTAGCCCTGCTCAAGGCCTTTGCTGATCAGTAGCTTGATGTCCGATTGCTGGACCTGACGCTCGTTGGCCATGCGGCTGTCACCTGATGAACGTGAAACGGAGTGAACCTGCAATTTTACCACGCCGGAGGGCCATCTAGGGTCTATGTCCGGAGCAGGAACGTGACCGGGCCGTCATTGACCAGGCTGACTGTCATATGGGCACGGAAGCGCCCGGTTTCCAACCCAGCCGGCGAAATTCGCCGACATTCGGCCACCAATCGCTCGAATATCGGTTCAGCTTCGGCCGGAGACGCGGCGGAACTGAAGCTTGGGCGCAGGCCGGAAGCAGTATCCGCGGCCAGGGTGAACTGGCTGACCAGCAACAGATCTCCGGCGATATCGTGGAGGGACCGGTTCATCTTGCCGGCATCGTCGGCGAACACCCGGTAACGCAGTAGGCGCTCGGCCATCTTCAGGATCTGGCCTTCGCTGTCGCCGGGCTCTGCGGCAACCAGCGCCAGCAGCCCCGGCCCGATCGCGCCAACGGTTTCTTCCCCCACTTCGACCTTGGCCTGGGTGACGCGCTGGATGAGGGCAAGCATGGGCGCATTTAAGCACGCGCCCGATAAACTTGATCCGGTGAATGCCGACCGCACCGCCAACCTCCTCTACGCCCTCGCCTCCGGGTTCGGCCACCTGCCCTGGCCGGCGCTCAATCGTTTCGGCGATGGCCTGGCGCGCCTGCAACGCTGGAGCGGCGGTCGCGAGCTGCGGGTGACTCGCCGCAATCTCGAGCTGGCGATGCCGGAACTGGACGCCCGTGCACGCACGGAGCTCGAACGCGCCGTGCTGCGCAGCACCGGTCGGCAGATGATGGAAACCCTGCGCCTGTGGACCCATTCGCACGCAGAGAATCTGGCACTGATCGATGGCGAGGACGGGCGCGAACTGTTCGATGCGGCGCTGCATTCCGGGCGCGGACTGATCGTCTCGGCACCGCATTTCGGCAACTGGGAATTGCTCAACCAGTGGCTGGCCGCGCAGACGCCGCTGGCGATCCTCTACAAGCCGCCGGAATCCGCGATCGGCGAAGCCTTCCTGCGTCGCGTGCGCGCCGATGAAGCACCGGACCGCATTACCCAGGTGCGCGCCGAAGGCACGGCGATTCGCGCGCTGTTCAAGACACTGGCCGCCGGCGGCGTGGTCGGCATCCTGCCCGACCAGCAGCCCAAGGCCGGCGACGGCGAATTCGCGCCGTTCTTCGGCAAGCAGGCGTTGACGATGACGCTGCTCAATCGCCTTGCACAGCGCACCGGCGCCACCGTGCTGCACGCGTGGTGCCAGCGCACGAATGACGCTCCGCGCTTTCGTGTCTGCATCGAGCGTGCCGATCCCGAGATCGCAGATGATGACTCGAAGATCGGCGTCGCCGCGCTCAACCGCGACATCGAACGCATCGCCCGCCGCGATCTTGCGCAATACCAGTGGACCTACAAGCGTTACACGCTGCGCCCACCCGGCAGCGACGAAGACAACCCCTATCGCGATTTCGAAAAACATTCGAGGCCGTGATGAGCGACCTTGCATCGAAGCCACCGATCACCGGCGTGGTGATCGCGAAGAACGAGGGCGATCGCATCGGTCGTTGCGTCGCCAGCCTGGTGCCGCTGTGCCGCGATGTGATCGTGATGGATTCACAATCCACCGACGACACCGTGGCGGTCGCCGAAAAAGCCGGCGCACGCGTGGTGCAGCAGCCGTGGCTCGGCTTCGCAGCGCAAAAGAACACGGTGATCGCGCTCGCGCAAACGCCGTGGGTGTTGCTGCTCGATTCCGACGAATGGCTGGCCGACGGCGCCGCTGATGTAATTCGCGCCACCTTCGCCAATGGTCATATTGAGCAAGCCGATGTCTGGAACCTGCTACGCCGCACGCACTACCTCGGCACCGCGTTGAATCACGGCGGCTGGGGCAAGGAGAAAGTCGCGCGCCTGTTCCGCAACGACCTGCGCTACAAGCCGGCGAGCGTGCATGAAGCCCTGGACCTCACTGGCAAACGCGTCGCCATGCTGGACGCGCGCATCGAGCACGACACCGCGCGCAGCGACGACGAATACGCAACCAAGCTGCAACGCTACGCCAGGCTATGGGCGCGGCAGCGCCACGCGCAGGGCCGCCGTGCCAGCGCGCCGGATGCACCGCTGCACGCCGCTGCCTACTGGCTGAAGAACTACGTGTTGCGCGGCGGCTTCCTCGATGGTGGTACGGCTGCGCGCTACCACGCGCTGCATGCGGGCTATGTGTACGAGAAGTACCGCGCGTTGCGCGAGTTAGCTAAAAGCTAATCGCCCGGCTGAGAGCAACAGCATCGCACGCGCTGGCTTCGCAGGTGACCAGCTCCGGCGCGCGGGACGCCGTAAATACGTCCATGTAGGCTCGAACGCGCCATCCATGGCGCGTACGCCCACGCCCCGGACTGGCGCACCTGCGGCCGCGCGCGTGTTGTTGCCTTCTCGGGGAGCGAAAAAATCTCCACCGGCGGCGCCTATGCGGTTCGTCTGCAGAGCCGACCATACGCAGCATGGATGCTGCGTATGAGCCTACATGGACGTATTCACGGCGTGTCGGCGGTTGCAGACAACCGCGATAGGCGCTCAGCCGGGCGATGCTTTTGCGAAGACGCCAAGCCAGCGCGTTCCGACGTCAGTGCGGACAGCCAGTCACCGCCGCACCGCGCACCAGATACCACGTGCGGCGATTCGAATGCGGCACCTGCTCCAGCGCCGAGTCCGGAATGCACTTCGGCAGCACCGTGTCCTGCACCAGCAACCAGCGATGCTGCGGATCGGCCTGCAACCAGCGGATCGCGTCTGAGGTTTGCGCCTGCATGTCGCGGGTGAAACCGAAGTTCGTCGCAGGACGATCGGCCATCAGCAGGTTCTGTTCCTTCCAGCCGAGCAGCGCGAGTTGTGCGTCGGGACCGATGCGCGCGCCGACATCGCGCATCAAACCGCGCGCCGATGACGAATCGTTGAGCAGCGGATAACCGAATACCCCGAACAGCACCCACAGCGTGCCCAGCGAAACGATCGCGGCGATCTCGAGTCGGCGACGCCACCACAGCAACGCAACGATGCCGCCCGCACCCATCGCCAACAGCATCCAGCCGATGCCGGCTCCTGATTCAAGGCCACGCTCGGTGAGGAAGCGCGCGGTCGATTTCGAATGCCCGAATGCCATCAGCGCGCCACCGACCACCAGACCGACCGCCATTACCGCCAGCACCGTCGCCAGCAATCGGCGCGGCCATGCCTTTTTCAGCAACCCCGGCAGCAGCGGCGCCAAGGCGAGCCCCCACATCGGCAACACCGGCATGATGTACACATCGCGCTTGCCCGACGGAATGCTGAAGAAAATCACCAGCAGCACGCCCCAGGCCAGCGGCAACAGGTAACGCGCATCGAGGCGTTGCAGGCGACGTTTCCACGCCGGAATCGCCCACGGTAACGCCAGCATCGCCGGCAACCACATCCCCAGCACCACCACGACGAAGTACCACCACGGTTGCGCGTGATCCCACGACTGCGCGTAACGCTTCGCCGTCTGGTGGAACAGGATGTCGTTGAGATAGGCGTCGTAAGCGGGATCGTGGTGCGCGCGCACCGCCATCACCATCGGCACCAGCCAGATGCACATCGCGACGACGAAGAACAATGGCGCGATCCAGAAGCGCCAGTCGCGCAGATGCAGGGACACACGTTCACCACGCGACTGCCAGCCACGCATGCTGGCGAAGATCGCGGGAAGCAGCATCAGCAATGCAAGTACACCGACACCCTTGGTGATGGTGCCGAGCCCGGCGAAGAACCAGCCGATCCACCACCAGCGCCAGTTCGGGCCGAGCAGCAAATGGCGCAGCAATCCGTAATTGGCGACGGTGATGAAACAGGTCACCAGCGGATCGATCTGCGCCTTCTTGGCCTGATAGGTGAACTGGAACGCCAGCAACACCGCCCACGCCGCCCACAATCCGATCTTCGGCGTCCACAGGCGCTTGCCGAGGTCCTTCACGCAGCCCAGCGTCGCCAATGTCGCCAGCAATGACGGCAGCAGGAAGGCGATGCGCCAGTTGCGGAAGATTTCGAAGAATGTCGCCTGCAGCCACATCAGCATCGGTGGCTTGTCGGAATACAGTTCGATGCCGCGGTGCGGGAACAGCCAGTTGCCGCTCTCGACCATCTGCTTGGCGACCAGCGCGAAACGCGGTTCGTCGGCGGGCCAGGGATCACGCAGGCCGATGCCGGCACCGACGATCAGCAGCGCGGCGATCCAGAACAGCCAGGTGTCGCGGGAAGATCGGGTTTCGAGCATGGATTTCGGCATGGCGCGATGATACGGGAAGACCCGCGCGTCATTGTTTCCGCAACCTTGCGTAGAAGAAGCCATCCATGCCGCCCTCGCCGGGCAGGCGCTGGTGGCCAAAACCCGTATCGCGACCGAACGCGGCGTCGAGCGGTTCCAGTCGCGCATCGGCAGTCCGCCGCAGGAAAGCCGCGATCTGGCGATCGTTCTCGCCGCGCAGGATCGAACAGGTCGCGTAGACCAGCGTGCCGCCAGTCGCGAGCGTCGGCCACAACGCATCGAGCATGCGCGCCTGCAACGCGGCCAGCGCGGCAACGTCTTCCGCGCGGCGGTGCAGCAGGATGTCGGGCTGGCGCCGCAGGATGCCGGTGGCGCTGCACGGCGCATCGATCAGGATGGCGTCGAACGGTCGGCCATCCCACCATGCATCCGGTTGCGTGGCATCGGCAGCGCGTGTTTGTGCCGAGAGGCCAAGCCGCTGCAATCCTTCCTCGACGCGACGCAGGCGGCGCGCATCGATGTCAGCTGCAATGACCTGCAGTCCCGGCTCGCGTTCGAGCAGATGCGCGGTCTTGCCGCCGGGGGCGGCGCAGGCGTCGAGCACGCGCATGCCGGCCTTCAGCGCGAAGGCATCGGCGATCTGCTGGGCGCTGCCGTCCTGCACCGACACCAGCCCTTCGCCGAATCCGGGCAATGCAGTCACCGCCACCGGCGTTTCCAGCAACAGCGCATCCGCGGGATGAGCCAGCGCCTGCACGTCCATTCCAATCTCGCGCAACTGCAGTGCATAGGCGTCACGATCGGTCTTGCGACGATTCACCCGCAGCCACATCGGCGGCGACGCGCGACTGGAACCCAGGATCGCCTCGACATCGCCAGGCCAATCGGCGTGCAAATGTTGCAACAGCCATTGCGGCCAGCCTGCCTGTGCATCGGCGCGCAGCAATGGCTCGCGCGTCGCCCGGCGCATCACCGCGTTGACCATTCCGGCCTGGTGGGTGCGCTTGAGCAGGCGTGCGGCCTCCACCGTGGCGTCGACCGCGGCATGGCTGGGCAAGCCCATCGCGTCGAGTTGCGCGAATCCGGCATAGAGCAGCGCGCGCAGTTCGTTGTCGCGCTGGCCGAGTGGTCGCGGCAGCCACGACTTCAATGTCGCCTGATAGTCGGCGCGATTGCGCAGCGCCGCCATCACCATCGCTTCCAGCAGCGCGCGATCGCGGCCATCGGCGATCCGCGATTGCGCGGTCGACAATTCCGCCTTCAGCGAACGCCCGCGATGCATCACCGCATCGAGCACGCGCGCAGCATCCGCGCGCACGCCGGCACCACGGCTTCCACCACGCTGCGTGCTTTCAGAACTGGCCACGACGCGCATTCAAATAATCGGCGGCAGGAACGGCACGCCCGCCTTCGCGTTGCAACACCAGCAGGCGCAGCACGCCTTCACCGCAGGCGACATCGATGCCATCGCGATTCGTAGCAACCACCGTTCCCGGCGCGGCATCGACAGTCGAAGGAAGCGCCTTCGCCGCATGGATGCGCGTACGCTCACCGGCAAGCACCGCTTCCGCCACCGGCCACGGCTGGAACGCGCGAACCCTGCACGCCAGTACTTCGGCGGATGCGTTCCAATCGAGTCGCGCCTCGGCCTTCTCGATCTTGGCGGCGTGGGTGACACCTTCCGGTGATTGCGGCTGCGCCTTCGGCAGCGTTCCCGCCATCAGCAATTCCAACCCTTGCGCCAACACGTTCGCGCCGATATCGGCAAGGCGTTCGTACAGTTCGCCGGACGTTTCATCCGCGCCGATCGCGGTCGCCTCGCGCAACAGGACCGGCCCGGTATCGAGGCCCGCTTCCATCTCCATCAGGCAGACGCCGGATTCGGCGTCACCGGCCTCGACCGCACGCTGGATCGGTGCAGCGCCGCGCCAGCGTGGCAACAACGATCCGTGCAGGTTCCAGCAACCGAGACGCGGGATCTTCAACACCTTCTTCGGGAAGATCAGGCCGTAGGCTGCGGTGACGATCAAGTCGGGTTCGAGTGCGCGCAACTGCGCCTGCACCTCGGGATCACGCAGGGTTTCCGGCTGGCGCACTTCGATGCCGCGCTGCAGCGCTTCCTGCTTCACCGGCGAAGGCGTCAGCGCGCGTCCGCGTCCGGCCGGGCGATCGGGTTGGGTATAGGCGGCGACGACATCGGCGCGTTCGCAGGCCACGCGCAAGCCCGGCACGGCGAATTCCGGCGTGCCGGCAAAGACGATGCGCAAGTTAAGCCGCCGCCTTCTCGCGCGCAGCCTTGGCCAGCTTCTTCTTCACCATCTCGCGCTTGAGCGGCGACAGGTAATCGACGAACAGCTTGCTGTCGAGATGATCCATCTCGTGCTGGATGCACACCGCCAGCAAACCATCGGCATCCATCTCGAAACTTGCGCCCTTGCGGTCGATCGCGCGCACGCGGATCT
>JAFEBZ010000184.1 GCA_018242405.1 Pseudomonadota bacterium | reverse complement strand
GTGGCCGGCGTTTTCATGGAAACCCATCCCGATCCGTCGAAGGCCCTCAGCGATGGCCCGAATGCGTGGCCGCTCGACAAGATGCGCGCGCTGCTGGAAACGCTGAAGGAACTCGACGCGATCACCAAGCGCAACGGTTTCCTCGAAGCCGACGTCACCCAATAATCCCCATTACTTTCGACTCCAAACCGACATGACCACGATTGCTTCCGTCCACGCCCGCGAAATCCTCGACAGTCGCGGCAATCCCACCCTTGAAGCGGACGTCACGCTGTCCGATGGCAGCTTCGGCCGTGCCGCGGTGCCATCCGGCGCTTCGACCGGCACCAAGGAAGCGGTCGAGCTGCGCGATGGCGACAAGACGCGCTATCTCGGCAAGGGCGTGCGCAAGGCGGTCGACAACGTCAACGGCACGATCGCCGATGCGCTGAAGGGCATGGAGTCCGGCGATCAGCGCGCGATCGACCAGCGCCTGATCGACCTCGACGGCACCGAGAACAAGGGCCGCCTCGGCGCCAACGCGCTGCTCGGAGTGTCGATGGCGTTCGCGCATGCGGTGGCGGCATCGCAGCGCAAGCCGCTGTGGCAGCACATCGCCGACATCAGCGAGCATCCGGCCGGCTGGCAGCCGACGCTGCCGGTGCCGATGATGAACATCATCAACGGCGGCGCCCACGCCGACAACAACGTCGACCTGCAGGAATTCATGATCCTGCCGGTGGGCATGGACAGCTTCTCGGAAGCGTTGCGCGCCGGTACCGAAGTGTTCCACGCGCTGAAGTCGGTGCTGAAGGGCAAGGGTCTGTCGACGGCGGTTGGCGATGAAGGCGGTTTCGCACCCGATCTGCGCAGCAACGTCGAGGCGCTCGACGTCATCCTCGAGGCGATCGGCAAGGCCGGTTACGGCGCCGGCGACGACATCCTGCTCGGTCTCGATTGCGCCAGCAGCGAGTTCCACAAGGACGGCAAGTACAACCTGACCGGCGAAGGCAAGCGCCTGACTTCGGAACAGTTCACCGATTTCCTCGCCGGCTGGTGCGCGGAATATCCGATCATCACGATTGAAGACGGCATGGCCGAAGACGATTGGGATGGCTGGAAGATGTTGACCGACAAGCTCGGCAACAGGATCCAGCTGGTCGGCGACGACCTCTTCGTCACCAACCCGCGCATCTTCAAGCAGGGCATCGAGCGCAACGTCGCCAACGCGATCCTGATCAAGGTCAACCAGATCGGCACGCTGTCGGAGACGCTGGAAGCGATCGCCATGGCCGATGCCGCGAAGTACGCCGCGATCGTCTCGCATCGTTCCGGCGAAACCGAAGACACCACGATCGCCGACATCGCTGTTGCCACCACCGCGACCCAGATCAAGACTGGTTCGCTGTGCCGTTCCGACCGCGTCGCAAAGTACAACCAGCTGCTGCGCATCGAAGAGCAGCTCGGCAAAGCCGCGCGCTACGCCGGTCGCGGCGCCTTCGTGTCGCTGAAGCGTTGAGGATGAACGACCGCCGCGCCGTTTCCATCGCCGTGGTGCTGTTGCTGGGCCTGCTGGCCTGGCTGCAGTACCGCTGGTGGTTCGGTCGTGGCGGACATCGCGACGTGGTGGTGCTCGAGCATCGCGTCGAGGCGCAGGTCAACGACAACGCCACCCGCCAGCAGCGTAACGATGCGCTGTCCGCGGAAGTGCACGATCTCAAGGATCCGTCTTCCGGCGGCGCGGCCATCGAGGAACGCGCGCGCAACGAACTCGGCATGGTCAAGCCGGGCGAAACCTTCTACCGCGTCGTGAACGACCCCAACGCCGCGTCGGCAAAAAAACAGGATCAGGCAAAACAACCACAAGGCCAGTAATGAACATGGATCGTCATTGGTGCGTGGTGCCCGCAGCGGGCACTGGACAGCGGTTCGGCGGCGTCGTGCCGAAGCAGTATCTCGAGGTTGGCGGACGCAGCATCCTGCGCCATACGCTGGATGCCTTGCTCGGCCATCCGCTGATCGCCGGCGTGGTGGTGGTGCTGGCGGCCGGCGATCCGCACTGGCCGGGCGCCGATGATGCGAATGGCAAGCCGATCCTCACGGCGGTTGGCGGCGACAGTCGCGCTGCCTCGGTGTTGTCCGGCCTCGAACGATTGCCTGCCGATGTCGGCGCTGACGACCTGGTGCTGGTCCACGACGCCGCTCGTCCCAATTTGCGTGCATCCGATCTCGACGTGCTGATCGCGGCAGTGCGCGCGCATCCACGGCAGGGCGGCATCCTCGGTGCGCCGGTGCGCGACACCTTGAAGCGTGCGGGCGAGGGCCGCTCGATTGCGGCAACAGAGCCGCGTGAAGGCCTGTGGCGCGCGTTCACTCCGCAAATGTTCGCGCGTGGGGCGTTGTCGACCGCGTTGCGCGCCGTACGCGATGCAGGCGAGGCGATCACCGATGAGGCGATGGCGATGGAAATGCAGGGCGTGCATCCGCTGCTGGTCGAGGGACGCGAGGACAACCTCAAGATCACCACGCCGGCCGATCTCGCCCGTTTCGAATTCCTGCTGGGGCGCCGCGGATGAACGTCCGCATCGGCCACGGTTTTGATGTCCACGCCTTTGGCGATGGCGACCACGTGATGCTCGGTGGCGTGCGGGTTGCGCACGTGCGCGGTGTCGTCGCGCACAGCGATGGCGACGTGGTGCTGCACGCACTCTGCGATGCCATTCTCGGCGCGTTGGCGTTGGGCGACATCGGCAGGCATTTCCCGCCGTCCGATGCACGCTGGAAGGGTGCCGACAGCCTGGTTTTCCTGAAGCATTGCACCGAGCTGATCCGCGCGCGCGGCTGGAAACTCGGGAATGTCGACGTCACCGTGCTGTGCGAGCGACCCAAGGTCGGTCCGCATGCACAGGCGATGCGCGAGATCATCGCTGCTGCATGCGATGTCGACATCGCTGCGATCAGCGTCAAGGCCACCACCACCGAGAAACTGGGCTTCACCGGTCGCGAGGAAGGTATCGCGGCGGAAGCGGTGTGCCTGCTGGTGCGGATGTGATCGAACTGTTGCGCGCGCACGGCGCGCCCGTGCTGTCGGCGCGCATGCGCGTCACGCCGGAAGATTTTCGCGTCGAAGAGATCGATGCCTTCGACGCCAGCGGCGAGGGTGAACACCTGCTGCTCACCATCGAGAAGCGCGGATTGACCACCGCGGAAGCCGTGCGTCGTGTTGCGGCATGGGCGGGCGTGTCGGAATCGGCGATCGGTCATGCCGGACTGAAGGATCGCCACGCGGTGACGCGGCAGCGTGTGAGTGTGTGGCTGCCGGGGCGAGAGGATCCCGACCTGTCGGCGCTGGATGGCGAAGCGTTGCGGATCGTCGAAGCACGCCGCCATTCGCGCAAGTTGCCACGTGGCGCGCTGGGCGGAAATCGCTTCCGCCTCGTGTTGCGTGAAGTGGTCGGTGATCGCGCCGCGATCGAACAGCGCCTGCAGGCGATTGCAAGGCAGGGCGTTCCCAATTATTTCGGGGAGCAACGCTTCGGACGCTACGGTGACAACGTCGCGCAGGCGTTGGCGATGTTCGCGGGGCGGCGTGTGAAACGCGAGGAACGCTCGCTGCTGCTGTCGGCGGTGCGATCGGAATTGTTCAATCGGGTGCTGGCGCAGCGCGTGCAGGACGGCAACTGGAATGCCGCGCTGGACGGCGACGTCTTCATGCTCGCCGGCAGCCATAGCGTGTTCGGGCCGGAGCCGCTGGATGGCCGCATCCGCGAGCGCGTCGCTGCCTTTGATATCGATCCCACCGGACCGATGTGGGGGCGCGGCGCGTTGCGTACCGGCGATGCGGTTCTCGCACTGGAAACGGCAGCGGTGGCCGGCGATGATGCGCAGCCATTACGCGATGGCCTCGAGCGCGCCGGAATGAAGCAAGAACGCCGCGCCTTGCGCCTGTGCGCCAATGAATTGCAGTGGCAGTGGTTGGCGGAAGATGCGCTGGAAGTCGCCTTCGAATTGCCTCCGGGAAGTTACGCGACCTCGGTGCTGTCCGAGCTGGGTGAAGTCAGCGATTCGATGCGTTGAACGCGCGAATCGATGTCAGCGGTGCTTCAGCAGCACCAGCACGGCACCCGTGCCACCTTGCGCAAGTGGCGCGGAATGGAAGGCGAGCACGTCGGCGCGCTGGCGCAGCATGCGATCGACCAGGTTCTTGATCACCGGCAGGCCTTCGGAATTTCGGCCCTTGCCGTGGATGATGCGCACGCAACCGGTGCCGGCGGCGATGGCATCGCGCAGGAACTCGCGCAGCAGGGATTCGGCGACGGCGACGGTAAGCCCGTGGAGATCGAGCTCGTCGCGCGCGGCGTATTCGCCGTTGCGCAACTTCGTCAGCACGCGCGGCGGCACTTCGTCGCGGCGATAGCTGGAGACGTCGCCGGGATCGAGCAGGGGATCGTGCATGGCGTGGCGGAATTCCGACCACGCCGCGCGTTCGTCGGCTTCGCGCATCCCGGCCCGCGCCGGTGGCGCCGGCTTGCGCGGTGTTTCCGGCCGCGTGGCGATCCGGCGCACCGGGCCGATCGCGGATCGGAACAGTTCGGAATCGTCGTCGGGTTCGGCCATGTCACAAGAGTACGGCAGAGTCGAACGATTCGTTATCATGGCTGCTTCAATGAACGGAACACGCATGCGGATCCTGGTCAGCAACGACGATGGTGTGGACGCGCCGGGCATCGCCGCCCTGGCGGCGGCGTTGCGCGAGGCCGGACACGAGGTGATGGTGGTGGCCCCCGATCGCGACCGCAGCGGCGCCAGCAATTCGCTGACGCTGGACATGCCGATCCGCGTCGTCCAGCTCGATGAGCGCACCTGGCGCGTGCATGGCACGC
This sequence comes from Pseudomonadota bacterium, assembly GCA_018242405.1. Taxonomy (GTDB): domain Bacteria; phylum Pseudomonadota; class Gammaproteobacteria; order Xanthomonadales; family Xanthomonadaceae; genus Solilutibacter. The sequence goes on along the minus strand of JAFEBZ010000184.1, from coordinate 13,450 downwards.
CGACCGATTGCGTGCATCTCGCACTCACCGGCATGTTCGCCGGCCAGCGCGAGCCCGACATCGTCGTTTCCGGCATCAACAACTCCGCCAATCTCGGCGACGACGTCATCTATTCCGGCACCGTGTCGGCGGCGATGGAAGGGCGCTTCCTCGGCCTGCCGGCAGTCGCAGTGTCGTGCGTTGCCCGTGATCATGCGCCGAAACATTTCGATACCGCCGCACGCGCCGCGGTCGAGATTGTCGCGCGCCTCGCCCGTGATCCGCTGCCGGCCGACACCATCCTCAACGTCAACGTCCCCGACCTGGCGTGGGATGCCCTGCACGGTTTCGAATCCACGCGTCTCGGCAATCGCCATCGCGCCGAAAGCTGCATTCCCGCGCCGGATCCGCGCGGTCGCGAGTTCTGGTGGATCGGTCCCGCCGGCAGCGAACAGGACGCCGGTCCCGGCACCGATTTCGATGCGATCCACCGCGGCGCGGTCTCGATCACGCCGATCCACGTCGATCTCACCCGCTACAGCGCGCTCGAACAGGTCGCGCAATGGGTGACACGGTTGGAGCAACCGACGGCATGATCGCGCGACTGCGTCTCGATCCCGGTACCGCCGGCATCGGCATGACTTCGCAACGCGTGCGCGATCGCCTGATCGATCGCCTGCGCGAGCAGGGCATCCGCAACGAACAAGTGCTCGCCGCGATCCGCAATGTGCCGCGCCATGTCTTCATGGACGAGGCGCTGGCGCAGCGCGCCTACGAGGACAGCGCGTTCCCGATCGGCCACGGCCAGACCATTTCGCAGCCGTGGGTCGTGGCGCGCATGACCGAGCTGATCCTCGATGCGCCGACACCGCCGCAGAAGGTATTGGAGATCGGTACCGGCTCCGGCTACCAGGCCGCGATCCTCGCCTCGCTGGGATTGCAGGTGCATACGGTCGAACGCATCGGCGCGCTGTTGCGCGGCGCGCGCAAGGTGCTGCGTGGTCTCGGCTACAACGTGCGCAGCAAGCATGACGATGGCCGCGCCGGCTGGGCCGAGCATGGTCCGTTCGATGCCATCGTGGTGACCGCCGGAGCGGCCGCGCTGGAACCGGCGTTGCTCGATCAGCTCGCGGTCGGTGGAACCCTGGTCGCGCCGGTGGGTCAGAACCTGTTGCGCGTGCGCCGTGAAGACGACGGTCAGTTGCGACAGGACATGCTGGAGCCCGTGGTGTTCGTGCCATTGCTCGCCGGAGTGATCGACGGATGAAGTTGAAATTGTTCGCCCCGCTCTACGAGCGCGCGATCCGCTGGGCCGGCAGTCCGCACGCGCCGTGGCTGCTGTTCGTGCTCAGCATCGCCGAGGCGGTGTTCTTCCCGATCATGCCCGAGATCATGCTGGCGCCGATGGCACTGGCGCGGCCGCAACGCGCGTTCCGTTATGCCGGCATCAGCCTGGCGGGATCGATGATCGGCGCAGTGATCGGCTACTGGCTGGGCCACCACGCCTGGGAACTGGTGAAGCCGCTGCTCGCCGAACTGCACATGGTCGACAAGATCGACGCCGGCATCGCCACCATCCACACCAAGATGGCCGAATCGCCGTGGGGCGTGTTCTGGTTCCTGGTGCTGGGCGGTTTCATGCCGATCCCGATGAAGGTCTTCACCTGGGCCTCGGGCATCGTCGGCGTGCCGTGGCTGCAATACCTGCTGGCGATGTGCGTCGGCCGCGGCAAGCGCGTGTTCCTGCTCGCCGCTGCGATCCGCATCGGTGGCGAACGCGCCGAACGGGCGCTGCACCGCTGGATCGAACCCATCGGCTGGATCGCGACGGCATTGCTGGCGTTCCTGGTCGCCTATCTCTACTTCAAATCGCGAGGCGCCTGATGACCAAGCCGCGACTTCCCATGATGTCCACGCGCCTGCTGGCCGCTGCGACTGCAACAGTGGCACTGGCCGCGTGCACCACTGCACGCGTGGTGGAATATCCGTCGAATCGCGCACCGTCCGGCACGACGCGTACGTCGTCGTCGCCGATGCCGCCGGCATCACAGGCGCCGACGGCGACCGCCAAAGTCTCGACGCCGAAGTACGGTGCGACCTACGAAGTGCAAAAGGGCGACACCGTCTACCACATCGCCACCACCAACGGAATTACGCCGCTGGACCTCGCGTTGTGGAACGACATCCCGCCGCCGTACATCATCCATCCCGGCCAGCGCGTGCGCCTGTATCCGCGCAGCGGCAAGGCGCCACCACCGCCGCCGACCGCTTCGGTTCCGGCGCCGCGACCGGCCGCGCCGTCATCCTCGTCCGCCCCGACACCACCGCCAGCGGCGACCACGCGCCCGACCGCGGGCAATCTGGCGTGGCGCTGGCCCGCCGATGGCCAGGTCATCAGCACCTATCTCGCCGGCGAACCGACGCGCCAGGGCCTCGACATCGCCGGCAGTGCCGGAGAGCCGGTGCGTGCAGCGTCCGACGGCGTGGTGGTGTACTCCGGCGCAGGGCTGGTCGGTTACGGCGAGTTGATCATCATCAAGCACAACAGCGAATGGCTGTCGGCTTACGGACACAACCGCAAGCGCATGGTCACCGAAGGCCAGCGCGTGAGCGCCGGCCAGCAGATCGCCGAGATGGGCCGCACCGCGGCGCCGCGCGACATGCTGCATTTCGAGATCCGGTTCGACGGCAAGCCGGTCGATCCTCAGCTGTACCTGCCGAAGAAGTAACTCAGCCCGCGAGAATGAACGCCGCAACGACCTTGCGGCCTTCGCCGGCCAGCACGTTGTAGGTGCGTGCACAGGCCGCGTTCGCCATCGGTTCCAGGCCGATGCCACGTTGCAGCACCGCAGCCATCACCCGCGGCGGCGGAAACGCCTGGCGTTCGCCGGTACCGAGCAGGATCACGTCGGGCTGGAGATCGAAGAGGGTGGCGAGCGCCGCATCGTCCAGCGCTGCTACGGCCGTGACCGGCCAATCGGAGATGAGGCGATCCGGCGCGACGATGCAGCTGGTCGCCAGCGTCCGCTCATTCACCAGCACGCGACCGCCATCGGCGCCGCGCACCACGTATTCGAAATCGGGACGTTCCTGGATGAGATCCATCAGGAGCCAGAGCCCATCAGGCGCGCGGCAGGACGATCCGGCGCTTGTCCTGCGAGGGTCGATAGAGGATGGCGACATGGCCGATCCGCTGCACCAGCGCGCTGTCGGTGCCGGCGACCAGCTCGGCGATCACCGCATCGCGCGCTTCTCGGTCTTCGCCAGTGACCTTCACCTTGACCAGTTCGTGCTGTTCCAGTCCGGCGGACAATTCGGCCACGAAGGCCGGGGTCAGGCCCTTTGCGCCCAGTTGCAGCAAGGGTTTCAGGTCATGGGCCTGGCCGCGCAGGAATCGGATCTGGGCGGGGGTAATGGCGGGTGACATGCAGTCGCAAACGGTCCTGGGGGATCGACACGGTATCATGGCGGCTGGACCAGCCCGGCCAATCAGTTCGCCCTTCGACATGGCCACGCGCAGCAAAAGCAGCCAACGCTGGCTGAAAGAACACTTCTCCGACCCCTACGTCAAACGCGCGCAGGCCGAGGGCCTGCGTTCGCGCGCGGCGTTCAAGCTCGAGGAGCTGGTCGAACGCGACCACTTGCTCAGGCCGGGCATGGTCGTGGTCGATCTTGGCGCGGCGCCGGGGGGCTGGTCGCAGTGGGCGCGGCAGGCGCTGGGCGACAGCGGCCGGGTCATCGCCACCGACATCCTCGACATGCCGGGACTGGCCGGGGTCGACTTCCTTCACGGTGATTTCAGGGAGGACAGCGTTCTATCCCAGTTGGTCACCATGCTGAACGGCGCCGAGGTCGACCTTGTCCTGTCCGACATGGCCCCCAATATGAGTGGTGTGGATGCGGTGGACCAGGCACGGGCCATGCATCTGGCGGAGCTGGCGATGGAATTCGCGGACGCCCACCTGCGGGTCGGCGGCGATTTCCTGATCAAGCTGTTCCAGGGCGTGGGTTTCGACGAGTATGTACGCGAGTTGCGCAAGCGCTACGACAAGGTCTCGATCCGCAAGCCGGCGGCCTCGCGCCGTCGTTCCAATGAAGTGTATGCCCTCGCGCGGGGGCGGAGAACCGAATGAACAACCTGGTCAAGAACCTCCTGCTGTGGGCCGTCGTGCTGATCGTCGTCATGGTCCTGTTCCAGGGCTTCGGCGCGAAGTTTGGCGGGAACACGCGCGCGCTCACCTACGACCAGTTCGTGCAGCAGCTGCATGACGACAAGGTCGCCAAGGTCGAGATCAGCGACGACGGTTCCACCATTACCGCGGAAGGCAAGGATTCCAGCAAGTTCACCACCCAGAACCCGGGCGACAAGGACCTGGTCAACGACCTGCTGAACCACAAGGTCGAGATCAAGCAGGAAGCGCCGTCGAGCGGCCGCGGCCTGCTGATCGCGCTGCTGGTGAACGTGCTGCCGCTGGCGCTGTTCGTCGGCATCTGGTTCTACCTGATGAAGCAGATGCAGCAGGGCGGCAAGGGTGCGATGTCGTTCGGCAAGTCGCGCGCGCGCCTGCTCAACGAAGACCAGACCAAGGTCACCTTCGCCGATGTCGCCGGTTGCGACGAGGCCAAGGAGGAAGTGTCCGAGCTGGTCGACTTCCTGCGCGATCCCTCGCGCTTCCAGAAGCTCGGCGGCAAGATCCCGCGCGGCGTGCTGATGGTCGGTCCGCCGGGTACCGGCAAGACGCTGCTGGCCAAGGCGATCGCCGGCGAGGCGCGCGTGCCGTTCTTCAGCATCTCCGGTTCCGACTTCGTCGAGATGTTCGTCGGCGTCGGTGCCAGCCGCGTGCGCGACATGTTCGAGCAGGCGAAGAAGAACGCGCCGTGCATCATCTTCATCGATGAAATCGACGCCGTCGGCCGCCATCGCGGTTCCGGCATGGGCGGTGGCCACGACGAGCGCGAGCAGACGCTCAACCAGATGCTGGTCGAGATGGATGGTTTCGAAGGCGGCGAAGGCGTGATCGTGATCGCCGCGACCAACCGCCCCGACGTGCTCGACAAGGCGCTGCTGCGCCCGGGTCGTTTCGATCGCCAGGTGATGGTCGGGCTGCCGGACATCAAGGGCCGCGAGCAGATCCTGCGCGTGCACATGCGCAAGGTGCCGCTGGGCAACGACGTGCGTCCGGAAGTGCTGGCGCGCGGTACGCCCGGGTTCTCCGGTGCCGATCTCGCCAACCTGGTCAACGAAGCCGCGCTGTTCGCTGCCCGCCGCAACAAGCAGCAGGTGGAGATGCAGGATTTCGAGGACGCCAAGGACAAGATCTACATGGGGCCGGAGCGTCGCAGCATGGTGATGCGCGATGACGAGCGTCGTGCCACGGCGTTCCACGAATCCGGCCACGCGGTGGTGGCGATGTCGCTGCCCAAGGCCGATCCGGTGCACAAGGTGACGATCATGCCGCGCGGCTGGGCGCTGGGCGTGACCTGGCAGCTGCCGGAACACGATCAGATCAGCCACTACAAGGACAAGATGCTGGAAGAGATCTCGATCCTGTTCGGTGGCCGCATTGCCGAGGAAATCTTCGTCGGCCAGATGTCGACCGGCGCGTCCAACGACTTCGAACGCGCAACGAAGATGGCACGTGGCATGGTGACCAAGTACGGCATGTCCGATGCGCTCGGTACCATGGTTTACGCCGACGACGATGCCGGTTTCGGCGTCCACAACAAGACGATTTCAGAAGCGACGCAGCAAAAGGTCGACGCCGAGATCCGTCGCATCCTCGACCAGCAGTACGGTGTTGCTCGCGCGATCCTGGAAGAGAAGCGCGATCGCGTCGAAGCGATGACCGCTGCGCTGATGGAATGGGAAACGATCGACGCCGAGCAGGTCAAGGCGATCATGGAAGGCCGCACGCCGAATCCGCCGGCAGGCTGGGTCGGGAAACCCACGCCGGCTGGTAGCAACAACGGTGGCGGTACCGCATCGGCGCCGGTGGTGGGCGGGCCTGCGGAACAAACCTGATCTCGCGGATTGCCAGCAGATGATCGAAAGGCCAGACTCGCGTCTGGCCTTTTCTTTTGCCGATCCAGCATGTTCGACACCTCTCCCCAACTCGACTGCGCCGGCCGCATCCTCAGGCTCGATCGCACGCGGGTGATGGGCATCGTCAATGTCACCCCCGATTCGTTTTCCGATGGCGGTCGCCACGACACCACCGACGCCGCGATCGCGCACGGACTGAAACTTGCGGGCGAGGGTGCGGACATCCTCGACATCGGCGGCGAATCGACGCGTCCCGGCGCAGAAGATGTTTCGATCGAAGAGGAGCTGCGCCGCGTGGTTCCGGTAATCGAGGCGCTGGCGAAGCAGGTCTCGATCCCGATCAGCATCGACACCTCGAAACCGGAAGTGATGCGCGCTGCGGTCGCCGCCGGTGCCGGCATGATCAATGACGTCTACGCGTTGCGTCGGGACGGCGCACTCGATGCGGCGGCGGGACTTGCTGTTCCGGTCGTCGTGATGCACATGCTGGGCGAGCCGCGTTCGATGCAGGACGATCCGCGCTACGACGACGTGGTCGCCGAAGTCCATCGCTTCCTCGCCGAACGCATCTTCGCCTGCGAGATGGCCGGCATCGAGCGCAAGCGGATCGTCGTCGACGTCGGCTTCGGCTTCGGCAAGACGCTTGAGCACAACCTGCAACTGCTGGCGCAGTTGCAGCGATTCACCGAACTCGGCGTGCCGGTACTGGCCGGGATGTCGCGCAAGAAAACCATCGGCACCCTGACCGGGCGCGATGCGCCGGACGATCGCGTGGCGGGGTCGGTCGCTGCCCATGTGATCGCCGCCCAGCGCGGCGCGCGTATCGTCCGCGTGCACGATGTCGCCGCGACCGTCGATGCGTTGAAGGTGTGGGACGCCGTGGCCGCAGTGCCGATGCCGCGCACGACGGAGAAGCCGGGCGCGCCCGCGATCCAGTGGCCGGACGACATCTGAGCGCTGCGATCCGGCCGTCCACGCGGCGTTTCGACTAAGCTTCGGTCATTCGCGCCACATGCGCGCACCACCGGACGCCATCGCATGCAAAGCCTGCTTCGCCGCAAGGACATCAATCGCATCACCGAGCACGAGGAAGGCCGCAAGCTGGTGCCGACCCTGTCGTGGCCGCACCTGGTCGCGCTCGGCATCGGTGCCATCGTCGGTACCGGCATCTACACCCTGATCGGCGTCGGCGCCGACAAGGCCGGTCCGGCGGTGCTGGTGTCGTTCCTGATCGCGGGCCTGGTCTGCGCCTGCGCGGCGCTGGCCTATGCCGAACTTTCGACGATGATGCCGGCGTCCGGCAGTGCCTATACCTACAGCTATGCGGCGCTGGGCGAAGGCCTGGCGTGGATCATCGGCTGGAGCCTGATCCTCGAATATTCGCTGGTGGTGAGCACGGTCGCGGTCGGCTGGTCGGGCTATTTCGTCGGCTTCCTCGACTGGTTGCAGGCCAACATGGGCTGGAGCGTGGCCCTGCCGAAGGCGCTGGCCGCGGGTCCGCATGCGGGCGGCCTGATCAACCTGCCGGCGGTGCTGATCGTGTTCGTGGTTGCCGGTGCACTGATGGCGGGAACGCGCGAAAGCGCGACCGTCAACGCTTTCCTGGTGGTGTTCAAGCTGATCGCGCTGGCGATCTTCGTCGCGGTGGCGCTGCCGGCGTTCAATGCCGACAACCTGCATCCGTTCATGCCCTATGGATTCCCGAAGTCGATGGGCGCGGATGGCGTCGAACGCGGCGTGATGGCGGCGGCGGCGATCATCTTCTTCGCCTTCTACGGTTTCGACGCGATTTCCACCGCGGCCGAGGAAACCAAGAATCCCGGACGCGATCTTTCGATCGGCATCGTCGGTTCGATGATCGGCTGCACGCTGATCTACATGCTGGTGGCGTTGGCGGCGATCGGCGCGCTGAATTACGGCGTGTTCGGCAAGAGCGCGGAACCGCTGGCGCTGATCATGCGCGAGCTCGGCCACGGCACCGTCGCCTTCCTGATCGGCATCGTCGCGATCATCGCGTTGCCGACCGTGTTGCTGGCATTCTTCTACGGCCAGAGCCGCATCTTCTTCGTGATGTCGCGCGACGGCCTGTTGCCACGCGGCTTGTCGAAGGTCAATGCGCGCACCGGCACGCCGGTCGCGATCACCGCGTTCACCGCCGTGCTGGTTGCGGCGCTGGCGGGCGTGGCGCGTCTCGATGAAATCGCGGCGCTGGCCAATGCCGGCACGCTGGCGGCCTTCATCGCGGTTGGTGCCTGCCTGCTGGTGCTGCGCAAGCGCGAACCGAACCGTCCGCGCAACTTCCGCACGCCGATGGCGTGGCTGGTCGGGCCGCTGGCCATCCTTGGCTGCCTGTATCTGTTCTGGAGCCTGCCGCACAAGACGCAACTGTGGTTCCTGACCTGGAACGCGATCGGCGTCGTCGTGTATTTCGTCTATGCCCGCAGCCACAGCATGCTCGCGCGCAAGGATTGAAGTCGTGGATGTTGCGCAGCGATGAGCGGTGATGCGCGTCCGATCGCGATTGCGCTGCTCGGGCCGACCGGATCGGGCAAGACCGATCTGGCGCTGGAACTGGCCGAACGCATTGGTGGCGAAATCGTCAGCATCGATTCGGCGCTGGTCTATCGCGGACTCGACATCGGTTCGGCCAAGCCGAGCAGGGAAGAGCAGCAACGCGTTCGCCATCACCTGATCGACATCCGCGATCCGTGGCAGCCGTATTCGGTCGCGGAGTTTGTCGATGACGCGAAATCCGCCGTCGCCGGCATCGTCGAACGTGGCGCGTTGCCGATCCTCGCCGGCGGCACCAGCCTCTATGCGCACGCGCTGTTTTCCGGACTCGCGCCGATGCCGGGCGCCGACGCCGGCATGCGTGCGGCGATCGCCGCCGAAGCCGGACAGCGCGGATGGCCGGCGTTGCACGCCGAACTGGCGCAGGTCGATCCCGCTGCGGCGGCACGCATCCACGCGACCGATCCGCAACGCATCCAGCGCGCGCTGGAGGTGTTCCGTCTCAGTGGCAAGCCGATCACGCAGTGGCAAACGGAACATCTGCATGCGCCACGTTGGCCGGTGCGGGTGCTGAAGCTGGCGCTGGTGCCGGAATCGCGCGAGGAATTGCACGCACGCGTCGAGCGTCGCTTCGACCGGATGCTGGAACGCGGTTTCCTCGACGAAGTGCGGAACCTGCGCGCGCTGCCGCAACTGGCGGCGCATCCCATGCCGCTCGATCTCCCCGCCATTCGCGCGGTCGGCTATCGACAGGCCTGGGAGTATCTCGATGGCGATGGTGGTGATCTCGCGCAATTCCGCGATCGCGCCATTTTCGCCACCCGCCAGCTCGCCAAGCGCCAGATGACATGGCTGCGCGGGCAGCTGGACCTGCGTCGTTTCGATGCGCAACGCCAGCGCGAAGCGTTGGTTGACGCCATTGCATTGTTCCTGCGCGGGACGTCGTTCGGCGGGCGTTTTGCCGGCTTCCGGTAGACTAGCCATACCGCGCCACAGACGCGGGCCGATAACGACTTTTCCCCAAGAGACTCCTCCCCATGCAGCAGCGCAATTTCCAGGCCTCCAGGCCGCAGTCCCTGCAAGATCCCTTCCTCAACGTCCTGCGTCGCGAACGCGTGCCGGTGTCGGTCTATCTGGTCAACGGCATCAAGCTGCAGGGCACCATCGAATCGTTCGACCAGTTCGTGGTCCTGTTGCGCGGAACCACCAGCCAGATGGTCTACAAGCACGCGATCTCCACCGTGGTGCCGGCGCGCGCGGTGCGCGTGGGACCGACGGGCGCCTACGTCCAGCAGGATTCGGCGTCGCGCAACATGGGTTCGGACGACCATGACGAAGACGACGAAGATGGCGATTACGAGGACGACGAAGACGACGGCCAGCCGCCGCATCACGGCTGACGGGAGCAGTTTTGTTCGAACGGAAACACAAGGGTGAACATGCGCTGCTGGTGCAACCGCACCGCGGCAGTCGCCTTGAAGAGGATGTGCTGGAGGAGTTCGTCGAACTGGCGCGCTCCGCCGGTGCCGACGTTGTCGCCAGCGCCAACGCGCGCATCGATCGCCCGAACGCGGCGACGCTGATCGGCGAGGGCAAGGTCGAGGAATTGAAGGCGATCGCGGACGCCAGCGGCGCCGATCTCATCCTCGTCAACCACGCGTTGAGCCCGGTGCAGGAACGCAACCTCGAACGCGCGCTGGAACGGCGCGTGGTCGATCGCACCGGATTGATCCTCGACATCTTCGCCCAGCGCGCGCAATCGCACGAAGGCAAGTTGCAGGTCGAATTGGCGCAGTTGAAGCACCTGGCGACGCGCCTGGTGCGCGGCTGGACCCACCTTGAGCGCCAGCGCGGTGGTTCGATCGGCCTGCGCGGTCCCGGCGAAACCCAGCTGGAAACCGACCGCCGCCTGCTGCAGACGCGCCTCGAACAATTGCAGCGCAAACTCGACAAGGTCGAAGTGCAGCGCACCCAGATGCGTCGCGCGCGCACCCGTAGTGAATTGCCGCGAGTCGCATTGGTCGGTTACACCAATGCCGGCAAGTCGACGCTGTTCAATGCGCTTACCGGCGCCGAGGCCTACGCCGCCGACCAGTTGTTCGCGACGCTCGATCCCACCGTGCGCCGCATCGATATTCCCGGTGGCCGCGCCATCCTCGCCGACACGGTCGGTTTCGTCCGCGATCTCCCGCACGAACTCGTCGCCGCGTTCCGTTCGACCCTGAGCGAAGCGCGCGAGGCCGACCTGTTGCTGCACGTGATCGACGCCGCCGATCCATTGCGCGAAGAACGCATCGCCCAGGTCGACGCCGTGCTCGCCGAAATCGGGGCAGGGGACCTGCCGCAAATCCTCGTCTTCAACAAGATCGATCGCATCGAAGGCGCGGTCGCGCGTCGCGATGTCCCCACCGACGCGCGTCCACGCGTGTGGCTGTCGGCGCGCGATGGCACCGGGCTCGAGCATCTGCGCGATGCCTTGGGCGACGTGTTTGCGATGCGCCGGGTCATCGGCGAATTGCTGCTGCCGGTCGAATCGGGACGCCTGCGCGCGCGCCTGCATGCGCTGGATGCGATCCGCTCGGAAACGCATGACGACGACGGCTGGCGCATCGCGATCGACCTGCCGGAAACCGAAGCCCTGCGCCTGATCGCCACGGGGGGCGCCGAGGTGCTGCGGCCACTCTTGCCCGAACCCGAACCCGACCCCATCTGACACACTAGAGCGACCTGCAAGGCGTCCCGACAAAACCCGATGGCCTGGAATCCTCCCGGAAAACATAGCGATCCCGCCGACGCGCCACCACCGTCGCGATTCGACCTGCGCGGTTTGCTGCCGGGTTCCCCCGCATTGCTGTGGGGCGTCATAGCGCTCGCCGGCTGGCTGGCACTCTCGAGCGTGGTCGTGGTCGGCGATGGTCGCCAGGCCGTGATCTCGCGCCTGGGGCAACCGCTGCGCGTGCTCCAGCCTGGCGTGCATCTCAAACTTCCGTGGCCGCTGGAACACGCGATTGGCATCGAGATCGGTGCCCGCAAATCCATCGACGATTCGTTGCCGGTGGTGGTCGGCGATCCCGCGATGTTCGATCTGCCGCTGCAGATCGGCTACATCATCGATGATCCGATCCGATACATCGCCAATGGCAGCGACGTGCCGCAGGACGCGTTGCGCAAGATGGCGCGCGATGCCGTGTCGATGCAGGTCGCGGCAGGATCGTTGTCGACGCTCGGTGGTCGCAACGGACAGTTGGAGCCGCAGGCGCTGACCGCACTGCAGGCGCGTGCGCAGCATGCAGGCCTGGGGATCCGGCCGTTGTCGGTGACGTGGTCGGCGCCGGTGCTGCCAAGTAGCGTGCGCGAAGCCGGTGACGCACTCAAGACCATCCAGGACGACCAGGAACGTGCGATCGCCGACGCCAGGGCCGAAGCCGCGAAGCAGTCGCCGGCGGTGCAGGCCGAAGCCGATGCCATGCTCGCCAGCGCCGAACGTGATCGCCAGGCGCGTATTCTCGATGCGCAGGGCGATGCCGCGCATTTCCGCGCGTTGGCCGCGCAGTACAAGGCATCGCCGATCGTCACCCGCGACGTGGTGTTGCAGGGCGCGATACGCGACAGCAGCGCGGTGGCCAACCTGCCGCCGGTCACCGCCACCGCAGCGGCCGCGAGTCCTGCACCCGCACCCACGACGGACAGCGAACGACCGCCGCGCGACGCCTCGCGCGTCGTGGATCGCAGCGTCGATCGCAGTCGTCCGCAAGGAGATGCGCGATGATGAAGTCGCTGGCCGCGAGTTTCCTGCTGTTCCTGCTGGCGTTGACGGTGTTCGATGCCGGCTTCCGCGTCGATTCCGGGCAACTGGCGGTGGTGTCGTCGCCGCTCACCGGCACGCGCAACAACATCGGTCCCGGCGTGCACCTGAAATGGCCGTTGATCGATCGCGTGCAACGTGTGTCGTCGCGCGTGTTGCTGCAGCCGGAGCTGCGCTATTCCAGCCATGATGGGCGTGAATTGATGCAATCGCCGTGGGTGCTGGCGCGCGTCACCGATGCCGCGCGCTACGCCGCGGCATCGACCGCGAATCCGGCGCTGCCGCGCGAGCGGCTCGCGACTGCCCTGCAATCGGGCATCGTCCCGGCGTTGCGCGAACAGACATTCGCGCAGGCGTTGGCGGATCGCGGCCAGACGGTGTGGACAAAACCCGCGGCGGTGGACGCTGCAGCCAGCCAACTGGGCCTGGCGATCGTGGATCGCGGCGTGTCCGGCATCGCCATGCCCCCCGACAGTACAAGCGCCAAGACGTTGCAGTCCGGCATGCGTGCGGCCGAGGACGAGATTGTTGCGCGTGCGCGCGTCGATGCACAGGCGCAGCTCAAGGCGGCGACGGCGCAGGCCGACAGCGAGAGTACGCAGTTGCTGGCGACGGCCCGCAAGAGCGCGGAGGCACGCCGGGCCGAAGGCGATGTCGAGGCGGCGCGGATCTACGCCGAAGTCGCGGCCGAGGATCCGCAGGCGGCGGCGTTCGATCGCGCGGCGATGGCCTATCGGCGGGCAAAGCTGGCCGGCAAGCCCGTTTCGCTGGACGATCCGGCGTTCCAGGCGCTTCGATACGCGCACTGACGGCCGCGCTGGCCGCGTCGATCTGGTCGTCTTTGCCCGACACGCGTACAATATCGAAAAGCCGGGGCCCGCCTCGGCTTTTTCCACGTCTGGAGCAAGAGAAATGGGTCAGTCGGTCGTCGTTTTGGGTGCCCAGTGGGGCGATGAGGGCAAGGGCAAGATCGTCGATCTGCTCACCCAGGACATCGGCGCGGTGGTGCGCTTCCAGGGCGGCCATAACGCCGGCCACACCCTGGTGATCGGCGGCAAGAAGACCGTCCTCCACCTGATTCCCTCCGGCATCCTGCGCGACGACGCACTGTG
>JAFEBZ010000183.1 GCA_018242405.1 Pseudomonadota bacterium | reverse complement strand
CCGCCGAAGTGACCATCCTCGATGTACTTCTTGGCGTTGTCCCAGGCGCCGCCGCCGGTGGTCATCGAGATCGCGACGAAGATGCCGGTGACGATCGTGCCGATCAGCAATCCGCCCAGCGCTTCGGGCCCGAGCAACAGGCCGACGATCACGGGCACGGCGACCGGCAGCAGCGACGGCACGATCATTTCCTTGATCGCCGAGCGCGTCAGCATGTCGACCGCCTTGTCGTACTGCGGTTTGGCTTCGCCGGTCATGATCCCCTTGATGTCGCGGAACTGGCGGCGCACTTCCTCCACTACCGCGCCGGCGGCGCGGCCGACCGCTTCCATCGCCATCGCACCGAACAGATACGGGATCAGGCCGCCGATCAAGAGGCCAATGATCACCTTGTGGTCGGAGAGATCGAACGCGAAGGTCGCGCCCGGATGGTTGGCGTGCAGGTTGTGGGTGTAGTCGGCGAACAGCACCAATGCCGCCAATGCCGCCGAACCGATCGCGTAACCCTTGGTCACCGCCTTGGTGGTGTTGCCGACGGCATCGAGCGGATCGGTGACGTTGCGGACGTCACTCGGCAGTTCGGCCATCTCGGCGATGCCGCCGGCGTTGTCGGTGATCGGGCCATAGGCGTCGAGCGCGACGATCATGCCCGCCATCGACAGCATCGAGGTGGCGGCGATGGCGATGCCGTAGAGGCCGGCGTGCTTGTAGGAGAACCAGATTGCGAGGCAGACCGCGATTACCGGCAGCGCGGTCGCCTTCATCGACACGCCGAGGCCGGCGATGATGTTGGTGCCGTGGCCGGTGGTCGAGGCTTGGGCGACGTGCTGCACCGGCTTGTATTGCGTGCCGGTGTAGTACTCGGTGATCCACACGATCACGCCGGTCAGCACCAGGCCGATCAACGCGCACACGTAGAGGTTCATCGCGCCGTGGCCGTTGTCGCCCATCAGTGCGGTGGTGATCGGATAGAACGCGAAGGCCGCCAGCACCGCCGAGACGATCACGCCGCGGTAGAGCGCGCCCATGATGTTGGGCTTGTCGCCGCTGACCTTGACGAAGAAGGTGCCGATGATCGACGCGATGATCGAGACGCCGCCGAGCACCAGCGGATACAGCACGGCGTTCTTGCCGGCGAAATCGACGCCCTGCGAAGTGGCCATCAGTCCGCCCAGCAACATGGTTGCGATCACCGTGACGGCGTAGGTCTCGAACAGGTCGGCGGCCATGCCGGCGCAGTCGCCGACGTTGTCACCGACGTTGTCGGCGATCACCGCCGGATTGCGCGGATCGTCTTCCGGAATCCCGGCTTCGACCTTGCCGACCAGGTCGGCGCCGACATCGGCGCCCTTGGTGAAGATGCCGCCGCCAAGTCTGGCGAAGATCGAGATCAGCGACGAACCGAAGGCGAGGCCGACCAGCGCGTGCAGCGTGTCTTCCTGCGATTTGCCCATGTGCGTCAGCACGTAGTAGTAGCCGGCGACGCCAAGCAGGCCGAGTCCGACCACCAGCATGCCGGTGATGGCGCCGCCGCTGAAGGCGACGTTCATCGCCGGGCCCATGCCCGAGCGCGCGGCTTCGGCGGTGCGCACGTTGGCGCGCACCGAGACGTTCATGCCGATGTAGCCGGCCGCGCCCGACAGCACCGCGCCGATCAGGAAGCCGATCGCGGTCGGCCATTTCAGGGCGAAACCAATGACGAAGAACAGCACCACGCCGGCAATCGCGATCGTCGTGTACTGGCGATTGAGATAGGCGCGCGCGCCGACCTGGATGGCGCCGGCGATTTCCTGCATGCGTTCGTTGCCGGCGGGTTGCCGGTTGATCCAGCCAGCGGACACCAGTCCGTAACCGATGGCGATCAGGGCGCAGATCAGCGCCAGGACAAGACCGTACTGCTCCAGCATGAAGCCTCCCTTGGGTGGGTGGATGTTGCGAGGATGAACAACGGCTGTCCGGACTATCGCACAGCACGGCGGCCGGTCTTGCTGTGGCGCAATAAACCGTTCAGGCGATCCGTGCCAGCCTGAGCGTCATTACCGCAGCAGTTTTCCGGAGTTTTCATGCGTACGCCCTTGATCGCCGCCGCCCTCGTGTTCGCCAGCACTGCTGTGCTTGCGCAAGAGAAACCGGAGCTCCACCGCGATCCCGGCACGCCCCAGGCGGTCGGCGTGCGCCATACCCTGCGCAATATTCCCGAAGCCTGCGCGCGCATCGAAGGCGTGTTCACCGGCAAGCCGGCGTCGCCTTATCTGTCGGAAGTGGTGAATACCAATCCGGCCTGCCACCCGCGCGTGCGCCTGCGTGATGCCGGCGATGCGAAACCGACCAAGGCCGGAGGCTGGATCTTCAACGACATGATCCAGGTGCCGAGCGCGGAATGTCCGAGCCAGGTCGCGGTGGTGCGGATCTGGCGCAAGCCCTCGGCGACCGCGGTGCCGCCCAAACTCGATGCCCAGGGTCGCAGTCGCGTCTACATCGGTGGTGCGGAAGACACCTTGAAGAGCCACGGCATCGAACAGTTGCCGCAATACGCCATTGCCACCAATGTCGAGGGCAAGGCCTGCAAGTAGACGCTCAATCCTTGATCGTCACCAGTTTCATCCGCCCGCCGGCGCCAGCCTTGATGGTGATGTCGGCCCTGCGGCAATCGAAATGATCGGCCAGCAACTTGATCAGTTCCGCGTTGGCCTTGCCGTCCACCGGCGGCGATTTCAGCTGCGCCAGCCACACGCCGTCATCGCCTTGTACGAGTGACTGCGTGCGGGCGTTCGGCTTGACCTTGAGTTGCAGGGTACGCATCAGCCGAGGTCGAGTTCCAGGTACTTCGGCAAGCCGTCACGCGCATACGGTGGATACGCTTCGCCGCGGATCAGCGGTCGCAGGTAACGGCGTGCGGCGTCGGTGATGCCGTAGCCGTCGGCGCGGATGAATTCCGGCGGCATCTTCTTTTCGGCGTTGGCGATCGACGACAGTGGCGCCGGCACGATCTTCCAGCGATAGGGTGAATCGGAGATGCGCTGGATCACCGGCATCGTCGCGTTCAGTCCCTTCAATGCGTATTGCACGGCCTTGCGCCCGACCGCGCGCGCCTGTTCGAAATCGGTCTGCGATGCGATGTGGCGTGCCGAGCGCTGCAAATAGTCGGGCAGCGTCCAGTGCACCTTCAATCCGAGTTCCTGCTGGACGCGACCGGCGAGATGCGCGGCAACGCCGCCGAGTTGCGTATGCCCGAACGAATCCTTGGCGGCGCCTGCATCGGCGACGAAACGGCCATCGGCATCGCGGATGCCCTCGCTCGCGACCACCACGCAGAAACCGACGCGTTCCACCACCGACTTCACCTGCGCCAGGAAGGCGGCTTCGTCATAGGTGCGTTCGGGGAACAGGATGATGTGCGGCGCTTCATCCTCGCCACGTCCGGCCAATCCGGCAGCGGCGGCCAGCCAGCCGGCGTGGCGGCCCATCGCCTCGTACACAAACACCTTGGTCGATGTCCTGGCCATCGCAGCGACGTCGAGCGCGCATTCGCGCACCGAGACCGCGGTGTATTTCGCGGCGGAACCGAAGCCGGGGCAGCAGTCGGTGACGGCGAGGTCGTTGTCGACCGTCTTGGGCACGCCGATGCAAGTCAATGGGCCATACCCTTTAGAAGCCGCGAATTCCTGCGCCAGCTGCGACACTTTCAGTGCGGTGTCGGCGGAATCGTTGCCGCCGTTGTAGAGGAACCAGCGCACGTCGTGGCGGCGGAAAGTCTCCAGCAACTGTTCGTAGCGGGCACGATCCTCCTCCAGCGATTTCAGCTTGACCCGGCAACTGCCGAAGGCGCCGCCCGGAGTGTGGGCCAGCATCCTGATCTGCGCCGGCGTCATGGCGGATGTGTCGAACAAGTCGTCGGCGAGCGCGCCGAGGATGCCGTTGCGCGCGGCCAGCACCTTGACTTTGCGACTGCGGGCTTCGGCAATCACGCCCGCGGCCGTGGTGTTGATGACCGCGGTGACGCCGCCGGACTGGGCGTAGAGCAGGGTGCCTTGGGGCGAGGTCGGGCGGGCCATGAGTGCGCTCCTGGCTGGGTTTCGGGGTTGGATGCGTTAAGCTGGCACGGAGTCCGGATGGAGTCCAGCATCCGGGAATTGTTGGTATTTACATGGAGTGAGCATGCGATTGGTTCTCCTCGGTCCCCCCGGTTCCGGCAAGGGCACGCAGGCCGTGCGCCTGAAGGAACATCTGCAGGTTCCGCATATTTCCACCGGTGACCTGTTGCGGGCGGAAGTGGCGGCCGGCAGCAAACTGGGCCTGGAAGCCAAGGAAGTGATGGCGCGTGGCGAACTGGTCAGCGACGCCATTCTGCTCGGCATGCTCGAGGATCGCTTCTCGCGTGCCGATACCGCGAATGGTTTCATTCTCGACGGCTATCCGCGCAATCGCGCCCAGGCGCAGGCGCTCGACGATTTGCTGGCGAAGATCGGCCAGCCAGCCGATGTCGCCGTGTTGCTGGAAGTGCCGTCGGAACTGCTGGTCGAACGCATTGCCGGTCGTGCCAAGGCCGAAGGCCGCGCCGACGACACCCCGGAATCGGTGCGCACACGCCTGAAGGTCTATGCCGATCAGACCGCGCCGGTGATTGATCATTACCGCCAGCACGCCATCCTGCGTGCGGTCGATGGCGTCGGCAGTCTCGACGAAGTGTTCGCCCGCATCATCGAATCGCTCCAGAGCGGCCACGCGGTCGGTTGAGACACTGTTCCAGATGAAATTGCACATCCTCGGCATCGCCGGCACCTTCATGGGCGGCGTTGCCGCACTCGCGCGCGAACTCGGCCACACCGTCGAAGGCAGCGACCAGGCGGTGTATCCGCCGATGTCCACCCAGCTCGAGCAGCTCGGCATCCAGCTCAGCCAGGGCTATGCGCCCGGCAACATCTCGCCCGACTGCGATGCCATCGTCATTGGCAATGCACTGTCGCGTGGCAATCCGGCGGTGGAATTCGTGCTGGATGAAGCACGTCCTTACACTTCTGGCGCGGAATGGCTGCGTGACCACGTCCTGCCCGGGCGCACCACGATCGCCGTCGCCGGCACCCATGGCAAGACCACGACCACGACCATCACCACCTTCCTGCTCGAAGCCGCCGGCCGCGCGCCGGGCTTCCTGATCGGTGGCGTCGCCGAGGATTTCGGCGTCTCCGCGCGCATCGGCAGCGGCAAGGAATTCGTGGTCGAGGCCGACGAATACGACACCGCGTTCTTCGACAAGCGCAGCAAGTTCGTCCACTACCGGCCGACGGTCGCGATCCTCAACAATCTCGAATACGACCACGCCGACATCTTCCCCGACCTCGCCGCGATCGAGCGCCAGTTCCACCACCTGGTGCGCACGGTACCGGGCAACGGTCGCCTGATCGTCAATGGCGAAGACAAGAACCTCAAGCGCGTGCTCGAGATGGGCTGCTGGACGCCGGTCGAGACGTTCGGCATCGGCGACGGGTTCGAGTGGTCGGCGCGACTGGTCGAGGCCGACGGCAGCGTCTTCGACGTGATCCACAAGGGTGCGCAGGTCGGAACGGTGCGTTGGCCGATGCTCGGCCGCCACAACGTGATGAACGGCCTCGCGGCGCTCGCCGCCTGCAATGCGGTGGGCGTCGATGTTGCTGCGGTGATTCCTTCGCTGGCCAACTTCCACAGCGTCAAGCGCCGCCTCGAAGTGGTGGGTGAAGTGAACGATGTCACCGTCTACGACGATTTCGCCCATCATCCGACCGCGATCATGACCACGCTGGCCGGTTTGCGCGCGCGCGTCGGCGGTGCGCGGATCGTGGTCGCGATGGAGCCGCGCAGCAATTCGATGCGCCTCGGCGCCCACGCCGATGCACTGGCGCCGTCGCTGGAAGGCGCCGATGCCGTGGTCTTCCTCGCCCGCCCGGAATTGCCCTGGGATGCCGCGAAAGTGATCGGCGCCGTGCGTGGCGAAGCGGTCGCGGTGCCCGATGCCAATGCCCTGATCGCCGAACTGCGCAAGCGCGTCCACGCCGGCGACCACGTGGTGTTCATGTCGAACGGCGGATTCGATGGTGCGCCGCGTCGCTTCGTCGAAGTGCTCCGCGACCACACCTGAGCGTATCGTGCCGTAGACTTCCGGTTCGACCTCCGGAAGTCAGTTCATGTCCACATTGCGCGGCAAGACCCTCCTCATCACCGGCGCTTCGCGCGGCATCGGCCGTGCCATCGCCCTGCGTGCCGCCCGCGACGGCGCCAATGTCGCCATCGTCGCCAAGTCGGGCGTGCCGAACCCGAAGCTGCCGGGCACCATCCACAGCGTCGCCGAGGAAGTGCGCGCGGCCGGTGGCCAGGCGCTGGCGATCCAGTGCGACATCCGCGAGGAAGAGCAGGTCCACGCCGCGGTCGCCGCGACCGTCAAGGAATTCGGCGGACTCGACATCCTCGTCAACAACGCCAGCGCGATCTGGCTGGCCGGTGCGCTCGACACCCCGATGAAGCGCTACGACCTGATGACCGGCGTCAATTCGCGCGGCACTTTCATGTGCGCGCAAGCCTGCTTGCCGGAACTGATGAAGTCGGCGAATCCGCACATCCTCACCCTGGCGCCGCCGCCGTCGCTGGAGCCGAAGTGGTGGGCCGGCCATACCGCCTACACGCTGGCGAAGATGGGCATGAGCCTGGTCACGCTGGGTCTCGCCGGCGAGTTCGGTCGCAAGGGCGTGGCGATCAACGCGCTGTGGCCAAAGACGATCGTCGCGACCGATGCGCTGAACATGATTCCCGGCATCGAACTCGACCGTTGCCGCAAGCCCGAGATCGTCGCCGATGCAGCGCAGGCCATCCTCGTGCGTGATGCGAAATCCAACACCGGCCGCTTCTTCATCGACGAGGACGTGCTGCGCGAAGCCGGCGTCAGCGATTTCGATCAGTACGCGGTCGATCCATCGAAGTCGTTGCTGCCCGACCTGTTCCTGTGAAATACCTCCACACCATGATTCGCGTGCGCGACCTCGATGCCACGCTGCGCTTCTTCTGCGAGGGCCTCGGCCTGAAGGAAACCCGGCGCATGGAGAACGAGAAGGGTCGCTACACGCTGGTCTTCCTCGCCGCCGATGAAACCCCGGACGCCGAGATCGAGCTGACGTACAACTGGCCCGATGCCGACGGCAAGAGCGAAGACTACGGCAGCGCGCGCAATTTCGGCCATCTCGCGTTCCGCGTTGCCGACATCTACGCCACCTGCGAACGCCTGCAGGCGATGGGCGTGACGATCAATCGTCCGCCGCGCGACGGCCACATGGCCTTCGTGCGATCGCCCGACCTGATCTCGATCGAACTCCTGCAGGACGGCCACCTGCCGCCACGGGAGCCGTGGGCGTCAATGGCGAACATCGGCACCTGGTAATCCACACACCGTCATTCCGAGGCAATGCCGAGGAATCCGCTTCATCCGGACACAGCTAATGACCACCACCCAAAACCTCCTCGACATCGGCCGCGATCGCTTGGTGCCGGTCTATCGCCAGCGCGAAATGGTGCTGGAACGCGGCCAGGGCTCGCGCGTCTGGGACAACGAAGGCCGCGAATACGTCGATTTCGGCGCCGGCATCGCCGTGTGCGGACTCGGTCATGCCCATCCCGCGCTGGTCGATGCGCTCACCACGCAGGCCGGCAAGCTCTGGCATACCAGCAACGTCTTCTATTCCGAACCGCCGTTGCGTCTGGCCGAAGAACTGGTGGCGGCATCGCGTTTCGCCAGCCGGGT
>JAFEBZ010000182.1 GCA_018242405.1 Pseudomonadota bacterium | reverse complement strand
CGGGGCAGTCATGCCCAACAAATCCAGACCATTCTTCAACACCAGCGCAGTCGCGGTGCACAGCGCCAGGCGCGCATTGCGTTCGGCTTCAGCTTCCACAAGTACCGGTTGCGCGTGATAGGCGGTGTGAAAGGCCGTCGCCAGGTCGCGCAGGTATTGGGCGATGGCGTGCGGCTCGAGCTCGATGCCGGCCTGTTCCACCACTTCGGGGAAACGCGAGAGTTCGCGCATCAGTTCGCGGCTGGCGTCGTCGCCGATGGTTTGGAGGTTGGCCAGCCCGGAAGCGATATCAACCACGAAGCCTTTTTCTTTTGCCTGGCGCAGCAGGCTGCAGACGCGTGCATGGGCGTACTGCACGTAATAGACCGGGTTGTCGTTCGACTGCGAACGCGCGAGGTCGATGTCGAAGGTGAGTTGCGAATCGGGCTTGCGTGCGACCAGGAACCAGCGCGTGGCATCGCGACCGACTTCCTCGATCAGATCGCGCAGGGTGAGGTAGCTGCCGGCGCGCTTGGACAGTTTCACTTCCTCGCCTCCGCGCATCACCGTCACCATCTGGTGCAGCACGTAGTCGGGATAACCCTTGGGAATGCCGAGGTCGAGCGCCTGCAGGCCGGCTTTCACGCGCGCCAGCGAACCGTGGTGGTCGGCGCCGAGTTCGGTCACCGCGCGCTGCCAGCCGCGCTGCCATTTGCCGAGGTGATAGGCGACGTCGGGCAGGAAGTAGGTATAGGTGCCGTCGGACTTGCGCATCACGCGGTCCTTGTCGTCACCGAAATCGGTGGTGCGCAGCCACAGCGCGCCGCCTTCCTCGTAGGTGTGGCCGGCGGCGGTGAGGCGCTGCACGGTTTCCTCGACCTTGCCGTCGGCGTAGAGCGACGACTCGAGGAAATAGTTGTCGAAACTGACGCCATAGGCGGCGAGATCGGCGTTCTGCTCGCGGCGCAATGCGGCGACGGCGAACTTGCGGATGGCATCGATGTCGCCGGCATCGTTCTTGCCGGTAACGACGTGTCCTTCGATCTCGACGCTGTCGCCACGCAGGTAGCTTTGCGCGACGTCGGCGATGTAGTCGCCGTTGTAGGCATCGGCCGGCCACTCGGCGTCGCCGGGCTTGTGACCTAGCGCGCGCGCCTGCACCGAACGCGCGAGATTCTCGATCTGCACGCCGGCGTCGTTGTAGTAGAACTCGCGGGTCACGTTCCAGCCGTTTGCGGCGAGCACGCGCGCGATCGAATCGCCGATGGCAGCGGCGCGACCGTGGCCGACGTGGAGCGGGCCGGTCGGATTGGCGGAGACGTATTCGACGCCGACCGTCTGCCCGGCGTGACTGGTGTTGCGGCCGTAATTGGCGCCTTGGGCGTGGACATCGCGCACCACCTGCTGCCAGGCCTGTGGCGCGAGGTGGAAGTTGATGAAGCCCGGTCCGGCGATCTCGACCTTGGCGACGGTGTCGTTCTTGGGCAGCGCGTCGACCAGTTGCTGGGCCAGCGCACGCGGATTGGTCCGTGCGGCCTTGGCCAGCACCATCGCGGCATTGCTGGAGAAATCGCCGTGGGCGCGCTCCTTGGGACGTTCAATCACGAAGTCGGGGGCGACAGTGTCGGCGGGCAGGGTGCCGGCGGCGACCAGGGCGTCGATGCCCTGTGAAACGAGGGCGCGGAGCTGGGATTTCACGGGATTTCTGGGAACGGCTTGATAGCCGAGCATTGTACGGCTTCGGAAGGCCAGCCCTGTCATCCCGAGCGTAGCGAGGGATCCGCTTTTCCGGGGAGTCGTAGCGAGGGAGTCGCCTTTGGGTATGGAGTGAACCAATCGGAGGCGAGATCGTCCCACGCCGGGTTATGAGATCGGATCAGGGCCAGCTTCTTTTCCCGTCGCCAGCTTTTGATCTGTTTTTCGCGAGTGATGGCGGAAAGGGCGTCCTCGTAAGTCTCGATGTGAACAAGGCGGTGGATGCGGTATCGCTGGGTATGTCCCGGCAACAAGCCTGAACGGTGCTGGTATAGGCGCCTGAAAAGGTAGCCGGTGACACCGATATAGATTGCGCCGCTGCGGCTGGCGAGGATGTAGACGTAGTAGGTCTTGGCCACGTAAAGCAGGTTCCTCACTGCGTTCGGAACGACAGCGCCTCACATCATCCCGCGTGCCGCCATCGACACCGCCGGGCCGTCGCCGACCACGAAATGGTCGAGCAGGCGGATGTCCATCAGCGCCAGCGACTGCTTGAGGCGCTGGGTGACCGCGCGATCGGCGGCGCTGGGCTCGGGGTTGCCGCTGGGGTGGTTGTGGCCGACGATCACCGCCGCCGCATTGTGGGCCAGCGCGCGCTGGACCACCTCGCGCGGATGGACTTCCGAGCCGTCGATGCTGCCCTGGAACAGTTCCTCGAAGGCGAGGCTGCGATGGCGGGTATCGAGGAACAGGGCGGCGAACACCTCGCGCTGGCGGCCGCGCAGGCGTCGGCTGAAATAACGGGCGGCGACATCGGGATTGGCCATCGCCTCGCCGCGTTCCAGCTGCCCGGCGAGGTGACGGCTGCCGAGTTCCAGTGCCGCGGCCAGTCGGCAGGCGCGGGCCGGGCCGAGGCCATTGAGTTTGGTGAGTGAGGCGGCATCGCGATCGAGCAATCCGCGCACCCCTCCGGCATCGGCCAGCAGGCTGCGCGCGGTGGCGACGGCATCCTGCCCGCGCAGGCCGGAGCCGAGGAACAGGGCCAGCAATTCGGCATCGGAGAGCGTGGCGGCGCCAAGGCGCAGCAGTTTTTCGCGGGGACGTTCGTGTTCGGGCCAGTCGCGGATGTGCATGGTCGTTCGAAGCTTGATCTGCCACCCACTCTGGCGTTTGCGGGTGCGGCGTGGCATCGGATTTCGAGGGGCATCGGGTAAGCTGGCGGCTTGTGAGTGCGTCGGAAAATGCCGTCATGGCCGCCCCTGCCAAGATCCTGCTGTGCGTGTGCGGAGGGATCGCCGCCTACAAGTCCGCCGAACTGGTGCGCCGCCTGCGCGACACCGGCGCCGAGG
>JAFEBZ010000181.1 GCA_018242405.1 Pseudomonadota bacterium | reverse complement strand
TTTCTTCATTGCCATTGGATGGCTCCTCGTCTTGAGTTGTAACGAACCAGCCAGGCCGGTTCATACGCACAGCGGGAGTCGGACCCGCCACGGACCGTTGTCGCGCCCGAAGTCGCGGAACGGATTGGGTGTGGAACCGCGTGTGACGACTTCGCGCGATCCCCCATTCGATTGGATGAAGGAGATTGGATCCCCGTGTTGGACTTGCGTTCGATCACTCGATGCGGTACTGCCCACCAGTTGGGCGAAACGTAAGTAGCCAATTTGGTCGTGTCAACACCTTTCGTGAAATTTTTTTCATCTTGGCCCGGATCGCCATCGCCCGGGATCGCCCGTCGCATCCCCGCGCACGACCTCCTCCATGTCGTGCAACACGTCGATGTTTGCAAACGTGTTTCAAAAAAGACTTGTTTTCAAGTCGAAATTTTTTCGGCGTTGCGTTCGCTGCACTTCGACGAACTTGTCGAAGCGTTCTTCGACGCGACCGCGGATCGCGATCAACGGCGGGTGAACCGAAGCGAAAATATTTTTCGCCGGGACGCCGTTTCCGGCATCGCAACACCCGATTTGCGTGAAAGTGCGCGAGCTTTGATCGCCATCATCGACGCGTTTCCGGTCACGAAAAGTATTCGCTGAAACGAAGAAGCCCGGTCGTCGACCGGGCTTCGCGATGCTGCCGATGTCGTGACGACGATCAGTGTTCGTCGTCGGCCAGCGCCTGTTCGTAATCGTCCGGCGACAGCAATTCCTTCACCTGGTCGGGTTCGCTCATCTGCACGACGAACAGCCAGCCGTCGCCGTAGGCGTCTTCGTTGATCGTCTCCGGCTTGTCGGTGAGCGCCGAGTTGACCTCGAGCACCTTGCCGCTGACCGGCGCGTAGACGTCGGACGCGGCCTTCACCGATTCCACCACCGCGCAGGCAGCGCCGGCTTCCAGCGCGTCGCCGACGGCGGGCAGTTCGACGTAAACGAGATCGCCCAGGAGTTCCTGCGCGTGGTCGGAAATGCCGATGGTGGCGCGACCGTCACCTTCGACGCGCACCCATTCGTGCGACTTCAGGAATTTGAGATCACCGGGAATTTCCTGGCTCATGGGGTGCTCCGCTTTTGCAGGTTTCGGGGGGGAAGGTGGAGATAGTCTAACGGTTGCCGTGGCGCTTTCCGCAATGGCGATCAGATGCCGTCCTGGATCTTGCCATCACGCACGAACGGGAACTTCACAACGCGCACCGGGACTTCCTTGCCGCGGATGTCGACGCGCACGTCACCGGGCTCGCCGGCCGGCACGCGCGCGAACGCGATCGCCTTGCCGATGGTCGGCGAGAAGGTGCCGGAGAGGATCTCGCCATCGCCGTTGGCAGTGATGACGCGCTGGCCATGACGGAGCACGCCCTTGTCGTCCATCACCAGGCCGATCATCTGGCGCGGCGCCGACTTCGCCTGCGGTTCGATGACACTGCGACCGGTGAAGTCCCGGCCATCATCGAGCGATACCGTCCAGCCGAGCGCGGCTTCGTACGGCGACACGCTGTCATCCATGTCCTGGCCGTAGAGGTTCATGCCGGCTTCCAGTCGCAGGGTATCGCGTGCACCGAGTCCGGCCGGTGCGACGCCGGCGGCGTGCAATGCATTCCAGAAGGCGACGGTCTGCGCTTCCGGCACGATGATCTCGAAACCGTCTTCGCCGGTGTAGCCGGTGCGCGCGACGAACACCGTGATGCCATCGAGCGTCTTCGCCTCGCGGGCGCTGAAGCGGACCAGCTTGGACACTGCCGCACGATCTTCCTCGCGCAGGAGGTCAATCACCTTGGCGCGCGCGTTCGGGCCCTGCACGGCAACCATGCCGAACTCGGGACGCTCCTTCACCTCGACATCGAAGGCCTTTGCCTGCGCGGTGATCCACGCGATGTCCTTGTCGCGGGTGGCTGCGTTCACCACCAAGCGGAACCAGTCTTCCGACATGAAGTAGACGATGAGATCGTCGATCACGCCGCCCTGCGGGTTGAGCATGGCGGTGTAGAGCGCCTTGCCCGGCTTCTGCAGTTTGTCGACCGAGTTGGCGACGAGCTGGCGCAGGAAGTCGCGGATGCGGGCGCCGCGCAGGTCGACCACTGTCATGTGGCTGACGTCGAACATGCCGGCGTCGCGACGCACCTGGTGGTGCTCCTCGATCTGCGAGCCGTAGTGGATCGGCATGTCCCAGCCGCCGAAGTCGACCATCTTCGCGCCCATGGCGCGGTGGGTGTCGTTGAGGATGGTTTTCTGGGTCATGGCCGGGTCCGGATGCGGAAAGCGTCGATTATCGCATCCGTCCTGGCCCCGTCGGGCCCGCGCTCAATCCTGGATGGTCAGCACCTGGGCGAAACGGTCCATCTGCACGCGCGTGCCGTAGCGCGGCGACGCCGACTTGCCCTTGCCCGATCGTCCCACCACCACGCGCCGGGCCACGCCCTGCACCGTCAGGTGCTTGTTGAGGAAATAGCGCGAGGCAGGCTTGCGGGTCCGCGCGACAACCTCGCGTTGCGCGGTGGGCATCACCTCCACCACCAGCAGGTCGGGTTTGCGCAGGTCGCGTTCCGAGTTCAGCAAGACGATGCCATCGCGGACGGAAACCGAGCGCACGGTGAATTCGAACACGCCGGAGACAATGCGGGCCGGCGCCGCCTGCGCGCGCACCACGGCATCGGGTGCGCTGATGTAAGGATCAGCCGCCTGGTCTTGCACGGCGGCGGTTTTTTCGGCCGGTGTTGTCGATGCACAGCCGCCCAGCGCGATGGCCAGTGCGGCGCAAGTTGCAACGAGTGTCTTCTTCCCTGAAAACCCGCCCCTCGGG
>JAFEBZ010000180.1 GCA_018242405.1 Pseudomonadota bacterium | reverse complement strand
TGCGGTTCGTCTGTAGCGCCGACCGTACGCAGCATGGATGCTGCGTACGAGCCTACATGGATGTATTTACGGCGTGTCGGCGGCTGCAGACAACCGCGATAGGCGCACAGCCGGGCGATGCTTTCGTTACCCCTCCAACTCCTCCCAGCGCGCATACGCCGCGTCGAGTTCGGATTGCGCCTGGGCCAGTTTCTCGTTGTCCGCGGTGATCGCCGCGCTGTCGCGCTGGAAGAACGCCGGATCAGCCATCGCAGCGGTGAGTTCGGCGACGCGCGTTTCCAGCGCCTCGATCCGTGCCGGCAATGCTTCCAGCTCGCGGCTGTCCTTGTAGCTGAGCTTGCGCTTCGCTGCAGCGGACTCAGTCGTCACTGGTGACGGGGCAGCAGATATCGACGTTGCGCGCGCAACCGGTACCGATGCAGCAACCGCACGCTGGCGTTCCCAATCGCTGTAGCCACCGACATATTCGCCGACGCGACCGCCCTCCTCCAGCACCAGTGTCGAGGTCACGACGTTGTCGAGGAAATCGCGGTCGTGGCTGACCAGCAACAACGTGCCCGTATAGTCGGCGAGCAATTCTTCCAGCAATTCCAGCGTCTCGGCATCGAGATCGTTGGTCGGTTCGTCCATCACCAGCAGGTTCGACGGCTGCGCGAACAGCTTGGCCAGCAGCAGGCGATTGCGTTCGCCACCGGACAGCCGCGTGATCGGCGCGCGGGCGCGTTCCGGGGTGAACATGAAATCCTGCAGGTAACCGACAACGTGCTTCGAGCGCCCATTGATGGTCACGCTGTCGCGGCCTTCGGCGACGTTCTCCAGTGCGTTCCAGTCCTCGCGCAATGTCGCGCGATACTGGTCGAAGTACGCGATCTGCAATTGCGTGCCCTGGCGCACCTCGCCCTGTTGCGGCGCGAGTTCGCCCAGCAGCAGGCGCAGCAAGGTGGTCTTGCCGCTGCCGTTGGGGCCGATCAGGCCGATGCGATCGCCGCGCAGGATCGTCGTGGAGAAATCGCGGACGATGCGCTTGTCGCCGTAGGCGAAGGCGACGTTGTCGGCCTCGATCACCTTGCGGCCCGATGCGCCGGTCTGCGCCGCTTCCATCTTCACCGAACCGGCAAGTTCACGCCGTTGCGCACGATCCACCCGCATCGCCTTCAAGCGACGCACGCGGCCTTCGTCGCGGGTGCGGCGCGCCTTGATGCCCTGGCGGATCCACGCCTCTTCCTGCGCCAGAAGTTTGTCGAAGCGCGCGTTTTCCTGTTCTTCCGCGTGCAGTCGCTCTTCGCGCCGTCGCAGGTAATTGGCCCAGTCGCCCGGCCAGCTGGTGATCTTGCCGCGATCGATCTCGACGATTCGCGTCGCCAATGAACGCAGGAAACGGCGATCGTGGGTGATGAAGACCAGTGCGCCGTTCCAGCCCTTGAGGAAACCTTCCAGCCAGTCGATCGCCTCGATGTCGAGATGGTTGGTCGGTTCGTCGAGCAGCAACACGTCGGGTGACGACACCAGCGCACGCGCCAGCAGCACGCGTCGACGCAGGCCGCCGGACAGCCCGTCGAACGCAGCCTCGCCATCGAGTTGCAGGCGCGACAGCACTTCGGTGACGCGCTGGTCGAGCGACCAGCCTTTCGCATCCTCGATCTTCGACTGCACCTTCGCCAATGCGTCGGCATCGATCTCGGCGGCGTGGCTGAGATGGTGGAATTCCGCCAGCCAGTGACCGAGTTCGCCCAATCCATCGGCAACCACATCCCACACGCTGCCGCTGGCGCCCGCCGGCACTTCCTGCTCCATCCGCGCGATACGCACGCCCGATTCGACCCGCACTTCGCCGTCGTCCGGACGCAGGTCGCCGGAGACGAGTTTCAGCAGGGTCGATTTGCCCGCACCGTTGCGCCCGATCAGGGCGATGCGTTCGCCGCTGTCGATGGAAAACGTGACGTGATCGAGGAGCAAGGGGCCGCCGACACTGAAGTCGACGTCCTGGAGCGTCACCAGCGACATGGGGAATCCGGAACCAGACAGCCGGCGATTTTACATCTCGGGGGTATTTTTCATCAGCGCATCGACCGCCGCCTGGTCCTGTTTCGCGGCTCCGCCCTGTTTCACCTGGCGATCGAAGGCCTTGTGCTGCTGGCGGGCCGACTCCGGCACGACGTCGAGCGAGCGATGTGACTGCATGAAGGCGCGATCACCGGGGGCGAGCTGGCAATTGCGGCTGATGGTCTGCAATTCATCGGCGTTGCCGGCGGCGACGTTCTCGAGATGGACGACGACCGCCAGCGTGTCGCCGAGCGGGTCGAGTTGCCGGCAGACGGCGTCGATCATGGCGTCGCTGCGATAGATCGCACCGTCCACCATCACCAGCAGGTTCTCGCGATCGGCCCACGCCGACGAACGCACGCCCGGCAACGAACGCAATGCGGCGCGCGCGGATTCCGAATTGATTTGGCGGGCGGGATCGGGGATCTTCATGTCGCGCAGCAAGCCTTTCTGCATCGCTTCGGCATGCAGTCGAAGTGCCGCTTCGTCGCCGGAAATCGCCGCCACCTCGGCTGCGGCCATGTGGCCGATTTCACCGACCGGATCACCGGATGCAGCGGACGGCCCCGCACTCCAGGCCGTGCGCGCAAGCAGCGCGCGAAAGACCAGCACGAAAGCTAGCATGCAGATCACCGCGACGATGATCCACGGCCATGCCTGCGAGCGCGATTTCGCTCGTCCCCGGGCATTCTTCGATCCATTCATGGTGTTTCCCCCTGAGCCAATCGTAACCCGATGCCTGCCTCGCCTTCCCGCACAGGCATTCGCGCCCGATTTGGCCTATAACGGACTCCCCATCCCGGAGGCTGTCGCCATGCGCCGTCTGCTCCCCGTTCTCCTTCTCGGCATGATTGCCGCCACACCCGCCCTCGCCGCACTCAAGATCGGCGACAAGGCACCCGATTTCAGCGCGCCGGCCTATCTTGCCGCCAAACCCTTCACCTTCAAGCTTGCCGATGCCCTGAAGAATGGCCCGGTGGTCGTCTATTTCTTCCCGGCCGCACACACGGCCGGCTGCAATATCGAAGCGCACCTGTTCTCGGAGGCGATCGACAAGTTCAAGGCCGAACATGCCAGCGTGATCGGCGTGACCGCCGGCAACACCGACCAGCTCGCCGATTTCTCCAAGGAAACCGAACATTGCGGCGGCAAGTTCCCGGTCGCCGCCGATGCCGGGGCGAAGATCGCCGGGCAATACGACGCCCTGCTGACGATGAAGCCGGGCTGGTCGAACCGCACGTCCTACCTGGTCGGTACCGACGGTCGCATCGTCGCCGTGCATTCGGAACTCAGCCCGAAGGCGCATGTGCAGAGCATGCTCGACGCGCTCAAGGCGATGAACGCGAAACCGGCAACCGCGAAGAAGTAACCCGGCTCAATGCATCGGCATGTTGACCGGTTTCACGCCGATCAGCATGCCGTGCAGATACATCGCGAATATCGCGGCGAAGACGATCCCCGCGACCACGGTGACGATGGTCATCGCGACACTGCTCTTGCCGGCCACTTCGCGCGGACGGCGGCGGGCGCTGGCGAAATCGAAGACCGCCCATAGCAGGAAGGCGCCGAACAGCAGCATGCTGTGCAGCCAGCCCGACATCAGCAGGTGCGCGAACGCCCAGGTCTTGACGCCGAGGATCATCGGGTGGCCGAGACGCGCCTTGATCGCATTGTTCGGGACGTAGGCGGCAACGATCAGCACCAGGGCGATCACCACCAGCAACATGCCGACATGACGCAACGCCATCGGCGGTTGCCAGATCAATACCGGATGCTGGCGCATCTGGCCGTAGCCCCAAATCATCAGCACGAAGAAGGCGATCGAGAGCAGGCTGTAGATGCCTTTCCACGCTTTTTCGCCCATCGCGGCGATGCGCGCCTCGCGCCAGGCGGGAGCGATGATCCGCACCGAGTGCAATCCAAGGAAGCCGAGGAGACCGATCAGGAACCAGATCATGGCGAAACCCTGCGTGGGATTCCCCAAGTTAACGATAATTACATCGAGGATGCAAGCCCATGGTGCTGTCATTTTCGCGTCACCGCACTGACACCGGCGATTCATTGATCGCGTCCAGTCTTGCCGGAGCGGACAGTGGGACAGCCACATGCGTTACACCATCGTCACCGAGACGTATCCGCCGGAGATCAACGGCGTCGCCTTGACCGTGCAGGATCTCGAACGCGGACTGCGCGCACGCGGGCACAGCGTGGAAGTGATCCGTCCGCGTCAATCGGACGGCGACCGGCAACTCGAACATGAACTGCTGGTGCGCGGCTCCGGCATTCCGCGCTATCCCGGCATGCGCTTCGGCCACCCGGCGTGGTTCAAGCTGCGCCGACGCTGGAAGAGGCAACGTCCCGACGCGCTCTACATCGCCACCGAAGGCCCGCTCGGGTATTCGGCGTTGCGCGCAGCGGCGCGGATGGGGATTCCGGTCGTCACCGGCTTTCACACCCGTTTCGACGAATACATGCGCGACTACGGCCTGCCCTTCCTGCAGCCGGTCGCGATGCACTGGATGCGCCACGTCCACAACACCTCGCAGGCGACGCTGGTCCCGACCTGCGAGCTCGCCGATTTCCTCAATGACAACGGCTTCGAAGACGTGGTCCACCTGCCGCGCGCGGTCGATACCACGCGCTTCTCTCCGGCACGCCGCAGCGACGCACTGCGCGCGGAATGGGGACTCGGTCCCGACGATCTCGCGGTGGTCTATCTCGGTCGCATCGCCGCCGAAAAGAACCTGCCGCTGGCGATCCGCGCGTTCCATGCGATCCAGGCGCAGCGCCCCGACGCGCGCTTCGTCTGGGTCGGCGAAGGCCCGGAGCTCGCCGAGATCCGGCGCGCGCATCCCGACTTCATCTATCGCGGCCTGCGCACCGGCGACGATCTCGCCGTGCATTTCGCCAGTGCCGATCTGTTCGTGTTCCCCAGTCATTCCGAAACCTTCGGCAACGTCACCATCGAATCGATGGCCAGCGGCGTGCCGCCGGTGGCGTTCCGTTACGGTGCGGCGAAGGAACACCTGCGCGACGGCATCGACGGCGCGGCGATCGAAGGCAAGGACGAGGACGTCTTCATCGCCGCCGCGGTGCGCCTCGCCTGCGACGATGCGTTGCGCCTGTCGATGCGCGACAACGGCCGGCAGGCGGTGGCGAAGTTGCTGCCGGCCAACGTCGCCCGCGATCTCGACGACATCCTTCATCGCATCATCGCTGCTCGTATAAGTAAAGCTCGTAGCGTCGCCATGCATGCGCAACCGCAACCGTTCGACAGCGATCCACTCCTTGCCGAGATGGAACCATGAGCACGCCGCTTTCGCTCGAACACTGGTTGCAGCAGGATCGCGGCTGGACGCGACGTTGCAACGGGCTGGGCAGCTGGCGCGGGTTGCGCGGCTATTTCGCGGCGGTGAGCCGACTCGGCGACGGCATCGCGTGGTATGGGCTGATGGTCGTGCTGATCCTGACCGAAGGTTCGCGCGGCGCGCAAGCGGCCGCGCACATGGCGGTGACCGGTTTCGTTTCCCTGCTGCTCTACAAGGGCTTGAAACGCTGGACGCGTCGTCCGCGCCCGTTCGCCGCCGATATCCGCGTGCGTGCGTGGATCGCCCCGCTCGATGAGTTCAGTTTTCCTTCCGGCCACACCTTGCATGCGGTGACCTTCACCCTGATCGCGATCGCGTGGTTCCCGGCGCTGGCATGGATCCTGCTGCCGTTCGCCGCCAGCGTCGCCCTGTCACGCGTGGTGCTGGGCCTGCACTACCCGAGCGACGTACTCGCGGCGACCGCCATCGGCACCGCACTCGCTTCGCTGTCGTTGTGGGTCGTGCCGGGCGCGACGCTGTTCCACTGATCGCCCGTCAACGGCGATGTCGAGATCGGCGACCGCCCAGTCATCACTCCCGGACACCCGCACGCCAACGCCGGGAAAACCGCCCCCCATTGGCGCCAGCACCGCCGCTTCGGTGTTGAACAGGACCGATTCCGGCGCTGCCATCGACAACGCGACATGGCAGCGGTTCTCCAGCGCCCGCGCCATGCAGCCGACCCGCATCCGCAACGCATCGGCATGGCGATCGACCCGCGCCGGCACGATCAGGACGCGCGCGCCGGCCTCGCACTGCGCGCGTACCGACTGCGGGAACTGGCAATCATGGCCGAGCGCGATCGCCATCGGCACGCCAGCGATATCGAACACTTTCAGGGCATCGCCGGGCTCGATCACGCCCAAGGCCTTTTCGCCCAGGGTCAGGTGCAACTTGTCCTGGAATGCGTGCCTGCCATCGGGCGAGAACACATCGCAGCGACAGCGGTAGCGACCGCCGCGGGTGCGCAGCGGGAAACTGCCCGCGGCAATCGTGACGCCATGCTCGACTGCGATCGTCGTGAACAACTGCAGCCACGCCCGGCGCAACTCCTGCAGTGCCGAGAATGCGGCAGGCGGATCCTGCCGCACGCCTTCGGGCAACATCGCCACCAGTTCCAACGCCAAGGCTTCCGGCAACACGATCACCTGCGCCGCGTTCTCCAATGGCATCCGCAACAATGTGCGGATGCTCAGGACGAAGGCCTCGAAACTGTCGGGCGCTGCCACCGTGCAGGCGACAGTCGCGATGCGGACCTTCATGACACGGTTCCATCGTTGCCCGCCATCGGTTGCGGACGACGCCCGCGCGATGCCGAGACGGCGTACCAGTCGACCTTGCGTGTCGCCACCATGATCGCGGCCAGCAACAGGAACAACAGGCCGGAACCGAGCACCAGCGCGTTGTCTTCCGAGATGAGCACGCCATAGAGCACGCCGTACAGCGTTGCCAGCAGGCCCGTGAATCCGAGTCCGCGCCACAGGCCGCGCAACACC
This sequence comes from Pseudomonadota bacterium, assembly GCA_018242405.1. Taxonomy (GTDB): domain Bacteria; phylum Pseudomonadota; class Gammaproteobacteria; order Xanthomonadales; family Xanthomonadaceae; genus Solilutibacter. The sequence continues at coordinate 4,053 of JAFEBZ010000180.1, read as the reverse complement.
GCGACCAGATAGAAGCCGATCACGCCGATGCACGCGGCTGCCGCGACCAGATACGACCAGCCGAAGGTGAAGTGTTCGCTGAGGCTGAGCAACAACAGGAAGAAGATCGCGATGGCGAGCCCGACCAGTCCGTACTGGATCGGGTGGATCGGCAGTTGCTTGAGGAATTCGAACAGGAAGAATCCGGCGAAGGTGACGGCGACGAACAGCAGGCCGTACTTGATCGCGCGACCGATGCTGGAATAGGCATTCACCGGATCGACCAGGCCGACGCTGATGCGTCCGGGCACGCCCTGCTCCACCGTCGCCGCTTCCGGCAACGCCCCGCGCTGCGAAATCGCGCTGTCGCCGGGGAAACTGCCGCGGGTGTTGGCGGCGAGCGAACTGACGCGCCAATGCGCGGTGAAACCCTTGGCGGTCACCTCGCTCTGCGGCGATGCGCCGACGAATTTCGGCGCCGCCCAATCCGAAGACAGGTCGATGCTGTTGTCGCGACCGACTGGCAGGAACGAGAACGTCTGCGTGCCGCGCAGGTTGATCGCCAACTGCGTCTGCAGCTTGAGCACGCTGCCCGCCGTCGGCGCGACCAGGCGCACGTTCACGCCGTTGCCGTCGCGGAATCCCGCGCCCGGTTGCAGCTTGAACGCTGCGCCATTGACCGTCAGCGTCGGCGTTCCCTGCAGTCCGCGCGGGTCGCTGAATTCCCAGCTCAGCCATGGTTCGCCGATTTCACGATGCACGCCGGGTTCGGCGGCGGGGATCGTCGCATCGAAACTGGCGACGACATCGCCATTCCATTGATACACCGGAACGACATGGATGCCGCGCGCACGCTTTGAAGTCGGCAGTTGTCCGGATACATGCAGGTCTTCCGGATAGAACACCCAGCGCCCCGGCGTGCGTTCAAGCTTGCCGATCGGTTTGCCGCTGTCGTCGCTGACCGGCGCGTGGATCTCGACATAGGGCACCACCAGCACCGGACCGGCGAAGGTCTGCGCACCACCGACGTTCTGGGCGACATCGGCGACGGCCTGTGCGCGATAGGCCTGGCGATCGCCGACGATGTTGCCGATCAATGCCAGCGGAATGATGATTGCGAGCGTCAGCACGCCGACGATCACCGCCTTGAAGAACAGATGCATGTGGGTCACCTCCCCGGGAAAGTGACTCCAGCCTGCAGGGACACAGTGGTGACGGAATGTGCCGTCGGTGAGGCGACGGTGAAGTGCTCAGCCGCACTTGAGCGTGAGCGTCGCCTGGGCACCGGGATCGCGGTTGGCGAGCGTGGCGGTTCCGTGATGCAGTGATGCCACCGCAGCAACGAAGGGCAGCCCGAGTCCGTGGCTGCGGCTGCGGCCATCGGGACGCGCCAGCGAATAGAATCGCTCGAACGCACGCGGCAAGGCGTAATCGGGAACGCCGGGGCCGTGGTCGCGTACGTGGATCGTTACCGCATCGGCCGTCGCTTCGATCGCGCATTCCACGCGTCCATTCGTCGGAGAAAAATCGACGGCATTGTCGAGCAGATTGACCAGCGCCTGGCGCAGCAGGAAGGCGTCGCCGACCACCTGCACATCCTCCGCATCCTGTTTTTCGATGACGACGCCGGCCTGGCGCGCCTTCGGTTCCAGCGCGGCGATCGCATCATCCAGCACTTCCTGCACCGACAAGCGTTGCGGATGTTCCAGCGCGCGCCGATGCTCGACCGCGGCCAGCGCCAGCAGCTCGTCGACCATTTCCGCCATGCGTTCGCTCTGGCTGCGGATATGGCCGATGAAACGCGCGCGATCTTCCTCGGGCATCGGTGCATCGAGCAATTCCGCGGCACCGCGGATCGCCGCCAGCGGGCTCTTGAGCTCGTGCGTGAGGGTATGGACGTATTCCTCGACGTACTGCTTGCCTTCCAGCTTGCCGCGCATGGTGTCGAGCGCGCGCCCGAGCTCGCCGAATTCTGCCGCGGCGCGCGGCAGCGGCGCCGGCCGGCCATCGCTCACCGCCTGCGCATAGCGACGCAGATGCCCCAACTGGCGCGACAGCCACCACGCCATCGCGATGCCGATCAGCAAGGCGCTGCCGAGCAGGACCAGTCCCCAGCGCAGCATCACGTCGCGACTACCCGTGATGAACGGCTGCAGCACGCTGTTGGGCTTGCCGACGCTGAGCACGCCGATCAGTTTTCCGTCGTGGCAGATCGGCGCTGCCACCCACATCACGCTCGAGGCATCGTCGGCGTCTTCTTCGCGGGTCGAACGCGCACCGTATTCGCCGCGCAGGGTGCGGGCGACGTCGTTCCAGCGCGAATTGTCGCGCCCGAGATCGCGGCCTTCGGAATCGTAGACGACGATACCGCGCGCATCCGTGATCGTGACGCGATACGACACGCCATCCTTGCGGTAATTCCAGATCTTCGCGCCCAGTCGTCGTGTCGGCAGCGCGCGCAGGCCACGCGCGAACTCGCCATCGCCGATGTGTCCGGAAGCGAGATCGTCGCCGGCCAGTTCGGCCAGCGTGTTGGCGGTATCGGCCAGGGTGTCCTCGGCGGTCTGGCGCGCCGCCGGCTTCACCTGTTCGAGGAAGACGCGGCCGAGCAGCAGCGCCGCGATCGCCACGATCACGAAATAGCCGAGCAGGACGCGCCAGCCGATCTTCATCCGCGCCCCGTATCCAGCGAATACCCCAGCCCGCGATGGGTGCGGATCGGATCGGCATCGGGCGCGATCGCCGCCAGTTTCGCGCGCACGGTTTTCACATGGGTGTCGACGGTGCGATCACCGCTTTCCAGCGCATCGGTCCACACCCGATCCATCAGCACCGCACGACTCGACACCGCGCCCGGTCGCATCAACAACGCGGCCAGCAGGCCGTATTCGTAACGGGTGAGGTCCAGCCAAACGCCGCGATAGGAGATGCGCAACCCTGCGGCATCGTGGACGAAATCGCCGGTGTTCTCGATGGTCGAAGCGCTGTCCGGTGCAGCACGCACGCGCCGCAGCACCGCCTTCACGCGGGTCGCCACCTCGCGCGGGGAAAACGGCTTGCTCACGTAATCGTCGCCGCCGATTTCCAGCCCGACGATGCGATCGACCTCCTCGCTGCGCGCGGTCAGGAAAATCACCGGCACCTGGCTGGTACGGCGCAATTCCCGGCACACGCTGAAACCATCCATGTCCGGCAGTCCGACATCGAGCAGGACCAGGTCGATGCCGCCCGCCGCGACCGCGTCCAGCGCCGCGCGCCCAAGCGCGACGTGGCGCACGTCCAGCCCCTCGCGCCCCAGCGCGTAGAGCAGCGTGTCGGCGATGGCCGCCTCGTCTTCGACCAGCAGGATCTTGGGCATGCCGCCATGCTAGCGAAGCCGGGCGCATGTTTTGTGTGGCGAATGCGAAGTCGCCGCCGCGATCTGCCGCATACTCTCCTGCCCGCCGCCATCCCGAGTTGCACTTGAACTACCGCCACGCCTTCCATGCCGGCAACCACGCCGACGTGCTCAAGCACGTGACGCTGCTCGCGCTGTGCGATGCGCTGGTCGCGAAACCCGCGGCCTGCTTCGCCCTCGACACCCACGCCGGCGTCGGCCTCTACCGCCTGCAGTCTGAGCAGGCCCGGCGCACCGGCGAATCCGACGGCGGCATTGCACGCCTGAAACGCCGCGACGATGCGCTGGTGGATCGCTACCTCGCCGCCGTGCGCGCCTGCCGCGAAACCCACGGCGACGACGCCTATCCCGGCTCGCCGTGGCTGCTCGCCCACGCCCTGCGCGAACAGGACAGGATCGCCTGCTGCGATCTGCATCCCGAAGACGCCGCCGCGCTCGCGGAGAATTTCCGCGGAGATTCGCGCGTCGCCACCCATGTCCGCGATGGCTATGCCGCGATCAAGGCTCTGTTGCCGCCGCGCATCGGCGAACAGCGTTTCGCGCGCGGACTGGTGCTGATCGATCCGCCTTACGAGGCGCAACTCGACGAGTTCGACATCGCTCTTGCCGCACTGCGCAGCGGCCTCGAACGCTGGCCGCAAGGCATGTTCGCGTTGTGGTATCCGATCAAGCAGGCG
>JAFEBZ010000017.1 GCA_018242405.1 Pseudomonadota bacterium | reverse complement strand
AGGTGGTTGATAGGCTGGGTGTGTAAGTGCAGTAATGCATTGAGCTAACCAGTACTAATGAGCCGTGCGGCTTGACCATATAACCTCAAGTGGCCTTGGACTCGATCGACGCGATTGAGAGTCTGAAGCAAACAAAGTTCTCGCTACGTTCCACCCTCTGCAAGACGGCGCCGATGCCATTGGCATCTGGCGACTTCTTCACCGTCTTCCTAGCGACATTAGCGCTGTGGTCCCACCCGATCCCATTCCGAACTCGGAAGTGAAACGCAGCTGCGCCGATGGTAGTGTGCAGTTCAGCATGTGAGAGTAGGTCATCGCTAGGTTTTTTACCTTGGAATCCCCAGCCGAAAGGCTGGGGATTTCTTTTTGCCTGGAATCCGGAAGTCACAGTGACTTCAAGACCACGCCCTGTTCAGCTGGATGGATGAAAATGGCCGGAATGAAGCGGTTTCTGACAATTCTGGTGGCTTTGACGGGGCTGGGTGCCGCAGATTTCGCACAGGCGCGGACCGTCTATCGCTGCGTGCGTGGCAATACCGTCAGTCTGGCGACGGCGCCGGAGCCGGGATCGAAATGCGTTGCCAAGCAGATCGACGACAACGCCGCCAAGGTTCCGAACCTGTGGGGCGATCTCGGTGGAATCAACGGCACGCTTTACGAACGCCAGCAGGACGGCAAGACCGTCTACAGCACGCGCAATCTGCCGGGCTCGACGCCGGTGTTGAAGTTTTTCGTACAGACACCGCCAGGATCCCCGGCGCACGAAGGACTGGGCAAGGTCAGCAAGCCGCGCCTCGACATGTATGCGAAGGAGTTCAAGTCGGCGGCGAAGAAAACCAGGGTGGACGATGCCTTCCTGCGCGCGATCGCCCACGCCGAAAGCGGCTTCGACGAGCGTGCGACTTCGGCAAAAGGCGCGCAGGGCGTGATGCAGCTGATGCCGGATACCGCGCACGAGCTTGGGGTCGTCGATCCCTATGCGCATGAACAATCGATCAGCGGCGGTGCGCGTTTGCTCCAGCGCCTGTTGGCGCTCTACAAGGGTGATTACAGCAGGGCAGCAGCGGCCTACAACGCCGGTATCGGCGCGGTGGCGAAATATGGCGGCATCCCCCCGTACAAGGAAACGGTCGACTACGTGCAGAAGGTGACCGCGTTGCATGCAGCCTATCGTTCGGCGATGAAGCTGCCGCCGTTGCAGCCGGTGTTGCGTGCTGCCCAATAGCAGCTGTTTGCGCGGCGGGCCGTGATCAGGATTGAAGTGATTTCACCCGTGATTTCAAGGTGATTTTGCGTTTTTCGGCGTCAGCTTGAGCAGGTCGCCATCGTTGCCGTCCTGCAGGATCCAGAGTGCGCCATCAGAGCCTTGCCTGATCGCGCGCAGTCGATGGCCCATCGGATAGCGATGCACTTCACGCGCCTTGTCGCCATCGATCTGGACATCGATCAATGACTCCGACGACAGTCCGGTGATCAATGCATGGCCACGCCATTGCGGGAACATCGCGCCGTCGTAGATCACCAGGCTGGATGGCGAAATCACCGGATTCCACGAGGTTTTCGGCGCCTCGAAGTCGGGTCGCGTCGAGTGCCGCGGGATCGACCGGCCATCGTAATGATCGCCGTTGGAGACGATCGGCCAGCCGTAATTGCGGCCTTTCACGATCACGTTGAGTTCGTCGCCACCGCGCGGACCCATCTCGTCTTCCCAAAGTCGGCCCTGGCTGTCCCAGGCGAGTCCGAGCAGGTTGCGATGTCCGAGCGTCCATATCTGTGCGGTGACACCGCCGCGCGATGCGAACGGATTGTCCGGTGGAACGCTGCCGTCCGGGAACAGCCGCAAGACCTTGCCGAGATTGGTCGAGAGATCCTGCGCGGGATCGAATTTCTGGCGTTCGCCGGAGCTGATGTAGAGGTAGCGGCCGTCCGGCGAAAACAGGATGCGGTGACTGAAATGTCCGTTGCCGGTCACTTTCGGCTGCTGGTTCCATATCCGGCGCGTGCTGGCCAATGCATGCGTGGCGAGATCGAGTGTCGCACTGTCGACGACAGCCCCGCGGGTGTCGTCGTCGCCTGCCTCGACGTAGCTGTAATAGATGCGATGGCTGCTGGCGTAATCGGGCGCGAGCGCAATGTCGCCGAATCCGCCCTGGCCGCCGTAGTCGACGGTCGGCGTGCCGGCGATGACGGTTTTCGCCCTGGTGGCTGGATCGAACAGGATCAGGCGCCCGCGCTTTTCGGTGACCAGCAATTTGCCGTCGGGCAGGAAGGCCATCGCCCACGGCTCGTCGAAGCGCGCGATCCGCTGCACGGCGAATGGTTCCTGTCCGGCGGCGGCCGTGGGCACGTTCTCGGTCTGTTGCGCGCCACCATTGCAGGCACAGAGCAGGAACAGCGGGAAAACCAGCAGGATGCGCGGGGGCATGGCGACTCCTCGGGGGGCGCATGGGGGATAATACGCGGATGTCGACTGCCATCCGCATGGTCGGTTTCGATGCCGACGACACCCTCTGGAAGAGCGAGGATTATTACCGCGCCGCCGAGGCCGAATTCCGCCGCATCGTCGGGGGCTACATCGATCTCGCCGATCTTGGCGGTCGCCTCTACGAGGTGGAGAAGCGCAATCTCGCGGTGTTCGGTTACGGCGCCAAGGGCATGGTGCTGTCGATGACCGAAGCGGCGATCGAGGTCACGGGCGCGCGGATCACCGCCACCGATATCCATCGCATCGTCTCGCTCGGACGCGAATTGCTGCAGCATCCGGTCGAAGTGCTGCCGGGCATTCCTGCCGCGGTTGATGCCGTGGCCGAGCACTGGCCGGTGGTGCTGATCACCAAGGGCGACCTGTTCCATCAGGAAGCAAAGGTGCGCACATCGGGATTGGCCGGGCGATTCGAACGCATCGAGGTCGTCAGCGAAAAGGATGTCGACACCTATGCGCGGTTGTTCCACGAATTCGGCGTCGAGCCGGAAGAGTTCGTGATGGTGGGGAATTCGCTGCGTTCCGATATCGCGCCGGTGCTCGAGCTCGGCGGCGCCGGCGTGCACATGCCGTATCACGTGACCTGGGCCCACGAGGCCGAACACGATGTCGATGCGGCGCATCCGCGCCTGCGCCAGGTCGGCGATGCCTCGGGAATCGCCGCGGCGGTTGCCGACCTCGCATTCGGAAACGGCTGACAGATTCCGGGCCCGATCGCGGGCGATGCTGTTCCTGTCGCAATGACGGGAGCGGAGATGAGGAAGATCTGGATGATGATCGTGCTGCTGGCACTGGCTGGCGGCGATGCATTGGCGGGCGAGGTCCATCAGTGCCTCGGGCAGAACGGGGCGGTGAGTTATGTCGACGGCGATTGTCCGGCGGGCACCCGCGCCGGCTGGACCCGCAGCTATGACGACGATCGCGCGGGGCAGGCGCTTTCGATCCGCCAGACTCGGCAGGAAACCCTGGAATGGCAGCGCAGCAATCGCGCCGAGATCGCGGCGATCATGCGCGTGCATCGCGGTGGTCGGGTGGCGTCGGCCGGGCGTGGCGATGGCCTGGATCGTTGCCAGCGGACGCGTCATCGTCGCGACCGTATCCGCGATCGCGAGTTCAAGACCATGACCTACGACCGCATGGTCGCCCTCGACGACGGCGTCCGCGAAGCCTGCCGCTGATCCTGTACCGGTCACGTTCGGCTACGCTGCCGTTCAACTGGGCAATGCTATGGTGCCCGGTGCTCGTCGCGGTGACGGGCCCAACCGTGATGCCATGACGCAATTCCAACGTGCCCTGCTGATCGCCTGTCTCGCCTGCGCTACCTCCGCATGGGCGCCGCAGGTCCGGGCCGAGGAAGCACTGGACTGCCATCTCAGTTTCAATCTCGAAGGCTGGTCGGTGTTCTACAAGACCGCTTCGGGAACCGGGGTGGTGAGCTGCAACAACGGCGACCGCCTGCCGGTGACGATCGTGTCGCGCGGCGGCGGGTTGACCTTCGGTAAGTCGCGCATCACCGACGGCGCCGGCGAATTCACCGGCATCACCAATATCCGCGACGTGCTCGGCTCCTATGCCGCGGCCGAAGCCCATATCGGCGCGATGAAGTCGCGACAGGTACAGGTGGTGACCAAGGGCAATGTCTCGCTGGCGATCAAGGGCAAGGGCGACGGCTGGGATATCGGCGTGTCGCTGGCGAGTTTCACGCTCAAGCCGCGCTGATCCGATCGTGCATGGCACACTGCGGCCATGAACACCGAACTTGAAACCGTCGAAACCGTCGTCGGCCAGGGCGATCCGCGCTGGTCGGTGGTGTGGCTGCATGGACTTGGTGCCGACGGCCACGATTTCGCGCCGATCGTTCCCGAATTGCGCCGCGAAGGCTGGCCGACCGTGCGCTTCGTGTTCCCGCATGCACCGGTGCGCGCGGTCACCATCAACGGCGGCATGCGCATGCGTGCGTGGTACGACATCGCCCATCTCGATCTCGCCAATCGTGCCGATGAAGCGGGGCTGCAGGAATCGATGGCGCAGGCGGAAACCCTGATCGCCCGCGAGGTCGCGCGTGGCGTGCCGGAATCGCGGATCGTGCTGGCCGGGTTCTCGCAAGGCGGTGCGGTGGCGCTGGCGTTGGGCATGCGGCGCGCGCACCCGCTGGCCGGACTGGTCGCGTTGTCGACCTATCTGCCGGCACCCGAGCGCGCGAAGGCCGCGTGCCGGGCCGATGCCGCGAAACCGCCGGTGTTCATGGCGCATGGCCTGGGCGATCCGGTGGTGCCGTACCTGGCTGGCGAAATGAGCGCGGACGTGCTGCGCGAATGCGGGTTCGACCTGGAATGGCATGCCTATCCGATGATGCACGCGGTGATGCCGCAGGAAATCTCCGACCTGTCGAACTGGTTCGAGGCGAGGTTTCGCGCGGGTTGAGCGCGCGCTAACATCGCCCCACGAAAGATCGCGGGGACGCGTGGGTGCAGGACACTCGGGGCCAACAGCTGTTGCGCGTGCTCGTCGTCGACGACGAGCCGCTGGCGCGCGAGCGCCTGCATTCGATACTGCAGCAAACACCCGACGTGACTGTGTCCGGCGCGGCTGGGAACGGCGCTGAAGCGATCGCGTCGGCGCGGCAGTCGCCGCCGGACCTGGTGCTGCTCGACATCGCGATGCCGGGCAGCGACGGCATCGAAGTCGCGCGGGAACTGGCGGGATTGCGTCCGCGCCCGGGCATCGTCTTCGTCACCGCGCATGCGGAGCACGCCGCCGAGGCCTTCGATGTCGAGGCGATCGATTACCTGGTCAAGCCGGTGCGGCGCGAACGCCTGGAAATCGCCCTGCAACGCGCGCGCCTGTACCTGGCGACGCGTGGCAGCTTCGCCAGCGATGGCACCCGCGGCCATCTGCTGGTACGCCAGCGCGGCGGCGTCCGCCGCATCGCCATCGATGAAGTGTCCTATCTGCAGGCCGAGGACAAATACGTGATGGTCCACCATGCGAATGGCCACGACCTGATCGAGGATTCGCTGAAGTCGCTGGAGGAGGCGTTCCCCGACCGTTTCCTGCGCATCCACCGCGGTTGCCTAGTGGCGCGCAAGGCGCTGGAAGGCTTGCGCCGTGACGGCGAGGGCCAGTACCGCGTGCTGTTGCGCGGCGTCAGCGAGCCGCTGGAAATCAGTCGGCGCTGCCTGGCGACGGTGCGCACGGCGATCGAACAGGGTTGAGCGACACGCGCGATAATGGCGGCATGAACCGTTTGCGCATCGCCACCCGCAAGAGTCCGCTCGCCCTCTGGCAGACCGAACACGTCGCTGCCCGCCTGCGCGATGCGCACCCCGGCCTGGAAATCGAATTGGTGCCGATGTCGACCCGCGGCGACGACATCCTCGATCGTTCGCTGGCGGCGATCGGCGGCAAGGGCCTGTTCCTGAAGGAACTGGAACTGGCGATGCAGCGCGGCGAAGCCGACTGCGCCGTGCATTCGCTCAAGGACGTGCCGATGGTGCTCGATCCCGGCTTCACGCTGCCGGCGATCCTCGAACGCGGGGACCACGCCGATGCCTTCGTCAGCAATCGCTATGCGAGCATCGCCGAATTGCCCGCGCATGCCCGTGTCGGCACGGCATCGTTGCGACGACAGGCGCAGTTGCGCGCATTGCGTCCGGATGCAGTGATCACCGATCTGCGCGGCAACGTCAACACGCGGCTGGCCAAGCTCGATGCCGATGAATACGACGCCATCCTGCTCGCCTGTGCCGGCCTGCAGCGACTCGGTTTCGATGATCGCATCCGCGCACGACTGGATGCGCCAGAGTGGTTGCCGGCACCGGCGCAGGGCGCGATCGCGATCGAGTGCCGCGACGACAGCCCGGAGATCGCCGCATTGCTGGCGGTGCTTGATCACGCGCCGACGCGCACCTGCGTGGAGGCGGAGCGCGCGCTGAATCGCCGCCTCGATGGCAGTTGCCATGTGCCGATCGCCGCATTCGCGCGGCTGGATGGCGATCGCCTGCACTTGCAGGGCCTGGTCGGTGCGGTCAGCGACGGCCACAGCCTGCGCGCGCGCGGCGACGGTGATGCCGCGGCGCCGGAAGCATTGGGCGAGCGGCTGGCGGATGAATTGCTGGCCGCCGGTGCGCGGACCTTGATCGCCGCAAGTTAAGCTATGGGCTGAGCCGCGCCCGACCGCATCCATGGACCGCCACGAACGCATCCACGCACTTCATCGCATCTTCAAGTCGTCGCGCTATGCAGTGACGGTACCGAGCCTGCAGGAACAGCTCGGCTGTTCGCGCGCGACGGTCTATCGCGACATCGCCTATCTGCGCGATGCGTTGATGGCGCCGATCGTCGGCGATGGCGACGCCGGCTTCCGTTACGACAGCCACGACGATTCGCGTTTCGAGCTGCCCGGCCTGTGGCTGAGTTCCGAAGAGCTGCACGCGTTGATGGCGGCGCAGGCGCTGATGGGCCACACCGGCGGCAACGTGCTGAACAGCGCATTGGCGCCGTTGCAGTCGCGCATCGAAAAACTGCTGGAAGAGCAGGCCGGTGGCCGCCGCTGGCCGATGGAACGCATTCGGGTGCTGGCGCACAAGGCGCGCCGGCTCGACGAGCATTCCTTCCGCACCGTGGCGTCGGCGACGCTGGAACGCAAGGAACTGAGTTTCGATTACCGCGCCCGCTCCACCGACGAAACCACGCGTCGTCGCGTTTCGCCGCAGCGATTGACCCACTATCGCGGCAACTGGTATCTCGACGCCTTCGATCATGATCGCGAGGCGCTGCGCAGTTTTTCGGTCGATCGCGTCAGTGGCGCGAAGATGCTCGATGCTTCCGCGCGCGATGTCCCCGACGCCGAACTCGACCGTCATCTCGCCGGTGGCTACGGCATCTTCTCCGGCGATCCCAAGGGCACGGCGACGATCCGCTTCAATGCCAAGTCCGCGCGCTGGGTCGCCGACGAGCACTGGCATTCGCGCCAGGAAGGCCGTTTCCTGCCCGACGGCTCCTACGAACTGAAAGTACCGTACAGCAATGGCCGCGAATTGCTGATGGACATCCTGCAGTACGGCGGCGATGCCGAGATCATCGAGCCACGCAGCCTGCGCGAACAGGCGCGCACGCTCTTGACGCTGGCGGCATCGAATTACGATTCGTGACCCGGGGTCGCAGCTTCTGAGATGACGGCGGGCGAAGCTGGATCCATCACAACGATGGAGTGCCAGCCATGCAGACCCGATCCTTCATCCACCCCCATGTGCTGTTGCTCCGCCGCGCCCTGCTGAGCGGACTGGCGCTGGTCGCGCTGCTGCCCGCTGCCCGCGGATCGAACGCCTGGCTGGGCTGGATGCCGTTGTGGCTGGTGCTGATGCCGGCGTGTGCGCTGTGGGTCGCCGAAGGCCTGCCGCTGCCGCGCCTGGCGACATTGATGGCGCATCGTGGCGGCGCTCGCCGCGTCCAGGCCCGACGCCTGCGGATGTAACTCGCCGCGTGACTTCTGGCGGGTGGGGCGATCCCCCTTGCGTGATAGCGTGGAGGGTCACATACCCATGCTCAGGATTGCCCCATGAATGGATCGCGTACCGCTCGCCTCGGCCTGGCTGCCGCGCTTGCTTTCGGGGGCATGGCCCACGCGGAGGCAGCGATGCAGGAAGACCCCAATCAGTGGCTGGAAGACATCCACGGCGACAAATCGATGGCGTGGGTGAAGGAACACAACGCCCGCACCGAAGCCGAGCTCGGTGGCAAGCCGGGGTTCGCCAGGCTGCAATCCGACATCCGCGCGATCCTCGATTCCGAAGCCAAGATCCCCGGCGTCGAAAAACAGGGTGAGTGGTACTACAACTTCTGGCAGGACAAGCAGCACGTGCGTGGCATCTGGCGGCGCACCACGCTGGCGGAATATCGCAAGGCGCAGCCGAAGTGGGAAACCATCATCGACCTCGACGCGCTGAACAAGGCCGAGGGCAGCAACTGGGTATGGCATGGCGCGAGCTGCCTGCGTCCTGCATACACCAAGTGCCTGATCTCGCTGTCGCCGGGCGGATCGGATGCCGACACCACGCGCGAATTCGACATGACGACGCGCCAGTTCGTGAAGGACGGCTTCGTCAAGCCGCTGGCCAAGGGTGGCATCGACTGGATCGACGCCGACCATGTGTTCGCCCAGACCGATTTCGGCGACGGTTCGATGACGACGTCGGGCTATCCGCGCATCGCCAAGCTGTGGACGCGCGGCACGCCGATGAGCGCGGCCAAAGTGGTGTACGAAGGCAAGCCGGTCGACATGTCGATCAGCGCCGGCCACGACGACACGCCCGGGTACGAGCGCGATTTCGTCACCCGCATCATCGATTTCTACAGCAGCGAAACCTTCCTGCGCAAAGCCGACGGCACGCTGGCGAAGATCGACGTGCCCGATTCGATGCAGCGCCACGTGGTGCGCGACTGGCTGGTGCTGGAGCCGCGCAGCGATTGGTCGCTGGATGGCAAGACCTACAAGGCGGGATCGCTGCTGGTTGCCAACTTCAACGACTGGATGGCGGGCAAGCGCGCGATCACCGAATTGTTCGTGCCGACGGCCACCACTTCCCTCGCAGGCGCGACGTGGACCAAGAACCACGTGGTGCTGAACGTGCTGGACGACGTCAAGAACCATCTGCAGGTGCTGACGCCGGGCAATGGCGAGTGGAAGAAGAGCGAATTCGTCGGCGCGCCGGCAATCGGCACGGTCGCTGTTGCCGCGGTCGATGCCGTTGATTCCGATGCGGTGTGGATGACGGCATCCGGCTATCTCACTCCCACGACATTGTCGATCGCCGATGTCGGCAAGGCACCGGAAACGCTGAAGACGATGCCGTCGTTCTTCGATGCGTCGAAGGACGTGGTCGAACAGCATTTCGTCACATCGAAGGATGGCACACGCGTGCCGTACTTCATCGTCCACCGCAAGGACATGAAATTCGATGGCAACAACCCGACGCTGCTTTATGGCTACGGCGGTTTCGAAATCTCGATGATGCCGGGCTACAACGCGGTGATGGGCAAGGCGTGGCTGGAGCCGGGTGGCGTCTACGTGGTCGCCAACATCCGTGGTGGCGGCGAGTACGGCCCGCGCTGGCACGAAGCCGCGCTCAAGCAGAATCGCCACAAGGCCTATGAGGATTTCGCGGCGGTCGCGCAGGACCTGATCGCGCGCAAGATCACTTCGCCCAAGCGTCTCGGCACCATGGGCGGCAGCAATGGCGGCCTGCTGATGGGCAACATGCTCACGCAGTATCCGCCGACCTTCATCTGGACCACCACGCGCGATGACCGCGTCCATCCGGCCCATGCCCGCAAGATGATGGCGAAGATGGAAGCTGCCGGAAAAGACGTGCGCTATTTCGAGAACATCGAAGGCGGCCACGGTGCCGGTTCCACCAGCGAACAGACCGCGAAAACCTGGGCGCTGAACTACGGCTTCCTGTGGGATCAACTGGGCAAGAAGTGATGTCCGATTCGAACGTCCAATCTGCGCCGCGCGCTGCGAAGAAGCCGCACGTCGTCACCGCGCCGTTCGGGGCGAAGCGCGATGACGAGTACTACTGGCTGCGCGACGACGAACGCCAGGATCCGGAGATGCTGGCGTATCTCGCGGCCGAGAACGCCTACGCCGACGCGATGCTGGCGCATCTCAAGCCGCTGGAGGACAGCCTTTACGGCGAGATCGTCGCGCGCATCAAGCAGGACGACAGCTCGGTGCCGTATCGCGAGCGCGGCTGGTGGTACTACTCGCGCTATGTCGCCGGGCAGGACTATCCGGTGCACGCGCGGCGCAAGGACGGCGCGGGCATCGATGCGCTGTCGATCCAGAACGCCAATGCCGCTGGTGACTTTGCCGGCGAACAGGTGCTGCTTGACGTCAACGCGTTGGCCCAGGGCCACGACTACTACTCCGCGCATCCGGTGGCGATCAGTCGCGACAGCCGGATGATGGTCTGGGCCGACGATACCAATGGTCGCCGCCAGTACACGCTGCGTTTCACCGATCTCGACACTGGCGCGCTGCTTTCCGATGTGATTCCCGGCACCAGCGCCGATGCCGAATGGGCCGACGATGGCCGTACGCTGCTCTACATCGAGAACGATCCCGAGACGCTGCTGACCAAGCGCGTGAAGAAACACGTGCTTGGCGGCGATGTCGCGCAGGATGCCGTGGTCTACGAGGAAGACGACGACAGCTACTACATGGGGCTCGGCCGCACCCGCGACGATCTCTACATCACCATCGGCATGCACAGCACGGTGTCGAACGAGGAGCGCTACGCGCCGGCCGTCGATCCGTCCGAGTTCAAGGTGCTCAGCGCCCGCGAGCGCGATGTCGAATACGACGCAGATCACTTCGATGGGCGCTGGGTGATTCGCACCAACGCTGACGGTGCCAGGAACTTCAAGATCGTCACCGCGGCGGATGGTTCGTCATCGCGCGCGGAGTGGGTCGACTGGATCGCGCACGATCCCGCGGTTTTCATCGAAACCATCGAGCTGTTCGACGACTTCAGCGCGATCGACGAACGTTCGGGCGGACTGGAACGGATCCGCATCCTCCACGCGGATGGCCGCGAGGAATACGTCAAGGCCGACGAGTCCGCCTATTCGATGGGGCTGGAGGTCAACGCCGAGGCCGATACCGAGTGGTTGCGTTACAGCTACACCTCGCTGACCACGCCGGTCATCACCTATGAGGTGAACATCAAGTCCGGCGAACGTCGCTTGTTGAAGCAGCAGCCGGTGCTGGGTGGCTACGATCAATCGAATTACGTCACCGAGCGCGTTTGGGTGCCGGCGCGCGATGGCGTGCAGGTGCCGGTGTCGCTGGTGTATCGCAAGGATTTCAAGCGCGACGGCACGGCGGCGATGCTGCAGTACGGCTACGGCAGCTACGGGCATTCGATGGACCCGTCGTTCACCAATTCGATCATCAGCCTGCTCGATCGCGGCATGGTCTACGCGCTGGCGCATATCCGCGGCGGCGAGGAGATGGGGCGCGACTGGTATGACAACGGCCGCATGTTCCACAAGAAGAACAGCTTCACCGACTTCATCGACGTCACCCGCTGGCTGGTCGACAACAAATACGTGGCGAAGGATCGCGTCGCCGCGATGGGCGGCAGCGCCGGCGGCCTGCTGATGGGTGCGATCTCGAACATGGCGCCGCAGGACTACCGGGTGATCCTGTCGCAGGTGCCGTTCGTGGACGTGGTGACGACGATGCTCGATCCGACCATCCCGCTCACCACCAACGAATACGACGAGTGGGGCAATCCCGAACACAAGGACAGCTATGACTACATGCTGTCGTACTCGCCGTATGACAACCTGAAAGTCCAGGCCTATCCGGCGATGTTCGTCGGCACCGGATTGTGGGATTCGCAGGTGCAGTACTGGGAACCGGCGAAGTACGTGGCGCGCTTGCGCGATGTCGATACCTCAAAGCATCCGCTGGTGTTCCGCATCAACATGGAGGCGGGTCACGGCGGCAAGTCGGGGCGTTTCCGCCGCTATCGCGAGACGGCCGAGATGTATGCGTTCATGCTGGGACAGCTCGCACGCGCTGGCTAGGCGGGTGGGGTGGTCAAGCCTGCGCCGGCCGCACCGGTGTACCTCCTCTTCCCGCGAACAGCACATCCATGTGCTGATCGCGGGCGCGCGACATCCTGTCGCGCTGTGCGCTCCGGCACACCAGTACGACCTGCGCACCCGACGTTATCGCCCGCCTCGTGCGCGTGTTGTTGCTTT
>JAFEBZ010000179.1 GCA_018242405.1 Pseudomonadota bacterium | reverse complement strand
TTCCTGATCGACTACAACGAGCAACGACCCCACACCGCACTCGGCGGCATGACGCCCGCCGAGTACCGATCCCACAACGCCGAGAGTTCTACTTTTACAGTGTCCGCTTGACGGGGGAGCTTACGAGTTCATGCCGGAAACGGGCAAGCCTTACCGAAGTGGTCAGTGTTGCCGTTTCTGGCAAGCTGCCGAGATCACAATGAACTGCCAAGTTGGTCAACCGGCGCTGTAATGGTCAAAGTCGCCGAAATGGTCAAGCTGGCAGAAGCGGCCCTGATCATTTGCCGAAAAACTTGGACGTCATGCCTATGCGCTCAAATACTGTGCCGTTATTGGTCAATCGAATGGCGGTCTGCAGCAACCGAAGCGGAAATGGGGATTTGGGGATGATCGAAGTCGAATTGCGGGTGGTATCGAGCTACAAGGAAGGCTTGCTGATCGCGTTGAGCGACATCCTGCTCGCCAACCAGTTCACCCTGCTGCGCCATCGTCGCGCCAACATCGAGAATGGTGTGGTGATGTCGTTGATGGTCAAGGGACCGGAAGCGAACCTACTGAAACTGGAAGAGCAGCTCGGCTCGCATCACATGGTGAGCAGCCTCGAGGCTGGCGTCTTCGATCCGGCTTCCGGCAATGCGCCGATGATCCCGACTGCGACCGCGGCAGTTCCGGCCACCGCATCCGCACCCGCAGCAACCGACGCGGCGCCGCCACAAAGCGCCGTTGCCGACCAGAAGCGCATCGACCAGATGTTGCCGCAGGTCGCGCGCGACTATCCGCAGATCTTCGGCACCGTGATGGCGCTCGAACGCAGCGTCGATCCCGCGCAACGCGAAGCCACCATGCGCCACATCGGCGCACGCGTCGGCGCCTGGGTGTTCAAGCGCGACTTCGCCCTCGGTGCGCGCCAGCCGCTGGCCGGTTCGGTCACCCATCTGGCCCTGCCGGCGCTGAAGCAGATGATCCCGGCCAGGCAGGAAGGCGACGGCCTGACCACCACCGCCAGTCCGTTCTGCACGCCGGGACAGAAATCCCTGCCGACACCGCAATGCCATTTCTTCCGCGGCTTCCTGGAAGGATTGATCAACGAATCGGGTCATCTGGGGACCGTGCGCGTCAGCGAGTCCACCTGCTGCGCACACGGCGATGACTGCTGCAGGTTCGAATTCCACGTTTGACCGCATCACAGCGACAGCGTCTCCACGCTGCCTCCACCACCAAAGAGGAAAGGGGAACCACCATGCATGACCATGCGATCCAATGCGTCCACGATCCACTGCTCGTCGCTCTGTCCTATCTTGTTTCGGTGCTTGGTTCGTTCACCGCATTGCAGCTGGCGGTGTCGATTCCGGCCGCGCGCAGCAGCGGTCAACGCCTGCAATCGGTGCTCGGTTCGGCGGCCGCGCTTGGTGTCGGCGCCATCTGGGCCATGCATTTCATCGCCATGCTCGCCTGCAAGATGGACATGACGGTCACCTATGACCTGCCGCTGACCGTGCTGTCGGCCGTCATCGGACTGGCCGCGGTCGCGGTCGGCCTCGCCATCGTCGGCACCGGTCAGTTCAACATGGGCAAGCTGGTTCTCGCCGGCATCCTCACCGGCCTCGGCGTGGCCGGCATGCACTACACCGGCATGGCCGCGATGCGCATGCCCGCGGAAATCCAGTACGACGGCACGCTGGTCATCGCCTCGGTGGCGATCGCGATCGTCGCGTCCTGCGTGGCGCTGTGGCTGGCCTTCAACCTCCGCGGCTGGGTGCAGATGCTGGGCAGCGCACTGGTGATGGGTGTCGCCGTGTGCGGCATGCACTACACCGGCATGGCCGCGGCAAAGTTCATCCCCGTCGTCGATGCCAATAGCGTCGCGAATGGCACTCTGGGTGGTGCCTATCTCGGCATGGGCATCTTCGCGGTGGCGACGCTCCTGCTGTCGATGACCCTGGTGACCACGATGCTGCGCAGGCAGAAGCGCGCCGACATCGCGATCTGATCCATTGCTTCAATGGATGTGGAACGGGGCGCCAATGGCGCCCCTTTTCGTTGGCGAAACCACGCGAATCATGCTTGGCGCGGCAATGGCAACTTGGCGAAGCTGCGCACGTCCGCGCGCACTTGCTGATGCAGCCAATCGCGGAACACCTGCATGCCGCGATGCTGTATCGAACGCGCCGGATACACCAGGTAGTGCGCGTAGCTGGCCTTGATCGGCTGCGCCGTCAGCGCGACCAACTGCCCTGACGCCAGCATCAGGCGCACCCGCGTCAACCGCCCGAGACCAACACCGACACCTTCGCGCGCCGCGCGGTTCTGCGCTTCCGAATCGTTGAAGGTCGCGACGTAACGCTTGACGGGTGGCAGGCCGTGCTGCGCGAACCAGTGGTTCCACTCGTCATCGGGATCACCGAGCAGCGGCCATTCGCGCAACGATTCCGGCGTGGGCACCCCGCCATGGCGATCGATCAAATCCGGGCTCGCCACCGGCACCAGCCATTCGTCCATCAGCAACTCGACCTGCAAACCGCTCCACTGGCCGTCGCCAATGCGCAATGCGGCATCGATATGAGTGTCACGCGCGAAGTCGACCAACGCCGAATCCGACAGCACGCTCAACTCGAGTTCGGGATGGTTGGCGAGGAATCGACCCAGCCGCGGGACCAGCCACGCCGATGTCACCGACGGCGTCACGCTGACGGTGAGGATGTCGTCATGGCGTGCAGCATACGGGCGCAGCGCCGATTCGATGCCGTCGTAATGCGGGCCGATGCGTTCCAGCAGGCGCCGGCCATCTTCGGTCAGGGTGATTCCGCGGGCGCCACGCACGAACAGAGTGCGGTTGAGCCGGATCTCCAGCGCCTTGATCTGGTGGCTGAGCGCGCTGACCGTCAGATGCAACGAATCGGCCGCACGCGACAGGTTGCCGGTGCGGGCGGCGGCGATGAAACCGGGCAGTGCGTGCAGGGGAAGACGGCTCATATTTTGAATAAAATTCAAGTCTGGCTTGCAAAATGGTCGCTGGTACCAGCCAACCTCGAACCCTATCTTCTACCTCGTTCAATGGGTGGTCACCACCCTGGCACGGGAGAGGATCATGAAAATCTTCAGGGAAATGTTGTTCCTGGAAGGCTATTCCAATCGTCCGCAGGATCTGGTCGACGCCCGGGATTGCGACCAGGAGACTGACCAGCGTCGCAAGCCCAGATCGTCACTGCGGACACTTTGGTTGCTAGGCGGGCGACCGATGCATGCCGGCCACAATTTCGATCAGGAAGAACCGCTTGAAGGGTATGCGGTGCGTTCGCGGCCCGACCATTCCGCCTGCTGCAGTTGACCGCAACATGAAAAGGGGCGCCAATGGCGCCCCTTTCGTTTCATCACAAGTGAAAAAAATTACAACGCGGCAAGCGCGGCGTTGAACGTCGTGCTCGGGCGCATCGCCGCCGATACCTTGCTCATGTCGGCGTGGTAGTAGCCGCCGATATCGACCGGCTTGCCCTGCACCGCGATCAACTCGCCGACGATCTTCGCTTCGTTGTCGGTGAGCGTCTTCGCCAGCGGCGCGAACAACGCAGCGAGTTCGGCATCCTGTGTCTGCGCGGCCAGCGCCTGCGCCCAGTACATCGCCAGGTAGAAATGGCTGCCGCGATTGTCGATGCCACCCAGTGCGCGCGACGGCGACTTGTCGTTGTCGAGGAACTTGCCGTTGGCGGCGTCGAGTGCATCGGCCAGCACCTGCGCGCGCTTGTTGCCGGCGTGCTGTGCAAGTTGTTCGAACGAGGCCTGCAACGCCAGGAATTCGCCCAGCGAATCCCAGCGCAAGTAGTCTTCGGCGACGAACTGCTGCACGTGCTTGGGCGCGGAACCGCCGGCACCGGTTTCGAACAGGCCGCCACCGGCCATCAGCGGCACGATCGACAGCATCTTGGCGCTGGTGCCGAGTTCCATGATCGGGAACAGGTCGGTGAGGTAATCGCGCAACACGTTGCCGGTCACCGAGATGGTGTCCTCGCCCTTGCGGATGCGTTCCAGCGAGAACTTCATCGCTTCGACCGGCGACAGGATGCGGATGTCGAGGCCGCTGGTGTCGTGGTCCTTGAGGTAACGCTCGACCTTGGCCTGGATTTCGCGATCATGCGCGCGCTGCGGATCGAGCCAGAACACCGCCGGCGTGCCGCTCAAACGCGCACGGCTCACCGCCAGCTTCACCCAGTCGGCAACCGGCGCGTCCTTGGTCTGGCACATGCGCCAGATGTCGCCGGCCTCGACGCGATGCTCCATCAGCACCTTGCCGGCATCGTCGATCACACGCACCACGCCGTTGCCCGGCATCTGGAAGGTCTTGTCGTGGCTGCCGTATTCCTCGGCCTTTTGCGCCATCAGGCCGACGTTGGGGACGTCGCCCATTGTCGATGGATCGAATGCGCCGTGCGCGCGGCAATCCTCGACCACGACCTGGTAAATGCCCGCGTAGCAACGATCGGGGATCAGCGCCTTGGTGTCCTGCAGTTCGCCCCTGGCGTTCCACATGCGGCCGCTGTCGCGGATCATCGCCGGCATCGATGCGTCGACGATGATGTCGCTGGGCACGTGCAGATTGGTGATGCCCTTGTCGGAATTGACCATCGCCACACCCGGACGCTGCGCATATTCGGCGGCGATGTCGGCCTCGATCTGCGCACGTACGTCTTCCGGCAATTCACCCATGCGCGCATAGAGGTCGCCAATGCCGTTGTTGGCATCGAAGCCGATCGATGCCAGTGCGTCGGCATGCTTTTCCAGCACGTCGCGATAGAAACGACGGACGACGATGCCGAACATGATCGGATCGCTGACCTTCATCATCGTCGCCTTGAGGTGCAGCGAGAACAGCACGCCCTGCGCCTTGGCATCGGCGATCTGGGCATCGACGAAATCGCCGAGTGCCTTCGCACTCAGGGTCGAGGCATCGATGGTTTCGCCCGCCTGCACCTTCACCGGTGCACGCAGCGGGAAACTGCCACCGACGTCACCGCTGAATTCGACGCGCACGCTGCCCGGTTGCACCAACGTCACCGACTGCTCGCTGCCGTAGAAATCGCCGGATTCCATGTGCGCGACATGCGTCTTCGAATCACCGCTCCACTTGCCCATGCGATGCGGATGCGCCTTGGCGTAGTTCTTCACCGCCTTGGGTGCACGGCGGTCGGAATTGCCTTCGCGCAGCACCGGGTTCACCGCACTGCCCTTGACGCGGTCATAGCGCGACTTCCATTCGCGATCCTGGTCGTTCTTCGCGTCTTCCGGATAGTCCGGCAGGGCGTAGCCATGCTTCTGCAATTCGGCGATCGCGGCCTTGAGCTGCGGCTCCGACGCGCTGATGTTGGGCAGCTTGATGATGTTGGCGTCGGGCGTGGTCGCGAGCTGGCCGAGTTCGGCGAGATCGTCGTTGACGCGTTGTTCCGGTTTCAGCACGTCCGGGAATTGCGCGAGGATGCGCGCGGCCAGCGAAATGTCGCGAGTGTCGACGCTGATGCCGGCGGTTTTCGCATAGGCCTGCACGATCGGCAGGAACGAGGCGGTGGCGAGGAACGGCGCTTCGTCCGTCAGCGTGTAGAGGATCCTGGAATCGGCCATGTCGGCTCCGTGCAGCGGTGTGCGAAAGAACCGCCATTGTCGCCCGCCGCAGCGCATCGCCACAACTTTCTCCATGAAAAAAGGACGCAACCGTCAGGCTGCGTCCTTTCGTCGCCATCCACACCGTGGCGGATGGAAACCGTGCGATCAGGCGATCACGAAGTCACTTGACCTCGAATTCCTTGGTCTGGACCACGGCGCCGTCGAGCGAGATTTCAACCTTGTACTTGCCGGCCGGCAGGCCTGATGGCTGCTTGAGGAAGAAGTCGGTAGTACCTGCACCGCTGAAACTCACTTCCTTGGTTTCCTCGCCCGCCTTCACCTGAGTGCCGGCCTTGTCGTACTGCCAGGTGGCAGTCAGCTTGCCCGGCACGGTGGCGGCGGGATCGCTGGTCGAGGTGCCGACCGATGCATAGACGGTGTCCTTCGGCTTGAAGGTGGTCGCCGGTGCGGTGACCTTGAAATCGGCACCAACGGCGCTGCCGAGATCAACCGAAGCAACGGATGCAGTCGCGGCAACCGGGGCAGGCGCCGGAGCAGGCGTTGCCGCGGCGGGCGGTGCCGGCGGTGCTTCTTCCTTCTTCTTGCAACCAACGACTGCGACGCTGGCGATCAGCGCGGCGGACAGGACCAACGGAAGACGGGTCTGTTTCATGGATTCGTTCTCTCGAGAAATGGATGAGGGACGCACGCGCCGCGATTATTCGGCAGCGGGGATCTTGAGAATCTGGCCCGGCTTGATCTTGTCGGGATCGTCGAGGATGTCGCGGTTGGCCTCGAAGATCACGTTGTACTTGTTGGCATGGCCGTAGAACTGCTTGGCGATCGCCGACAGCGTGTCACCGGACTGCACCGTGTAGGTCTGCGTGCCCGCACCGCCGCCACCATCAGTGGACGCTTCGGTGGAGAAGGAACCAGTCTGCGCATCTTTGAACAACGGATCGACGTTTTCTTCGTTACCGCTCATGTTGGACTCCAGGACCTTGGCTATGGGTAAGGCCCGATGACCATGCCACGGCACGTGTTAAGACATCATCACGTCCGTATTCATTTAATGCGTCACTGGCGTGGCGTTCTCCACACTTCCAGCGATTCGCTGCCCGGGAGTGCCCGCAGGGGGTTGATGTCGAGCCCGCCGCGGCGGGTGTAGCGTGCTTCCACCGAAAGCGCGCGCGGATGGCACTGCGCCAGCACGTCGACGAAGATCCGTTCGACGCATTGCTCGTGGAATTCGCGCTGGTCGCGGAAGCCGACGACGTAGCGCAACAGGCCTTCGTGATCGATGCGCGGGCCGCTGTAACGAATCAGCAATGTGGCCCAGTCGGGTTGCCCGGTGACCGGGCAGTTCGACTTCAGCAGATGCGAGACCAGGGTTTCTTCGACATTTTCACCGGTCCCTGACAGCAATGCCGGATCGGGTGGCCCGTAGTGGTCGATGGCGATGTCGAGCCCGTCGATGCATTCGCCGCCATCGTCCTCGCGCAATGGCGGCAAACCGAACTGCATCCGCACCGGTGCGCCGGAGGCGTTCGAGAGGTCGCGTTCGATGATCGCGCGCAGTTCATCCGCGGAACCGACGCGATGGGCGTTGAAGGAGTTGAGGTAGAGCTTGAACGATTTCGATTCGACCAGGTTCGGTGATGTCGCCGGCACTTCGAAGATCGCTGTCGCGACCTGCGGCTTGCCGCGTACGTCGAGCCAGCCCAGCTCATAGCCCTGCCAGCGATCGTGGCCAACGAAGGGCAAGGCGTCGGCACGGATGCCGAGTTCGTCGCGACCCTGCGTGCGCGGAATCGGGAACAGCAGCGATGGATCGTAGTGCTGCGGGTAGGCGACTTCGCGGCCGAGCAGGCTGGTTTCTGGAGTGTGCATGGGATGATTTTCGCACGCGCCGGCCATACCCCTCCATAATGGTCATCGGAGGTTCCAATGCCCGATAGCGGTCTGCAACTCGCCCTCGTTTTCCTGCTGGCCGCGGTCGTCGCGGTGCCGGTGTTCAAGCGCTTCGGCCTTGGCGCGGTGCTCGGCTATCTCGCGGCGGGCGTCCTGCTCGGCCCGCATGCGCTGAAGGTCGTCTCCGATCCCGAACGCGTACTCACCGCCAGCGAAATCGGCGTGGTGATGATGCTGTTCGTGATCGGCCTCGAACTGTCGTTGCCGCGCCTCAAGGTGATGCGTGGCGCGGTATTCGGCGTCGGCGCGCTGCAGGTTGCGCTGGCCGGATTGGCGCTCGGCGCGATCTGCTGGTTCCGCGGCTCCGGTTTCAACACTGCGCTGGTGATCGGCGTCGCGCTGGCGCTGTCGTCGACCGCCGTCGGCCTGCAGCTGTTGTCCGAACGCGGCGAACTCAACAGCGACCATGGCCGCCTCGCCTTCGCCATCCTGCTGTTCCAGGACATCGCGGCGATCCCGTTGCTGGCCGCGATCCCGCTGCTCGGCAACGTCCAGCACGCCGACGTTTCACCGTGGCTGGCTGCCGGCAAGGCGATCGGCGCGATCGCGGTGCTGCTGCTCGGTGGCCGCCTGCTGCTGCGCCAGTTGTTCAACATGGTCGCGCGCACCGGCATGCCTGAAGTGTTCACCGCCGCGGCACTGCTGGTTGTATTGGGCAGCGCGTGGTTCCTCGAGCTCGCGGGATTGAGCGCCGGCCTCGGCGCCTTCATCGCCGGCGTGATCCTCGCCGACTCCGAATTCCGCCACGAACTGGAATCGCAGATCCAGCCGTTCGAGGGGTTGCTGCTTGGCCTGTTCTTCATGGCGGTCGGCATGAGCATCGACCTGCGCGAAGTCGCCTCGCATCCGGCATTGATCGCCTCGGGCGTCGCCGTGCTGATGGTGGTGAAGTTCGTCCTGCTGTTCGCGATCGGACGGCGCCCCGGCAAGCTCGATACGCGCGGCGCCCTGCTGCTGGCCTCGGTGTTGTCGCTCGGCGGCGAATTCGCCTTCGTGGTGTTCAACGAAGCCGCGCGCGTGCGCCTGCTGCCATCGGAGCTGCGCGACCAGCTGACCGCAATCGTCGGCCTGTCGATGGCGGTGACGCCGTTGCTGGTGATCGCCGTGAGCAAATTGGTGGGGCGCAAGCGCAAGAAGAAGGACGATCGCCCGTTCGATGAAATCCCCGACGACCAGCCACAAGTGATGATCGCCGGCTTCGGCCGCTTCGGCCAGATCGTCGCGCGCCTGCTGTTCACCCAGAACGTGCGTTTCGTCGCCATCGATTCCGATGTCGAGCAAGTCGAATTCTTCCGTCGCTTCGGCAATCCGATCTATTACGGCGATCCCACCAAGCCGGAACTGCTGCGTTCCGCCGGCGCCGAGCATGTACGCCTGTTCGTGGTGGCGATGGGCAGCGTCGAAGACAGCCTGCGCACGGTGCGCCTGATCCGTCGCTTCAGCCCCAACGCCACCATCCTCGCCCGCGCACGCGATCGCCGTCACGCCTGGCAGCTGATGGATTTCGGCGTCACACCGATTCGCGAAACCTTCTTCTCGGCGCTGAAGACCGGACGCGAGGCGTT
>JAFEBZ010000178.1 GCA_018242405.1 Pseudomonadota bacterium | reverse complement strand
GCCGCAGCATCGAGAGATTGCGCAAGCCGTTTGCTGCGGTCGCGACCAATCTCGCCAACGGCGAACGCACCGTGTTCGTGCGCGGCAACACCGGGCAGGCAGTGCGCGCATCCAGTTCGATTCCGGGGGTGTTCGAAGCCGCGACCATCGGCAAGGCGCACTACGTCGACGGTGGCGTGGTCAGTCCGGTGCCGGTCGACGCCGCGCGCCAGCTGGGCGCCGACTTCGTGATCGCGGTCGACATCAGCAGCAAGGCCGGCGACGCCGCGCCCTCCGGCAGCATGGTCGGCAACATCAACCAGAGCATCAAGATCATGGGCCAGAAGCTCGGGGCGCAGGAACTTGCGCGCGCCGACATCGTGATCCGCCCGAAGGTGAGCGACATCGGCGCCGCCGATTTCGAGTTGAAGAATCGCGCCATCCTCGAAGGCGAACGCGCCGCGCAAGCCGCGCTGCCGCAAATCAGGGCCAGGCTGGCGGCGCTGCAGAACGCGCGCCAAGCAGCGGCGCAACAGGCCGCCGATGCCCGCACCGAAGAAGCGCGCAAGACCCGCTGCGCGCAGCAGGGCTGGATGGACAAGTTGCGGCGCGATCCGGAGTGCCGCGGGGATTGATCGCGCCGGTCAGGCCGCGCGTTCGCGCCGCGCTCGCGTCAGATGCACCAGCAGCAATGAAATCGCCGCCGGGGTGACGCCGGGAATGCGCGCCGCCTGGCCGATGCTCTGCGGTTGCACGCGCGTGAGCTTCTGCAGCACTTCGGCCGAGAGTCCGCGCACCACGTCGTAATCGAAGCCATGCGGGATCGCGGTGTCCTCGTTGCGGCGCGCGCGCGCGATCTCCTCGCGCTGGCGATCGAGGTAGCCGGAATACTTGACCTCGATCTCGACCTGTTCGGCGACCTTGGCGTCGGCAACCGAAGGACCGAGTTCCGGCACCTGCATCAGTTTCGCGTAGTCGAGTTCGGGACGGCGCAGCAGGTCGATGGCGCTGGTCTCGCGCGAAACCTCGACGCCGATATGGCGCGCGATCGCATCGCCCAGGGCATTGTTCGGTGCCGCCCACAGCGTCTTGAGGCGCGCGGTTTCGCGATCGACCATCTCGCGCTTGGCGTTGAACGCGCCCCAGCGCGCGCCATCGACCAATCCAAGTTCACGACCGACCGGCGTCAGTCGCGCATCGGCATTGTCCTCGCGCAATTGCAGGCGGTATTCCGCGCGCGAGGTGAACATGCGATAGGGCTCGCTCGTTCCCTGCGTGATCAGGTCGTCGACCAGCACGCCGATATAGGCTTCGTCGCGGCGCGGTGACCACGCGTCCTTCTGTTGCACGAAACGCGCGGCATTGACGCCGGCGAGCAGTCCCTGCGCCGCGGCTTCCTCGTAACCGGTGGTACCGTTGATCTGTCCGGCGAAGAACAGTCCGGCGACCGCCTTGGTTTCCAGCGAAGACTTCAGTCCGCGCGGATCGAAGAAGTCGTATTCGATGGCGTAGCCGGGACGAGTGATGTGCGCGCTCTCGAAGCCGGTGATCGAACGCACCAGTTCCAGCTGCACGTCGAACGGCAACGAGGTGCTGATGCCGTTGGGATAGATTTCGACCACGCCCAGCCCCTCCGGCTCGACGAAGATCTGGTGCGAGGCCTTTTCGGCGAAGCGCACCACCTTGTCCTCGATCGACGGGCAATAGCGCGGACCGATGCCTTCGATCTGGCCGGAATACAGCGGCGAACGATGCAGCGCATCGCGGATGATCTGGTGCGTGCGTTCGGTGGTGTGGGTGATCCAGCAACTCACCTGCGCCGGATGGTCGGCGTCGCTGCCCATGAACGAGAACACCGGTCGCGGCGTGTCGCCCGGCTGTTCGTCCATCACCGAATAATCGAGGGTGCGGCCGTCGATGCGCGGCGGCGTGCCGGTCTTGAGGCGATCGACCACGAACGCGCCTTCGCGCAAGCGCTGCGCGAGTGCTGACGCCGGCGGATCGCCCATGCGCCCGGCGGCGTACTGGGTTTCACCGATATGGATCTTGCCGGCGAGGAAGGTGCCCGCGGTCAGCACCACCGCCAGCGCATCGAAGCGGATACCGGTATTGGTGATCGCGCCGCGCACGCGTCCGCCTTCGATGACCACGTCGTCGACCGCCGCCTGGAACACGGTGAGATTCGTCTGTGTTTCGACCGCGTGACGGATGAACTGGCGATACAGCGAACGATCGGCCTGGCAACGCGTCGCGCGCACCGCAGGTCCCTTCGATGCGTTGAGCGTGCGCCACTGGATGCCGGCGGCATCGGCGGCACGCGCCATCACGCCACCGAGCGCATCGATTTCCTTCACCAGATGACCCTTGCCAATCCCGCCGATTGCGGGATTGCAGCTCATCGCGCCCACCGTTTCGATGTTGTGGGTGAGCAGCAACGTGCGCGCACCGGCGCGCGCGGACGCAAGCGCGGCTTCGGTGCCGGAATGTCCGCCGCCGATCACGATCACGTCAAAGCTGTGGAAATCGTTGTTCATCTCGTTTCAATCAAACGTTTTTCTT